>JBPBQT010000430.1:0-3643 GCA_050955065.1 Janthinobacterium lividum | reverse complement strand
TCGCTCGCCCGAGCGAAATCGCCGTCCGGTTGATTCGCGTTAAGATGACGACATGGAAACCAAAAGCCCATCAAAAATACTTGTCGTCGACGACGACCCCCGATTGCGCGATCTGCTGCGTCGCTACCTCGGAGAGCAAGGCTTCAACGTCTACGTGGCCGAGAACGCGCCTTCGATGAACAAGCTGTGGGTGCGGGAGCGCTTCGACCTGCTGGTGCTCGACCTGATGCTGCCGGGCGAAGACGGCCTGTCGATCTGCCGACGCCTGCGCGGTGGCAACGACCGCACGCCCATCATCATGCTGACGGCGAAGGGCGAGGACGTGGACCGCATCGTGGGATTGGAGATGGGTGCGGACGATTACCTGCCCAAGCCTTTCAATCCGCGCGAACTGGTCGCGCGCATCCATGCGGTGTTGCGCCGCCGCGCACCCACCGAATTGCCGGGCGCGCCGTCGGAAACGGCGGAGACCTTCGAGTTCGGCGAGTTCGCCCTGAATCTGGCGACGCGCACGCTGACGAAGGCCGGGAGCGAGATTCCGCTTACCACCGGAGAATTCTCGGTGCTGAAGGTGTTCGCCCGCCATCCGCGTCAGCCGCTGTCGCGCGAGAAGCTGATGGAACTGGCGCGCGGACGCGAATACGAGGTGTTCGACCGCAGTCTCGACGTGCAGATTTCGCGCCTGCGAAAGCTGATCGAGCCGGATCCGGGCAGCCCGCGTTTCATCCAGACGGTGTGGGGCCTGGGATATGTGTTCATCCCGGACGGCGCGGCCTGACCCGGCCCGGCCCGGCTTGCCTCAGCCCGACCTGACGCACTTTAGTACGACGACGAGACCTGAGTGCCCACGCTCCTGCCGTACAGACTCGACCGACGCCTGCTGACGCTGGCCTTCGGCGGCCTCTTCTGGCGTACCTTCCTGCTGATCGCGCTGCTGATCGCGGTGAGCCTGACCGCCTGGTTCCAGAGCTTCCGCGTGATCGAGCGCGAGCCCCGGGCGCAGCGCGTGGCGCTGCAACTGGTGGCCATCGTCAAGCTCACGCGTACCGCCCTCCTCTATTCCGACCCCGACCTGCGCCGGGCCCTGCTGCAGGATCTCGAAAGCAACGAGGGGGTGCGGGTGTACCCGCGCGAGTCGGGCGACCGCTTCGTGCTGCAGCCGGACGGGCCGGTGAACCGGTTGATCGAGTCGGACCTGCGCAAGCGCCTGGGCGACGATACGGCGATCGCCGCGTCGGTCAACGGCATCGCCGGGGTATGGATCAGTTTCAAGATCGATGACGACGACTACTGGGTGTCGCTCAACCGCGATCAGCTCGACAATGTGACCGGCCTGCAGTGGCTGGGCTGGGGGGTCTTCGCGCTGGCGCTGTCGCTCTTCGGCGCGGCGTTCATCACCAGTCTGGTAAACCGGCCATTCGCGCGGCTGGCCTGGGCGGCGCGCAAGGTCGGCTCGGGACAGACGCCCGAGGCGCTGCCGGAACGCGGTCTGGGCGTGGCGGCCGACACCAATCGCAGCTTCAATCAGATGGTGCGGGATCTCGAGCAGCTCGACGCGGACCGCGCGCTGATGCTCGCGGGCATCTCGCACGATCTGCGCACGCCGCTCGCGCGCCTGCGCCTGGAAACGGAGATGAGCCCGGCCGACGAGATGACGAAGGAGGCGATGGTCGACGACATCGAGCAGATGGACCGGATCATCGGGCGTTTTCTGGACTACGCGCGCCCGGGCCAGCGGGCACCGGAACCGATCGATTTCTCGCTGCTGGTGGGCGATGCGGTGGGCCGGCTCGAGAACGACGAGCACACCGTGCTGGAAACGCAGCTGACGCCGCAGGTCGTGGTGGAGGCGGAACCGACCGATCTGCGCCGCATCGTCGACAACGTGGTGGAAAACGCCCGGAAATACGGACGCAGCCTGGACGACGAGAAGGCGCACCTGTCGGTGAGCCTGCAGACGGTGGACTCGCGCGCGGTGCTGATCGTGCGCGACGAAGGCGCCGGCATTCCCGAGGATCAGCTGGCCTTCGTGACGCGGCCCTTCTACCGGGTCGACGAAGCGCGCACGAAGGCCGACGGCACGGGCCTGGGCATGGCGATCGTCCAGCGTCTGGTGACCCGCCACCGGGGCACGCTGCGCATTGCGAATCGCACGCCCGGCCCGGGTCTGGAAGTCACGCTATCATTTCCTTTGGTCAAGCAGAGCGCAGCGACGACGACCGTCCTGCCCGAGACCTTGGCCTGAGTTGTCCGACCAAAACGCGCCGACCGAAGGGGACCGCAATGAAAACCGTGGGCGACAGACTGGAAACCTTCTCGGTTCCCGCCGCCCGGCCTGGCTTCAACCACGCCGAGCAGGATGGGGAATCCGCATTCGAGATACTGACCGAGCAATCCTTGCCCGGGCAGTGGAAGATCCTGTATTTCTATCCGCGCGATTTCAGCTGGCTGTGCCCCAGCGAGATCATCGGCTTCGCGCGCCTGGTGAAGGCGTTCGAGGACCGCGACGCGGTGGTGATGGGCGGCAGCGTCGACAACGAGTTCGTGAAACTCGCCTGGCGCCGCGAGAATCCGGACCTGTCCGAGTTGAATCATTATTCGTTCGGCGATACCAAGGGCGACCTAGTGGATCAGCTGGGCATTCGCGACGCGCAAAGCGGCGTGACGCTGCGCGCGACCTTCATCGTCGACCCGGACAACGTCATCCAGCACGTGTCGGTCAATAATCTGGCGGTGGGACGCAGCCCCGACGAGACGCTGCGGGTGCTCGACGCGCTGCAAAGCGGCGAGCTGGCCCGTTGCGGCCGCCCGGTCGGCGGCTGGCCGGGGGCGTGACACCCGCGGCCACGGCCTCGCTCAATCCCGCGTCAGCAGGACGATGGCCTGTGCGGCGATACCTTCGGTACGGCCCAGCGACCCCAGGTTTTCATTGGTCTTGGCCTTGACGTTGACCATGTCGACGGCGATGCCGAGATCCTCGGCGATCGATGCGCACATCGCGCCGATATGCGGCGCGAGCTTCGGTTGCTGCGCGATCACGGTGCTGTCGACGTTGCCCACGCGCCAGCCGGCGGCCCGCACGCGACGCGCGGCCTCGGCCAGCAGGACGCGGCTGTTCGCACCCTTGAAGGCGGGATCGGTGTCGGGAAAATGGCGGCCGATGTCGCCCAGCCCCGCCGCGCCCAGCAGGGCGTCGGTCACCGCGTGCAGCAGAACGTCGGCGTCGGAATGACCCAGCAGGCCGCGATCGTGGGGGATCTCGATGCCGCCGATGATCAGGGGCCGTCCGGCGACCAATGCGTGAATGTCGTAACCCTGTCCGACTCTGATGTTCATTTTCTGTCCTTGTCGACCCCGCCCAGAACCGATTCCGCCAATTCGAAATCCTCCGGGTAGGTCACCTTGAAATTGCGGAGATTGCCACGCACCAGCAACGGCGCATGGCCCAACGCCTCGATCGCGCTGGCCTCGTCGGTGACGACGCTGCCGTTGCGCGCGGCGGTGTCGAGCGCGCTGCGCAGCAGACCGAGGCGAAACATCTGCGGCGTTTGCGCCAGCCATAGATGATCGCGCGATTCGGTCGCCCGGATGCGCGGCACCGTGTCGCTGCCTGGATTGCTGCCTGGATTGCTGCCCGGATTGC
>JBPBQT010000429.1:0-3874 GCA_050955065.1 Janthinobacterium lividum | reverse complement strand
GCCCCGGTGTCCGGCCATGGGCCGGTGCCCGCCCAGGCTCCGGTGTCCGCCCAGGCGCCGGTGTCCGCCCGCGCACCGGCGTACGACCGCAGCCCGGCGGTTGCCGTCCCTCATGGCGGCGATCTGCACGGCGCCATCCGCCGTTTCGGGCTGCCACGCGAGCGCTGGCTCGATCTCTCGACCGGCATCAATCCGCTGCCCTATCCGGCAACGATGCCCCCCCCCGATGTCTGGCAGCGGCTACCCGATGACGACGACGGGCTCGCCGAACTCGCTGGACACCATTTCGGAACGGCATCGGCGCTGCCGCTGGCCGGCAGCCAGGCGGCGATCCGCGCGCTTCCCTTCCTGCTGCCGCCCGGGCGCGTCGCCATCGCGGACCTGACGTACGGGGAATACGCGCCGGCCTTCGCACGGGCCGGCCACACGGTACGCCGCTTCCGCTACCGCGCTGCGCGCGGTGCGGGCTGTGATGCGGGCTGTGATGCGGCCCATGACGATACGGGCCTCGATGTGCCGGCCGATGTGCCGGCCGATGTGCCGGCCGGCGTTCCCCCCGACGCGCCCTCCAACGCGGACAGCGCGCCCGTCGCGCTGCCGGGCGAGCCTGCGCCAGCGCCCTTTGCACCCGCGCCCTTTTTCCTCGACGGGGCCGATCCCGCGACGTTGCCCGCCGACATCGATTACCTGGTGGTGGTCAACCCCAACAATCCGACGACCCACCTGATCCCGGTCGCCACGCTGCTGCGCTGGCGTGCCGCACTGGCGGCGCGCGGCGGCCTGCTGATCGTCGACGAGGCCTTCATCGACGCCACGCCCGCCGCGAGCGTGGCGTCCGCCGTCGGCGCGCCGGGCCTTCTCGTGCTGCGCTCGGTGGGAAAGTTCTTCGGATTGGCGGGGATCCGCGCCGGTTTCGCGCTCGGCCCGCGCGCGTTGCTCGATCCCCTGCGCCTCGAACTGGGCGCCTGGAGCGTGAACGGCCCGGCACGCCACGCGGTACGCGAGGCGCTGCAGGATGGCGCGTGGCAGACGCAGACGACACGGCGTCTCGACCGGGACAGCCGGGCGCTGCAGCAGTTGCTCGTGCGGCACGGACTGCAGGCGCGCGTCACCGCGCTGTTCGCCTGGGCGCCGCATCCCGATGCCGCCGGACTGCATGCGCGGCTCGCCGCGCAGGGCGTCTGGACGCGCCTGTTCGGTGATCCGGCGGCAAGCGCTGGCGGCCTGCCGAGCCTGCGTGTCGGCCTCCCCGCGGACAGCGCCGCGGTGGCCCGTCTGGACCGGGCGCTGCACACGGCGGCCGGGACCTGAGGCCGCAAGCACGGGCGTCGATAACGCTACAATGACCGGACCCGTCACCGAGGAACCGCATCGCGATCCCTATGAAGCTACCCGGACTGGGCGCCGTTTGCGCCAGCAGCATCAAGATGGTCCGCCAGCACGGCCGGTTCGTCGCCCGTCTCCTGATCGGTGCGTTCGGTTCGTACGCGATCGCCGAATACTTCGGGCTCGCGGAGAGTTTCTGGTCGGTGGTGACCGCGCTGGTGGTGATCCAGGCCAGCGTCGGCGGCACGGTGAACGCCGGCATCGATCGCCTGATCGGCACCGTGATGGGCGCGCTCGTCGGTGCGCTGGTCGGCGTCCTGCACCCGCTTGACATCCCGAACGGCGTGCTCCTGCTGCTGGCGCTGATACCGCTGGCCTTCGTCACCGCCATGCGTCCCGCCTACCGGATCGCGCCGATCACCGCGGCGATCGTGATCCTTGCCGGCGCCGGTTTTCATCCGTACTGGCTGGGCGCGGTATACCGCGTGATGGAAATCTCGCTGGGCACCGTGGTGGGCGTGATCGTCTCGCTGATCGTTCTGCCGTCGCACGCGCACCGGTCGATCCGCCGTCAGTGCGCGCGTGCGCTGGGACCGCTGGCCGATCTGCTCGAAGTGTTCCTGACCGAGCGCGGCCATTTCCGGCAGGAACGCGTCGATCTGCTGCACGACCAGGTCCGCTCGGCGATCGCCACCGCGGAACGCGCGGCGCTGGAGGCGCGCCGCGAGCCGGGTGGGCGCGGCATCGCGTTCGGTGTCGAACTGCGCGCGTTGCGGCGCCTGCACAGCGACGTGATCTTCGTCGGGCGCGCCACCCATGACTGGCCCGACGAGGCCCACTGGCCGGAGCTGGTGGACGTGATCGACCAGCTCGAACACGCGCTGCACCGCGCGTTCGACGGCCTCGCGCAGGCGATGTCGCATGGCGGCTCCACCGGCACCGTCCGCGAGATCGACGCCGCCATCGCCCGACTGATCGAGGTGCTCGACCATCCGCCCACGCCGCTGTCCCAGAAACCCGGCGTATTGCCCTTCACCGTCGAGACGTTGCGCCGCGACATCGGGGACTTCGCCGACGTGCTCAATATCGAGCAGCGGGAGAAAACCAGCTGACATGCGCCGGTTTTCCACGTTTTGTGCCGAGTCGTCACCCCGCGCCGCACGAGGCCGGACCACAGGATTTTTCACCACGGGCATGTCGCCGCCGACGTGATATGTCTATATACGATCCGACACGGCTCAGCCTCCTCCTTTAACGGGAGCGTACCGTTGCGCCGGACAGAGAAACCCGCCCCGGGAAATCACGTGATTTTCCTTCTCCGATTCGGCTCGAGGCGTACGGTCGAACGCGCCGGATTCTGCCTGCAACGCACAATTGCGTACCGTTAACCGCGATACATCCCGCGCATTGAACGGCAATCGTCCGCGTTCCAGTTTTGTTGGCAATCCAATACCGAAGCGTAGCGCGTGCGCTGCACGGTCACGATGCGCGACGCCGCCTCGTGCGCAGGAACGGGCATCGCCGAGCCGCTCGATCCATGGCATCCGAAAAGCAATCCAGCGCCGGCAAGCACGCTGCCTACTCCGACCAAAAACCGTTCAGGCTGCTTTATCGTTTTCATTGCCGGATGCGTGAAAATAATGGGGTACTAAGAAAGACATGTCTGTAGCGATACGACCGGGCTGTTCAAGCACGCACATGCCGATCGAATACCGGATTGCATCGGGGTGAAACAGATGGAAACCAAAACGTGCAGTACGTGAACACCGCCAGCAGGACCGTCCACTATAATGGCGTTACTTCTGCCAACCTGACGTGCAGGAATTTTCATCCCCCACCGAGCTGTCAAGACAGGGCGATCACGCCTCGCCGCAATTCGTCCTACTGCTTCCAGATTTCGCCATTCCCGAACGTTGCCAGCCGCTCTCGCATACGCTATACGCGTGAGGGAGCACCGACTCCAAGCCCGCGCTGCGCTTTTCGCGGCGACCAGCCTGCCCCGCCATGTCCGATTTTCCGAAACGCCCCCGTCACGCCGCCGTTTGCGCCCTGGCCGTCCTGCTCGCCGTCCTCCAGGGATGCGGAAGCACCACGCCGAACGCACCGTTCCGGCCCGAGCTGTCCACCGCGGACGTCAGCGCGTACGCACGGCATTTCAACGTCGGCGAAGTCGACGCGTGCGAAGCCGCGCGCCGCGCGATGCTCAGCCAGGGATACACCACGAAACTGACGATGCCCGACGCGGTCGATGCGAACAAGGAATTCCAGCCGAGCAGCGACATGCACGTCTCGGTCGCGTTCCACATCGTCTGCACCCCCGGCGAAGCGTCGGGCAATACCAGCACGGTGTACGTGAACGCGATACAGGACAACTACGCATTGAAGAAGAGCGACACGTCGGCGAGCGTCGGGTTGAGCGTGCTGGGATCGGTGTCGTTGCCGATCCGCTCGAACAACGACTCGATGGTGAAGGTGTCGAGCCAGACGATTCCCGCTGGTCCTTTCTACGACCGCTTCTTCAATCTGGTCGATCACTACCTGAAGACCG
>JBPBQT010000428.1:0-4020 GCA_050955065.1 Janthinobacterium lividum | reverse complement strand
GCCCGCCACCAGCGCGGCCGGCCAGGTCTGCCGCACGCCCTTGACGCCGTCCATGATGAAGATCAACCAGAACGGCAGGAACAGCGACATCAGCGGCAACTGGCGCCCCGCCATCGCGCCGATCTTGAACGCCGACAGGCCCGACACCTGGCCCGCCACGGTCAGCGGAATGCCCAGGCCGCCGAAGGCGACCGGCGCGGTGTCGGCGATCAGGCACAGACCCGCGGCGTACAGGGGATTGAAGCCGAGCCCCACGAGCATGGCCGCGGTGATCGCCACCGGTGCGCCGAATCCCGCCGCTCCCTCCAGGAACGCGCCGAACGAGAAACCGATCAACAGCATCTGCATGCGCCGGTCGTCGGTCAGGCTGGCGATCGAGCTGCGGACGATGTCAAACTGCCCCGAGCGCACCGTGATCTGGTAGACGAACACCGTCGCCACGATGATCCAGGCGATCGGCCATAAACCGTAGATCGCGCCCAGAAAGGCCGACGCCGTCGCGATGCCGAGCGGCATGTGAAACACGACCACCGCGACGATCACCGCCGCGAGCAGGGTCAGGCCCGCGGCCACATAGCCCTTGAGCCGCAGCAGCGCGAGACAGACGAAAAACAGCATGATCGGGGAGGCCGCCGCCAGCGCGGAAAGGCCGACGCCACCTAGCGGAAGATAGTTCTGAATCCACGGCGCCATGTCATCATCTCCATACTTTTTTATTATTCCGGCACAGCGCCCGGCGGGCGCTGGCGAAGTGGGATCCTGCGTTGGTTGCCGCCCTCCTACATCTGCGCGCCGATCATCCAGGGCACGAATTCCTCGTTCCCCACGCCCAGCGCCTCGCTCTTGCTCGCCTTGCCCGACGCGACGTCGATGATCATCCGGAAGATCTCCTCGCCCTTTTGCGCGACGCTCGCCGTGCCGTCCATGATCTCGCCGCAGTTGATATCCATGTCATCGACCATGCGGTCGTACATCGGCGTATTGGTCGCCACCTTGATCGACGGCGCCGGCTTCGCGCCGAAGCACGAACCCCGGCCGGTGGTGAACACCACCAGATTCGCGCCGCTGGCGATCTGCCCGGTGGCGCCCATCGGGTCGTAGCCGGGCGCATCCATGAAGACCAGCCCCTTGGTGTCCACCGGCTCCGCGTAGCGATAGACGCCCATCAGCGGCGACGAACCGCTTTTCGCGACCGCGCCCAGCGATTTTTCCAGGATGGTGGTGAGCCCGCCGGCCTTGTTGCCGGGGGTCGGATTGTTGTCGATGCTGCCTTTCTCGCGCTCGGCGTAGTTCTCCCACCAATGAATGCGCTCGACGATCTTCTGGCCGACTTCCGGGCGGATCGCACGCCGTGTGAGGAGGTGTTCCGCGCCATAGATTTCCGGCGTTTCCGACAGGATGGCGGTACCGCCATGCCGCACCAGCAAGTCCACCGCGGCGCCCAGCGCCGGGTTCGCGGTGATCCCGGAATAGCCGTCCGAGCCGCCGCATTGCAAGGCGATGCTGAGATGGGCAATCGGCAGCGTCTCGCGCCGCGCGAGATCCGCCACGGGCAGCATCTTCTCCACCGCGGCGATCGCCGCCGCGACGGTTTTCTGCGTGCCGCCCTCTTCCTGCATGACCAGCGGCACCAGCATCGGCCCCGGCGCCACGCCCTCGGCGATGAACATCGCGCCCATCTGGTCCGCCTCGCAACCCAGCCCGACGATCACGACGCCCGCGAAGTTCGCATGCTTGACATAGCCGCCCACGGTGCGACGCAGTTGCTGGATTCCCTCGCCGTTGTGGTCGATGCAGCAACCGAAGCTGTGCGTGATCGGCACGACCCCATCCACATTAGGGTATTTGTCGAGTGCGCCCGGTATGGAAAAATGGTTCGCTACCATCTTCGTCACCGTCGCCGAGCAGTTGACCGTGCTCACGACCGCGATATAGTTGCGTGTCGCCACACGACCGTCCGCACGCCGAAACCCTTCGAACGTCAGTTCCGTGGCGGCCGGCGCCAGCGTCTTGCGGTCTTCGCCGAACGCGTAGTCACGGTCGAACGTGCCCATCGATACGTTCTGCGTATGCACGTGCGCGCCAGGCAGAATCGCCTGCGTCGCGAAACCGATGATCTGTCCGTAGCGGCGCAGCGGCGCGCCGGGCTCGACATGCCGGATCGCGATCTTGTGAGCGGCGGGGATGTCGTCGAGAACCAGCAGGCCGTCGAGTTCGTCGACGATGGCGCCGGCGGCAATGGGGCCGCGCGCGATGACGACGTTGTCGTGGGCATGCAGTTGAATGACTTTGGCGGGCGAATCCATGAGGCTTCTCCTAGGCATCGGCAGGGAATTCTTATTGTCGGTGGCGGGTCTTTTTCAAGACGCCGCCACGGGTCTGAAGCGATATTAGTGCGACGGTCTGCGCGTCGCAAATTGGTCCGACCACTTCAAAAAGGACGGAGGGATGACGAATCACGGGAAGATGCAGAGCGTTTTGACGCGAACGGTGCGTCGCCTGGAGGAAAAAGTTCTGGAGGGGAGCTGGGGCGACAACACACGTCTGCCGTCCGAGCGTTCGCTGGCGGAGACGTTGCAGGTCGCGCGCTCGACCGTGCGCGAAGCAATCCAGCGGCTGGTCAGCAAGGGCTTGCTGGAAACGCGCCCGGGCAGCGGCCTGTACGTGGTACAACGCCAGCCCGCCCGGTTGAGCGCGCCGTGGCTGCAACTGATCGTGGAGAATCCCCCGCTACGCGCCGAAACCCTGGAATTCCGTCTGGTGTTCGAATGCGCGGCCGCGCGTTTCGCCGCGCAGCGCTCGACGCCCGCGGCACTCGAGACGATGGGATCGATCGTTTCCCGCATGCACGCGGCGGTGGCCGAACAAGACGTCGACGCAGAAGCCCGTCTGGACGCCGAATTCCACCTGACGTTGACAGCCGCGACGCACAACCGGATGCTCGACCAGTTTTATACGAGTGTGATCACGCTGCTGCGTGAGCATATATCCCGTAATACCTACGACGCGACCGCCGACAACCCCAACACCGGCTGGCAGTCGATGATGCGGATGACGCAGCACGAAGCGACCTATGAGGCAATTCGCGTTGGGGATGGCGACGCCGCGCAGCAGGCGATGTTCGCGCATATCGATTTCGTCGGCCGGCAGTTCGAACCGCGGTGCGGAAGGTAGGACGCCATCCCGGAACGCCGCTTACCTGGACACAAGGTGCAGGGGTGCCGCCTGGCGGCAAGACGTTTTCTCCGGCCATCGGAAGACGCTGCGCATCGGCCCGACGGCGCGTCATGCTCCATGGTGCGTGGAGCCCGTCACGCGCTCGCCAATCCTGGATCGGAAATCGCCCGAACGTCGATGGCTCGCGGCAGAATCGCGTTTCGATACGAGAAATCGGCAACCCTCTGCAGCACGTCAATATCCGCGCCAGTAACGAAGCGCTGCTTCAGCGCCGCACGTTTCGTGATCTGCATGGCCGCTGCCAGCGGCACGCGGGTCGTCGTCGAATATACCTGCGCATACGCTTCCGGATGCGCGACCGCCCAATCGCCCGCACGCTGCAGGCGCCTGAGAACGTCGGCCAGCGCGGCGCGCTTCGCGGGGTCGGCCAGCGCGGCGCCCGACGCGGTGAAGAACCCCAACCCGCTGTTGATGCC
This sequence comes from Janthinobacterium lividum, assembly GCA_050955065.1. Taxonomy (GTDB): domain Bacteria; phylum Pseudomonadota; class Gammaproteobacteria; order Burkholderiales; family Burkholderiaceae; genus Robbsia. The sequence continues at coordinate 367 of JBPBQT010000428.1, read as the reverse complement.
CACGCCGTCGCGCAGCACGCGGGCGCCCTGCTGCGCCGCAATGCCGAAATACGGATCGAACGTTGCCCAGACCTCGATCGCGCCTGAAGTGAAACCGGAGAACGCGTCCGTGGGCAGCACGAAACGAATCGACACGTCGCTGACCGACAGCCCCGCTTCCGCCAACGCACCATAGATCTGGAATTGCGAAATGCTGCCGCGCGCCGACGACACGAAGACCGTATGGCCTTTCAGATCCGCGACATGCCGGATGCGGGACTTCTCCTGAACGAGAATGCCCAGCGCCGAACCGGACCCGGCCCGCGCGGCCACGATCTTCAGCGACGGGTCGCCGGTCGCCGCGGCGAGGACCGGCAGGTCGCCTGCC
>JBPBQT010000427.1:0-5012 GCA_050955065.1 Janthinobacterium lividum | reverse complement strand
CCGTCCCGCCTCGCTTTCACCGCCCGCGCCGCGCCGCTTTCGCGGCACTCGCTGGTCTGTTTCTGCAGCGGGGAGGCGAATAATAGGTCCGTTCCGGGATCTGTGCAAGCCCTTTTCGAGAAAATCCTGAAATCGGGAAAATCGACGGAATTTCTGGTTCCAGGGACCGCGCGCCATCCGGCGCCGAAATCGACAGGTCCGCTGAAAGCGTGGTCAGCCGGCGGGTGCGGTTCCGGCCCGGCATGCTTTGCAGCGCAGTGGAGTTCGGCTGCCCACAACAAATCCCGCTACACTTCGAGTGCGTTATATATGACGCGACATAACGAAAACCCGACATAACGATTTCAGGAGCTCGACGTGGTCAGACCGTCTCGACGCAGTTGGTGCCTTTCCGGTGTTGCCGCCCTCGTGGCATGCGTCGGTGTCGGCGTGATGCAACCCGCGATGGCGCAGGACGAGGTGGTCCGGGTTCTCTATGCGGGCTCCCTGGTCAATGTGATGGAACGCAGCATCGGCCCGGCATTCGAAAAGGCGACCGGGCTGACCTTCCAGGGCTATGGCGCGGGATCGAACAAGATCGCCAACGAGATCAAGGGCGGCCTGCGCCGCGGCGACGTTTTCATCAGCGCCAGCCCGAAGGTCAACGACACGTTGCGCGGTAGCGGCAATGGTGACTGGGTGCGGTGGTATGCATCCTTTGGCGAGTCGCCGCTCGTCATCGGCTACAACCCGGCGAGCCGCTACGCGAACGATCTGAAAACGCGGCGCTGGGACATCGCGCTACAGGCGCCGGGCATCCGCATCGGCCGCACCGATCCCAAGCTCGATCCGAAAGGCCATTTCACGGTAAGCCTGCTCGAACATGCGGCTGTCGTCTACCAGCAGCCGGATCTGCTCGAACGCATCCTGGGGTCGGCGGAAAATCCGCAGCAGGTGCTGCCCGAGGAAGCACTGGTGGGACGCCTGCAATCCGGCCAGCTCGACGCGGGCTTCTTCTACTCGACGGAGACCTCGGACCTGAAGATTCCGGCGATCGCGCTGCCCGAGGCATTGAAGGAGAAGGCGCAGTACACGCTGACGGTGCTCCAGCAAGCCCCGGACGCCGCCGGTGCCGAGCGCTTCGCGGACTTCCTGCTGAGCGCACAGGGTCAGGCACTGCTCAAGGAACACGGCATCGACATCGTCGCGCCCAGGCTGTCGGGCGACGCCGCCGCCGTGCCGGCCAGCCTGCGCGCCCGCTTCGACGCCAGCCGCTAGATGCGGCGCCGTCCGGCCGCCCCGCTCGCCTGGCTGGGCGGGCTGCTCACGCTCTATCTTTGCGCGCCGCTGCTGGCCAGTTTGCCGCGCATCGCGGCGTCGGACTGGCGCGCGGTGGACTGGCGCACGCTCGGCAATGCCACCGGCGTGTCCGTCGCAAGCGCGACGCTCGCCACGCTGCTCATCGGGCTGGGCGGCATACCGCTGGGGTACTGGCTGTCGCGCCGGCCGTCGCGCACGGCAGCGGCCGTGGGCTTCCTGGTCCAATTGCCGCTGGCGCTGCCGCCGCTGACGAGCGGCATCCTGCTGCTGTTCCTGCTCGGTCCCTATAGCATCGCCGGGCGCCTGACGAACGGCGCGCTCACCGACTCCTTCGCCGGCATCCTGCTGGCCGGCGTGTTCGTCGCCGCGCCGTTCCTGATCGTCGCCGCGCGTTCGGCGTTCGCGAACGTCGATCCGCTGCTGGAGGACGTGGCGGCCACGCTCGGACACCGCGCCCATGCCCGTTTCTTCCGCGTCGCGCTGCCCCTGGCCTGGCCGGCGATCCGTGCCGGATTGCTGCTGTCGTGGTTGCGCGCATTCGGCGAGTTCGGCGCGACGGTGATGGTGGCCTATCATCCGTATTCGCTGCCCGTCTACACCTACGTCGCGTTCGGCAGTCAGGGCCTGCCGGTCATGATGCCGATCGTGCTGCCGACGCTCGCCGTGGCGTTGGCCATCGCGCTGCTGGCGGCATGGTCGGCGCGCTTTTCCCTACGCAACGCGATACATGAGCCGGATGGCGCGGCAGCGCTGGACATCCCCGGCCCTTGTGCGCCAGCCGTTGCGCCATCGACGCCATCGACGCCATCACTAGTGTCCCCCCTCCCCCGTCATGCGCTGGTGCAGTTCGCTTTCAGCAAGCAACTGGGCGGCTTCATGCTCGATATCGCCTGGGCGCCACGCGCACGGCGCCTGGCGATTCTCGGCGCGTCGGGGTCGGGGAAATCGATGCTGCTGCGCTTGCTCGCCGGGCTGGAAACGGCCGACACCGCCCGTTTCACGCTGGATGGCGAACCCTGCGCGCAGCGGGACCCCGAGACCCGGCATATCGCCTATGTCCCGCAGGACTACGGCCTGTTCCCGCACCTGACGGTGCGCGAGCAATGGTCGTTCGCCCGCGACGCGCGACCCGCCGACGCCCGGTCATGGGGCGCGCATCTCGGTCTGTCCGGCCTCGAGGACCGTCTGCCGGCGTCGCTGTCGCTGGGGCAGCGCCAACGTGTCGCGATCGTCCGCGCGCTGGCGCGCCCGGCCCGGTTGATCCTGCTCGACGAACCCTTCGCGGCGCTCGACACACCGCGGCGGCGCCAGCTGCGCGAGAGCCTGCGGGAACTGCAGAACGGCATGTCGGCGACGACCATCCTGGTCACGCACGACCCGGACGAGGCGGCGCTGCTCGCCGACGAATTGCTGGTGATCGATCGCGGCAGGGTCCTGCAGGCGGGTCCGACGAATGAGGTCTTCGCGCGCCCCGCCAGCCTGGAGGTCGCACAGTTGCTGGGACTGTCGGCGGTCGGCGTCGGCGAAGCGGATGCGGCCGGGCGGCTCGATATCGGCGCGGGAATACGGCTGGACGTCGGGGAAGCGACGCGTCGCCGCCTCGTGCCGCAGAGCCGCTGGATGTGGCGCGTGGACCCGGCATGCGTCCGCCCGGCCGAAGGCCACGGTCTGAAAGCGAGAATCGAAGGCAGGGAACTGCGCGACGGACGCCCGCACCTCGTGATTCGTCTGGGCGGGGCGCGTCTGTTGTTACGCGAGCAGCGTGCGCCTGGCGCAGGAACGGCGGGAGGGGACCGGGCAGCGGGGGACGCGTACCCGGTGACGATCGACCCGGATGGTATCGACGTCTGGCCCGCGGAACAGGCCGCTTCGACGGCGTAGGAATCGGACCGGAAGCGGCACGGGCCTGAAGAAATCAGGCGATCGCGGCCTGATAGCGGCGCTCGACCTCATCCCAGTTGATGACGTTGAAGAACGCGGCGATGTATTCCGGGCGACGGCTCTGATACTTCAGATAGTACGCATGCTCCCAGACGTCGAGGCCCAGGACCGGCGTGTTGCCGTGCGACAGCGGCGAATCCTGGTTCGCGCTGCTTTCCACCACCAGCTTCTTCTCGGGCGTGACGCTCAGCCAGGCCCAGCCGCTGCCGAAACGGGTCAGGGCAGCGCGCGTGAAATGGTCCTTGAAGGCCTCGAAACCGCCCAGTTCGTTGTCGATCGCCTGCGCGATCGAGCCCTTGGGCGAACCGCCGCCTTCCTTCGACATGATCTGCCAGAACAGCGAGTGGTTCGCATGTCCGCCGCCATGATTGCGCACGGCCGGGCGCACTTTCTCGGGCAGCGTCTCCAGCTTGCGGACCAGCTCCTCGACCGGCTGCTGGCCGAGGTCGGTGCCTTCGACCGCGGCGTTCAGGCCGTTCACATAGGTCTGGTGATGCTTGGTGTAATGCACTTCCATCGTCTGCGCATCGATGTGCGGTTCGAGTGCGTCATAGGCATAGGACAGCGGCGGCAGGGTATAAGCCATGAAAACCTCTCTTTTTTAAGGGGGATGGAAACGACTTCATTTGATCATAGACGCTTTGCCTCGGTCCGGCCTTTTCCCTAATCCCTGACGGGTTTATGGTTATTACGCGGCAATAGCGATTGCGGCACGCCGCGGCCGGTGCAAGAATGCGCATGCCGCTCGTCAACCGAATCCTTTCCGTGCCCCTTTCACCGTCCCCCGCCACGCCCCGCGCTTCCTCTTTCGTGCAGGCGCCGTCGCCCTGCGCGACGCATGCGCCGGATGCGACGCGGCCGGATGCGACGCGGCCGGATGCGACGCGGCCGGATACCGCCCTGCCGCAGACCGCCCCGCCGCATGTGGCGGTGATCGGCGCCGGACCCGCCGGGCTGATGGCCGCGGAACGGCTGGCGCGCGACGGCGTGCGGGTCAGCGTGTTCGATGCGATGCCGTCGGTGGGACGCAAGTTCCTGATGGCCGGCAAGGGCGGCATGAACCTCACGCATTCGGAAGCGTCGCCGGATTTCGCGGCGCGCTACGGCGCGCGTCGCGAGCGGATCGCGCCGCTGCTCGATGCCTTCCCGCCCGCGGCGTTGCGGGAATGGGTCCATGGACTGGGGATCGCGACCTTCGTCGGCAGTTCCGGTCGCGTCTTTCCGGCGGACATGAAGGCGGCGCCGCTGCTGCGCGCGTGGCTGCATCGCCTGCGCGGCCAGGGGGTGACGCTGCATATGCGGCACCGGTGGCTGCCGTCGCTCGCGGACGATGCGCGTCCAGCACCCTCGCCCGTCATGCGCACGCTGCGCTTCGCGACGCCCGACGGCGAGCGCACGCATGCCGTCGACGCGCTGGTGCTGGCGCTGGGCGGCGCGAGCTGGCCGCAACTGGGCAGCGATGCGGGCTGGGTGCCGGCGCTGCGGGAAGCCGGATTGCCGATCATCGATTTCCGTCCCGCGAACGGCGGCTTCGAGGCGGACTGGACGCCGTTCTTCGCGACGCGCTTCGCGGGGCAGCCGTTGAAGACCGTCGCGCTGGCGGTGGACGAGGCCTCGTTCCGGCAAGGCGAATGCATGGTCAGCGCGACCGGCCTCGAAGGCGGATTGATCTATGCGTTTTCCGCGGCGATCCGCGAGCGCATCGCCCGCGACGGCACCGCCGTGATCCATCTCGATCTGCTGCCGAATCACGCGCCCGAACGGGTGCGCGA
>JBPBQT010000426.1:0-5546 GCA_050955065.1 Janthinobacterium lividum | reverse complement strand
AACCAATCCCTGCAGCAGGTCGTTGAACTGCGCGCCGAGCCGGGTCAGCACCGTCCAGCGGCGCTGGCTGGCGCGCTCCGCGGCGTTGCCCAGCAGGATCATGAAGATCGGCACGAGCGGCGCCGTAAGCAGCAGCAATGTGCCCGCCACCCAGTCCGCCGGAAACACTGCCGCGAGCACCACCAGCGGCAGCAACGATGCCGCGGCCTTCTGCGGCAGATACCGGGCGTAATACCCTTCCAGCGCGTCGACGCCGTCGACCAGCCGCGTCACCCACACGCCGCTCGACTCGCGCGCGAGCCACGCCGGCCCGAGCGCCTGCACATGCGCGAGCAGATCCGCGCGGATCTCCGCCACCTGCCGGCGGCCGGCGCGAAACCCGTAGTGCCGGCTCAGCCAGCCCAGCCCGACGCGCACAAACGCGAGGCCCGCGAACACGCCCGCCGACGGCAGCAGCTCCTGCCACGGCCGTTGCAGAAACGACGCCGCGTACAGGCCCTGCGCCAGCAGCCAGGCCTGCGCGCAGAGCAGGACCGCCGACAGCGCCGAGGCCGCCATCGAGCGTCCGATCAGGCCGCGCACGGTCGTCGCGCGGCGCTTGAGCCAGTCAGTGGGCGGCATGGTCTTCGGCGGCGAGGAGCGCGTCGTCCTGCGTGTCCAGCATGAAGCCGGCGGCCGCGGCCACCAGCACGATCACGACGGTGCCGAGGATCCACGCGAGATACCAGGCACCCCGGTCTCCCAGAATGATGGCCAGCAGGATGGCGATGACGCCGATGCCCATCAGCAGCACGAATTGCACGAAGGTTTTCATGGTGTGTTTCCGGTCAGTGGGTGCATTCAGTACGCGTGTTCATCGGCGGCCACCTTCTCGGCGGAGACCTTGCCGCGCATCACGTAGAAGCACCAGCTCGTGTACCAGACGATCAGCGGGATGAAGACCGCCGTGAAGCCGAGCATCCAGCTCAGCGTCAGTTCGCTCGAACTGGCGTTCCAGACCGTCAGGCTGTGCGACGGTTCGGCGCTCGACGGCATCATGAAGGGGAACATCGTCGCCCCGACCGAGCCGATCACGCCGGCCCAGGCCACCAGTCCCAGCCACCAGGCGAGATAGCCGCGCTTGCGGCCCAGCGCGATGCTGCCGGCGAGCAACGCGCCCAGCGCCAGCGCCGGCAACAGCCACAGCGCCGGGTGGGCGGCGAAGTTGTGCGTCCAGGCACCCGCCTGCCGCGCGACCGTCTGCTGCAGCGGCGTCTGCACGGCGCCCGCGGCGGGTCCGCCCTGCAGCGCATAGCCATCGAGATGACGCACCCACACGCCGCCGATCGCGAACAGCACGAAGGACAGGCGGCCCGAGAACCGCCCCGCCACGCGGGCGCGCTCGGCGACCACGCCGGTGGCGCCGTTGCTGATGGTGGCCGCGCCCATGTAGCAGGACAGCGCGACCGACAGCAGCCCGCACAGGATCGCGAACGGATTGAACAGCGCGAGGAAGCTGCCCGAGTAAGTCGACGTCATGTTCCACGACAGGTGAAACGGCACGCCCTCGAGGACATTGCCTACCGCCGCGCCGAACACCAGCATCGGCACGAAACCGCTCACCAGCAGCATCCAGTCCCAGCCGTTGCGCCAGCCGGCGCCCGGCAGCTTGCTGCGGTATTCAAAGGCGAGCGGGCGTACGATCATGCTCCACAGGAGCAGCAGCATGACGATGTAGAAGCCTGAAAAGGCCGTGCCGTAGATCAGCGGAAACGCGGCGAACAGCGCGCCGCCGCCAAGGATGAACCACACCTGGTTGCCTTCCCAATGCGGCCCGACGATATTGAGCGCCACCCGGCGTTCGATATCGGTGCGGCCGATGTAGCGCAGCAGGGTGCCCACGCCCATGTCCATGCCCACCATGACGCCCACGCCGATCAACACCACGCCGACGAGCAGCCACCAGACCACCTTCAATGCGAGATACGTTTCCATGACTCAGATCTCCTTGCGCGACTGCATCGCCGCCATGCCCGCGAACCCTGGCAGGAGGTCCGCCATCGGCACGTGCGCGCCGTGGACCGCATCGGGTCCCTGCTTGATGGCCTTGAGCATCAGGACCATTTCAATGACGATGAAGATCGTGTACAGCGACACGAACCCGATCAGCGAGAACACCATGTAGCCGACGCTGTGCGTCGAGGCGGACATCCAGGTGGGCAGCACGTCGTAGACGGTCCACGGCTGACGACCCAGTTCGGCGACGACCCAGCCGCACTCGTTGGCCAGGAACGGCACCGGGATCATCCATGGCGCGAGACGCAGGAACCAGCGGCGCTTGTGGACGTCGTTGCGCACGCTGAAGATCATCGCCATGACGAAGAAGGCGAGCATCAGCACGCCGAAGCCGACCATGATCCGGAACGACCAGAACACGGGCGCCACGGGCGGAATCGAATCGTTCGCGGCCTGCTTCACCTGCGCCGGGGTCAGCGTCGAGAGATTCTCGGTGTAGCGCTGCGCGAGAAAGCCATAGCCCAGGTCGGCCTTGTACCGTTCGAAGGTCGCCAACGCCTTGGGGTCGTCGGGCCGGGTCGCGAGGACCTGCAGCGCCTGGACCGCCGGCACGCCGTTGCGCACGCGCGTTTCCGCGGTCTTGACGATCTCGGCGATGGCCGGCACGACGCCGGTCAGCGAATGGGTCTCGAGTATCGACAGCACGTACGGCACCTGGATCTCGCCGTAATTCATCGCGTCGCGCTGCGACGGCAGGGCGAACACATTGAACGCCATCGGCGCCTTGGCCGGCTGCCAGAGGCCCTCCATCGCGGCGAGCTTGGCCGGCTGCGCGTTGCCGCCGACGAAGCCGAGCGCATCGCCCAGCGTGATGACGCCGGCGGTGGACAGGATGCCGAAGACGGTGGCGATGCGGAACGACCGGCGCGCCAGCTCGACATGCTGGTTGCGGGCCATGTAGAAGGCGCTGATGCCGCACACGCAGATGGCCGCGGTGACGTAGCCGGCGACGCTGGTGTGCACGAATTTCGCCTGCGCCTCGGGGCTGAAGAACAGGTCGCCGAAACTCGTCAGCTGCAGACGCAGCGTGTGGTAGTCGAATGCCAGGCCGTGCGGCGACTGCATGAAGCTGTTCGCCACCAGGATCCACAATGCCGAAAGGTTCGAGCCCAGCGCCACCAGGTAGGTGATCGCCAGATGCTTGCCGCGCCCCAGCCGGTCCCAGCCGAAGACCATCAGGCCGATGAAGGTGGATTCCAGGAAGAAGGCCATCAGTCCTTCGATCGCGAGGGGCGCGCCGAACACGTCGCCGACGAAGCTCGAGTAGAACGACCAGTTGGTGCCGAACTCGAACTCCATCGTCAGGCCGGTGGCCACGCCGAGCGCGAAGTTGATCAGGAAGAGCTTGCCCCAGAACTGGGCCATCTGTTTGTAGATCGGTTTGCCGGTGACGACATAGACGGTTTCGATGGCGGCCAGCAGAAACGTCATGCCGAGGGTGACCGGGATGAATAGATAGTGATAAAGCGCGGTGGCCGCGAACTGGATGCGCGACAACTCGACGACGGTTGAATTGACCATGGCGTGGTACCCCGGTAACGAAACAACGCACTGAAATAGGCGTTTCTTAAAAGTCCCGACCGGAGTATGCGCGGATGAATTCGCGGTTTATTGATGCAGATCAATGGACGGCGAACCGGGCCTTGCGTCCAATTGACACGGGGGGCGCGGCATCCTGCGAACGAATTGCGCCGATCCGGCGACCCCGGCACCCGGCATCGCGGCCTCCCGATCGAGGACCCGGGGATCCCGAAAAACCCCTGACACAATCAGGGGCATTGGCCCGGGATTCGGGCTTTCCACGCGCACACGCGCAGCGATGGCAAAATGCGCAAATCCATGAACCAACCGGATTGCGATCCCTTGTCTCCATGCCTTCATCCAGTACCCCACCCGTTCCGCCCCTGGCAGAAACACTGGCCCGCAAAGTGGTCGAGCATTCCGGGGACTACGCGATTGTCTGCACCGATCCCGATGGGGTGATCGTGTCGTGGAATGCCGCGGCTGAAGCGCTGCTCGGCTGGCGCGCTGCCGAAGCGATCGGCCAGTGCATCGGCATCTGCCGCACGACCGAGGACCCCGCGGGACAGCTGCATGCCGAGATGCGCGAGGCGCGCGAAACCGGTGCGGCGCGAGGCGAGCGCTGGTATGCGAAACAGGATGGCGGCCGTGTCCGGGCCGTTGGCCAGTTGACGGCATTGCGCGAGAACGACGCGGTGATCGGCTATGCGCAGATCCTGCGCGACCAACCGTCCGAGCGGCTGATGGAGGAGCGGCACAGCGTATCCGATGCCAGGGCCCCCTCCGACCCGCCACGCTTCATCGGCGTCGTGACCGACGTCACGACCGACGTCACCTCGCGCCGCCCGGCCCGGCAGGCGCTGGCCGAGAGCACGGTCCGCGAGCATGCCACTGCCGCGCGCTTCCAGGCCCTCACCGAACTCAACTCCGCGATCTTCTGGCACGCGAACGCCGACGGCACGCTGACCTACCTCAGCCCGCAGTGGCACGCGCTGACCGGGCAGGCCCCCGAACACGCGCTGCCCGACGGCTGGGTCGACGCACTGCACCCGGACGACCGGCCGAGCCTCTTCGATGCATGGGAACACGCCCGGCGGCACGGCACGGTCTACGAGACGGAGAAGCGGGTACGCAGCAGCGACGGTCTCGATCACTGGTACCTGATCCGGGCATTGCCGCAGAAGGACGCGCACGGCGAGGTGACGGAATGGCTCGGCTGCAGCGTCGATATCAGCGAGCGGAAAACGGCCGAAACCGTCCTCCAGCAAAGCGAGGCGCGCTGGCGCGGGCTCTTCGAACAAATGCAGGAGGCCTTCTTCACCGGCGAGCTGATTCGCGACGAGCAGGACCGGGCATGCGACTTCCGCATGCTCGAGGTCAATCCCGCGTTCGAGACGATCGTCGGCATCACGGCCGCTCAGGCGACCGGCGCGTCGGCCCGGCTGGCGCTGCCCGGCCTGCCGGACGATCTGCTGGAACGCTATGAACGTATCGTCGTGTCCGGGACACCCGAGCAGTACGACATCCGCGTGGCCGCGCTCGAGAACCGCTGGTTCGAGGCGCGCGCGCGGCGCATCGCGCAGGACCGGTTCGCGGTCGTGTTTTCCGACATCACCACGCGCAAGCACGACGAGATCGCCCGCTTCGAGCGCGAGCGCCGCCAGGGCTTCGTGCTCGCGCTGGCGGACCGGTTGCGCGGCATCACCGCGCCGGGCGACGCGCTCGACATGACGAGCCGCATGCTCGGGCATTACCTGGGCGCGAGCCTGGTCGCCTATCCGGTTGTCGACGTCGCGGCGCGGGTCGCGATGTTCGAGCACGGCTGGGCGCCGCCTGGCCACCTAACCTGCAACGGACCGCTGACGCTGGCCAGCCTGGGGGTGGCGCCCGACGTGGAACTGCGGCGCGGGCATACCCTGCACTTCGCATCGGAGCAGCATCCGCTGCACGAGGGCGCGCGCGCCTGCTCG
>JBPBQT010000425.1:0-5645 GCA_050955065.1 Janthinobacterium lividum | reverse complement strand
CGCCGGATCGCCGGCCGCCGGAAAGCGCTGGCGGATCGACGCGGCGATGCCGGCGGCGTCGAGCCCGCACTGCGCGAGCAGCTTCGCCGGGTCGCCGTGATCGATGAACTCGTCGGGCAGGCCCAGTTGCAGCACCGGCAGCACCAGACCCGCGGCAAGCAGGCTCTCGACGCAGGCCGATCCCGCGCCGCCCATCACGCAGCCCTCCTCGACCGTCACCAGCGCATCGTGGGTTGCCGCCAGATGCGCGAGCAGTGCCGCGTCGACCGGCTTGACGAAGCGCATGTTGACGACCGTCGCGTCGAGCGCCGCCCCGGCCTCCATGCTCTGCGCGACCATCGTGCCGTAGGCCAGGATCGCGATGCGCTGCTCGCCGTGCGCGCGTCCGGCTTCGCGTCCCGACTCACGGCGCACCTCGCCCTTGCCCACCGGCACGCCCGTCATCTGCTTGACCGTCGCCACGCCCGTGCCCGCGCCGCGCGGATAGCGCACCGCCGCCGGCGTGCCCAGCTGGCTCGCGGTGAACAGCATCTGCCGCGCCTCGTTCTCGTCGGCCGGCACCATCACGGTCATGTTCGGGATGCAGCGCAGGAACGCCATGTCATACGCGCCGGCATGCGTCGCGCCGTCCGCGCCGACCAGTCCCGCGCGGTCGATCGCGAACACCACCGGCAGGTTCTGCAGCGCCACGTCGTGGATCAACTGGTCGTAGCCGCGTTGCAGAAAGGTCGAATAGATCGCGACGACCGGCAGCAGGCCTTCGGTGGCCAGGCCCGCGGCGAAGGTCACCGCATGCTGCTCGGCGATGCCGACGTCGAAATACCGGTCCGGAAAGCGCCGCTCGAACTCGACCATGCCCGACCCCTCGCGCATCGCGGGCGTGATGCCGACGATGCGCGAGTCGAGTTCGGCCATGTCGCACAGCCACTCGCCGAAGACCTGCATATAGGCCTTCTTGCCGGCCGCCGCGGGCTTGATGCCCTCGGCCGGATTGAACTTGCCCGGACCGTGGTACAGCACCGGATCCGCCTCGGCCAGCTTGTAGCCCTGCCCCTTGCGCGTGACCACGTGCAGGAACTGCGGGCCCTTCAGCGCCTTGATGTTCTGCAGCGTCGGAATCAGCGAATCGAGGTCGTGTCCGTCGATCGGCCCGATGTAGTTGAAACCGAACTCCTCGAACATCGTCGCCGGCCCGACCATGCCCTTCGCATGCTCCTCGAAGCGGCGCGCCAGCTCCAGCACCGGGGGCGCGACGCGCAGCACGCGCTCGACGCCCTTGCGCGCGGTCGCGTAGAACTGCCCCGACATCAAACGCGCCAGATACCGGTTCAGCGCCCCGACCGGCGGCGAGATCGACATGTCGTTGTCGTTCAGGATGACGAGCAGCGGCAGGTCCTCGGACACGCCGCCGTTGTTCAGCGCCTCGAACGCCATGCCGGCCGTCATCGCGCCGTCGCCGATCACGGCGATCGCCGTGCGCTCCTCGCCCTTGATGCGACTGGCCGCCGCCATGCCGATCGCCGCCGAGATCGACGTGCTCGAATGGGCGGTGCCGAACGTGTCGTATTCCGATTCGGACCGGCGCGGGAATCCCGAGATGCCGCCCAGCTGCCGCAGCGTGGGCATCGCGTCGCGCCGGCCTGTCAGAATCTTGTGCGGGTAGGTCTGATGACCCACGTCCCAGACCACCCGGTCATAGGGCGTGTTGAACACGTAATGCAGGGCGATCGTCAGCTCGACGGTGCCCAGATTGGAGGACAGGTGACCGCCCGTCTGCGATACGCTTTGCAGAATGAATTCCCGCAGCTCGTCCGCGAGCGGGCGCAGGGAATCGCGGTCGAGCTGGCGCAAGGCCGCCGGGTCATCAATGGTTTTCAGCAAATCGTACATGACAATCCAGTATTGAAACCGCCCTCAAGCGGACGGTCGGCAGGCGCGGCGTGCCGCATGCCGCGTGTTTGACTGCGGGGCCGCGCCTGCGTCTTAGTATGCGCGCTCGACGACCAGATCGGCCAGTTGCCCCAGCCGGAGCGCGCGGGCGCCGAAGGGCTCGAGCGCCCGGTGCGCATCCTGGCACAGGCGCTTGGCCAGCGCGCGCGAAGCATCCAGTCCGAGAATCGAAACATAGGTCGGCTTGTCCGCGAGCGCGTCCTTGCCAGCCGTCTTGCCCAGCGTCGCGGAATCCGCGGTCACGTCCAGGATGTCGTCGACCACCTGGAAGGCGAGGCCGACCGCATCCGCATAGGCATCGAGCGCGACGCGGCGCGCATCCGCCACATCGGTCGATCCAGCGGCGCCTGCGCCGGTCGTCGCATCCGTACAGGCCTCCACCAGCATGCCGCATGCGGCGCCCATGCGTACCGCCGCGCGCAGCAATGCGCCGGTCTTCAACCGGTGCATCGTCTCCAGCGCCGCGCGGTCGAGCCTGAGGCCGACCGACGCGAGGTCGATCGCCTGACCGCCCGCCATGCCGACCGAACCGCTCGCCCGCGCCAGCTCGCCGACCAGCGCGGCGCGCAGCGGCAGCGGCAACACCGGCGCGCACAGGGTCAGGAACGCCTGCGACTGCAGCGCATCCCCCACCAGCAGACCCGTCGCGTCATCGTACCGGACATGCACCGTGGGCTTGCCGCGACGCAATGCGTCATTGTCCATCGACGGCAGGTCGTCGTGCACCAGTGAATACACGTGGATCATCTCGACCGCGGCCGCGGCGGCGTCGAGCAGGTCGGGGGCGGCGCCCAGCGCCTCGCCCGCCGCGTGGCACAGCAGCGGGCGCACCCGCTTGCCGCCGCCCAGCGCCGCGTAGCGCATCGCTTCATGCAGCCGTGCGGGCATCTGCCCGGCCGCGGGCAGGTAATGATCGAGCGCGGCCTCGGTCCTTGCCTGCACGCCCTTCATCCAGTCCGAAAAATCCGCTGTCATCGCTGCTCGCCGTGTGTCCTGTTCAAATGTCATCGCCCGGACGCTCCGCGCCTTGTGCGGGGTCGGGCGCCATCGCCTGCAGCGTCTCGCCGTCGAGCACCCGTACCTGCTGGTCCACTTTTTCCAGCTGCTGTTGGCAAAATGCGACAAGTATCGCGCCGCGCCGGTAGGCCGCGAGGGAATCCTCGAGATTCAACGCCCCGCCCTCCATGCGCGCGACAAGCGCCTCGAGTTCGGCCAGCGCCGACTCGTAATCCGCCGGGACGACGTCCGCCGCGGCCAATCGATCCTTTCGTGCGGACACAGCCATTTTTTTCGAGCCGGTGGGAACAAGTCCGGCATTTTACGGCAAAAACCGGTTACACCGGGCAAGCCCGCGCGGAATATCATTGCTGCGACAAATAGGCGCTGTCGCCCCGCGGCGCGGGATAGGCGCGCCGGCCGGCATGGTGCGTAAAAGGGACAAAACTTCGCCCATCAACCATACCCCTTCGCATGGCGACCCCTCTTTTCTCATCGCGGTTATAATCAAGGGTTCCCTAAGTCGATTTTTCGATGGTTGGGTTGTTCACTACTTTCCTCGTTTTCACGGGAGTGGGAATGTCCAATCTCAGCAATTCCCCGGAGTTGAAGGCCCTGCCCTCGCAACTGCCGGTTTCCGCTTATTTCGACGCCGACCTGCTGGCGCGCGAGAAAACCGAGCTCTTCGCCACCGGTCCGCGTTATGTCGGACACGCGCTGATGGTCCCGGAACCCGGCGACTACTTCGCGCTGCCCGGCGAAAACGAAGGACGCGTGCTGGTGCGCAATCACGATGGCGGCATCGCGCTGCTGTCGAACGTCTGCCGGCATCGTCAGGCCGTGATGCTCAACGGGCGCGGCAATACCGCGAACATCGTCTGTCCGCTGCACCGCTGGACCTACGACCTGAAGGGCGAGCTGCTCGGCGCGCCGCATTTCGAGCAGAAGCCCTGCCTGAATCTCGGGAGCACGCCGCTCGTCAACTGGAATGGCCTGCTGTTCGAGGCGTCGGGCCGCGACCCGCATGCGGATCTGGCCGCGCTGGGTACCGCCAGCCACTTCGATTTCACCGGCTACCGCTTCGATCATGTCGAGATACACGAGTGCCGGTACAACTGGAAGACCTTCATCGAGGTCTATCTGGAGGATTACCACGTCGTCCCGTTTCATCCCGGGCTCGGCAGCTTCGTCTCGTGCGAGGATCTGGCGTGGGAATTCGGCCGCGACTACAGCGTGCAGACCGTCGGCATCCATAAAGGCCTGTCGACGCCGGGCAGCCCGACATACCGGCGCTGGCATGAAGCGGTCCTCTCGTTTCACGGCGGCCGGGAGCCCGCGCACGGCGCGATCTGGATGCTTTATTATCCGAACGTGATGCTCGAGTGGTATCCGGGCGTGCTGGTCGTCTCGACGCTGATTCCGCGCGGTCCCCAGCACACGACGAATATCGTCGAGTTCTACTATCCGGAAGAGATCGCCCTGTTCGAGCGCGAGTTCGTCGAGGCCGAGCGCGCGGCGTACATGGAAACCGCGGCCGAGGACGACGAGATCGCCGAACGCATGGATGCCGGACGACGCATCCTGCTGGAGCGCGGCGTCTCCGAGGTCGGACCGTATCAAAGTCCGATGGAGGACGGCATGCGGTGTTTTCACGAATTTCTTCGCAGCCGGCTCAGTTCGATCTGAGTTCACCGGCGCGTACGCCCGTAGGGGTAGGGGTCCGTTTGTATGCGCGCGCTTCCGGGTCCGTTGTTGAATGCGTTTTCTGGAGCCATCACGATGCCTGCTCGCTACACCACGCTGATCGATCCGGCCGCGCTCGCCGAGCGCATCATCGACGGCGCGGATTCCCTGTGCATCATCGATTGCCGGACGGATCTGCTCGATCCCGGGGCGGGCGCGCGCGCGTTCGCCGAACGTCATCTCCCCGGCGCGCGGTTCCTTGATCTCGCGCAGGATCTCTCCGGACCGAAAACCGGTGCGAACGGCCGTCATCCGCTGCCCGATCGCGACACCCTCGCCGCACGTCTCGCCGCGCTCGGCGTGCAGCGGCATACGCAGGTCGTCGCGTACGACGCGCATGGCGGCAGCTATGCGGCCCGGGTGTGGTGGTTGCTGCGCTGGCTCGGTCACACCGACGTCGCGGTTCTCGACGGCGGCTTTCAGGGCTGGGAAGCGAGCGGCGGCCTGGTCGAGTTCAGCGAACCGCGCCCGGCCACGCCCGGCGATTTCGCGCCGCGCGCCGCGCTGGTCGGTACGATCGACGCGGCGGCGCTCCTCGCCGATATCGGCCGCGGCGAATGGCAGGTGGTGGATGCGCGCGCGCCCGAGCGTTTCCGGGGCGACGAGGAACCGATCGACCCGGTCGGCGGCCATATCCCGGGGGCGCGCAATCGGTTCTTCAAGGACAACCTGGACGCCGAAGGCCGCTTCAAGCCGGCCGACACGCTGCGCGAGGAGTTCACGGCGCTGCTCGGCGCGCATGCCGCGCCCCGCGCGGCGATGCAATGCGGTTCCGGCGTGACCGCCTGCCATAACCTGCTGGCGCTCGAAATCGCCGGTTTGAAGGGCGCGGTGCTGTACCCCGGGTCCTGGAGCGAATGGACGGCCGACCGGTCGCGACCGGTGGCCACCGGCCCGGCGGCCTGATCCGGTGGCGTCCGCGCTATCGATCCTGCTCGATAGCGTGGACGCCACCA
>JBPBQT010000424.1:0-5930 GCA_050955065.1 Janthinobacterium lividum | reverse complement strand
CGATCATGTTGTCCCACCAGCCCACTTCCGCGCTGTCCGGATCGACGCCCGCGACATGGTGCGAGGCGTTGAGCGCATGGCAGATCAGGACCGCGTTGGAGCGGGCGCTGTTGAGCGTGCCGTAGGTTTCGACCATCAGGTCGTAGGCCGGGAGGGAGTGACCGTTCTGCAGCGCGAGCGCCTGGTCGAAGTGCATCCTGACGGGAGTGACGAAGCCGAGCGACGATTCCATGAGTCCACACGAAGGTGGCGAAACGGTCGGCGCAGGCGGGCGGACGCCCGCGCTGACGACCGCTTTAGCCGGATTTGTAATGAGCGGGCGGACCGGAGTCCGCCTGCTCGCGCGCCCGCAATCGAGTCAGCAAATCGGCGCGTGAGAGTGAGGGGGGAGTATACACCGGGAGCCGCGCTCCGGGAGCCGCGCTCCGGGAACCGCGCTCCGGACGCGACATGGGAAGGCGCCGTACCGGCATGGCGTTCCGGCGCGTAAACCCGGCAGGAACGAATTTTGCTCGATCGCATGCAAACCAGGGTGCAGGACGACGCGCCATGCAACGGGCACCCGGCGTCTCTCCAGTTTTGTAAATCTGTACTTCAAACGTCAAAACGCCCTGCAACGGGCGTGCGCGCGCACGCCGTTTCGCAATGCGGCATCTCTCCATGGAGGCAGTGTCATGAGCGTGATCGATACCATCAAGTCCCTTCTGGGCGCGGACCCTGTCCACAACGCCGACGCCGACATGCAGGAAGTGCTCGATGCACTTGCCAGCCTGCATCCGAAGCCGATCGAGGACCTCGATGCGCTCGAAGCGCGGCGCCAGCCCACCCCGACGGATGCGGTCGGCAAGCTGATGCAGGAAAGGGGGCTGAGCGCGGCCGTTCCCGGCGTGAGCAGCCATGACATCACGGTTCCCGGCGCGGTCGGCGAGAACCCGGCGCGGGTCTACCTGCCCGATGGTGCGACCCTTCCCGACGCGGCGCCCGCTGGCGCGGCGGCGGACGTCGCGACGACCGCGCGGCCGGTCATCCTGTATTTCCATGGCGGCGGTTTCGTGATCGCCGATCTGGACGTCTACGACGCGACGCCGCGTTCGATCGCCGCGCAGACCGGCGCGATCGTCGTCTCCGTCCATTACCGGCTGGCGCCCGAATACCCGTTCCCGGCGGCCCACGACGATGCGAACGCCGCCTGGCGCTGGCTGCTCGACAACGCCGCGAGTCTGGGCGGCGATCCGTCCCGCCTGGCCGTGCTGGGGGAAAGCGCGGGCGCGAACCTCGCGGCCAACGTGACGATCCACGCCCGTGACCATGGCCTGCCGCTGCCCGTGAGTCAGGGTCTGGTCTACCCGATCGCCGACACCAACACGCATACGCTGTCGTACGAGGAGAATCGCAACGCCAAGCCGCTGAACAAGCCGATGATGCTGTGGTTCGTCCTGCACAGCCTGATCGACTCGGACGACAGGGACGATCTGCGTCTGCGGTTGATCGAGCAGGATCTGTCGAACCTGCCGCCGACCTTCATCGTGACGGCGGGCATCGATCCGCTGCGCTCGGATGGCGAGAAACTGGCGGAAAACCTGGAGAGCGCGGGCAATGCGGTGCAGGCACGGAACTATCCCGGCGTGACCCACGAGTTCTTCGGCATGGCGGCGGTGGTGCAGGCGGCGCGCGACGCGCAGGCGTTCGTCGCCGAGGGCATGCGCGCGGCGTTCGACGCGGTCCCCGGCACGGCGCCGGCGCTCCGGACGGCCACGGCGCCGGCGGCACCGCGGGCACCGTCCCTTCCCGGAGAAGCGGCCGCTCCTGCAGCACCCGTGTCCTTCATGGTGGCGCCGTCCGTGGCATCGTCCATCGCGCCGATGGCATTCGCGGTGTCGGCAGAACCGGTGGCACCTGCAATGCCGACAGTGCCGATGGCGGCGTTCACGCCCGCCTTCAAAACCCCCGACGCGTTGTCCTGACCAGTTCCTTGATGGACCGCACCCGCCGATCGACGTAGTGGGGGCGGCCCTGACCGGCCCGTAGCGGCGACGCGCCGGACCCGGTCGCGTCGCCTCGTCCCCCCCCGGCGGCGGCCGGGGGCGACGCGCGGGAAGCGGGCCCCGGCAGATGCCCGGTGATCCACACCGTGCGGATGCCCATGCGCCGATAACGCTTCAGATGCCCGCGCGTGTCCTCGACCAGAATCGCGTCCCGCGCCTGTCCCCGCACGCGCCGCAACGTGCGGCGGATCACCGCACTGTCGGGTTTTGCATGCCAGCGCTTGCCGCGCCGCATCTGCTCGATCGCGATCACCTGCTCGAAGCGTTTCTCGATGCCCAGCAGGGCGAGGACCGCGCGCGCGTACTGTTCCGGACCGTTCGTCAGCACGATGCGCCGCCCCGGCAGCCGGTCGAGCGCCTGTCCGAGCCCGCGCTCGGCGCGCAGCAACGCGGCGAGCTCGGCCGACGGGTGCACGTCACGCAGAAACGCGTGGGCGTCTATACCGTCGCGTCGCACCAGACCCAGCAGGGTCGCGCCATAGCGCTGCGTGTAGACGGTACGCAACCGGTTCGCCGTGTCCCGATCCACGCCGAGCGTGCGTTCGATGAACGCCGTCATCTCCCGGTTGATGAAAGGGAAAATGGCGTGCGAGGCATGATGCAGCGTGTTGTCGAGATCGAACAGCCATAACGGCCCCGGGCGCGGGCGTCCCGTCGTGCGTTGCCGGCGCGCAGACGGCCGGCGCAGCGCCGGCCCCGGGCCGGTGCCGGCCGGGACGTCTGTCTCCGCCGCCAGGGCGGCAGCCCCGGGCGCGATCGGCGTGGTCGGCGCCGATCGCCGCGGGCGGGGCGGTATCGTCCTCAATACGAGCGGATCATCGTGCCGAACGGCTGTTCGGTGAGGATCTCGAGCAGCAGCGAATGTTCGATGCGCCCGTCGACGATGTGCACCGAATGCACGCCGCTTTTCGCGGCATCGAGCGCGGAGGCGATCTTCGGCATCATGCCGCCGGAAATCGTGCCGTCCTCGAACAGCGCGTCGATCTCCCGCGCGGTCAGATCGGTCAGCAGGGTGCCGGCCTTGTCCATCACGCCGGGGATATTGGTCATCATCACCAGCTTCTCGGCGTTCAGCACCACCGCGAGCTTGCCGGCGACCAGATCGGCGTTGATGTTGTACGACAGACCGTTCGAATCGAAGCCGATCGGCGAGATCACCGGGATGAACGCGTCGTCCTGCAGGGCCTTGACGACCGCCGGGTTGATCGCCTCGACCTCGCCGACCTGGCCGATGTCGACGAACTCGCCCGGGCGCTCGCGGTCCGGCATCATCATCTTGCGGGCATGGATCAGACCGCCGTCCTTGCCGGTCAGTCCCACGGCCTGACCGCCGTAGTGATTGATCAGCATCACGATGTCCTGCTGCACCTCGCCGCCGAGCACCCACTCGACGACTTCCATCGTTTCCTCGTCGGTGACCCGCATCCCCTGGATGAAGGTGCCCTGTTTGCCGATCTTCTTCAGCGCCTGGTCGATCTGCGGACCGCCGCCGTGCACGATCACGGGGTTGATGCCCACCAGCTTCAGCAGCACGACGTCGCGGGCGAAGCTCTGTTTCAGGCGTTCCTCGGTCATGGCGTTGCCGCCGTACTTGATGACCACGGTCTTGCCGTGGTACTGGCGAATATAAGGCAGCGCCTCTGCAATCAGCTCAGCTTTGAGCGCGGGGGCGAGTTGCGAAATATCGGGAAGATCGGGCATGGCGGCCAGGAAAACGGGAGTCCAGGGGAACGTCCGCACGCGGGGCGCGCGGTCGTTCGCGATAAGCGGCATGGCCGATCGTACTATTGCAGGATTGCAGCACGGCAGGGACCAGGAACCAAGTACGAAATTGTACAGGACACGGGGCCCGCGCTTCAGCGATGTCCTCTTTTTCCGCTGCACTTTCCGACAGGCGCTCTTCCGCGCCACGCGCGGCGCCGGCCGCAAAATGTGCCGGACGCGCGCCCGACCCGCGCGACGATGACGTGTTGCGTACCGGCACACCTGCGCACCGTGGGCGTCCACACGCGCTAAACTCCTGCCCATGAACGATTTTTCACAAAATGGCCACCTGAACCTGCGCCATCTTTTCTGGCTGCGCTGCCTGGCCATCGTCGGGCAGGTCATCGCGATGTCGGTCGCCTGCATGCTGCTGGGCATTCGCCTGCCCCTGGTGCCGATGTCGGTGGTGATCGTCTTCGAGGTGGGCTTCAACGCGATGACGCTGGTGCGGCTGTCGCGCCCCGGGCAGGAGAGCAACCGCGAGCTGTTCGGCCAGCTCTGCGTGGACCTGGGCGCGCTGACGGCCTTGCTGCTGCTCTCCGGCGGGACCCTGAACCCCTTCTTCTCGCTCTATCTGCCCGCCCTGGCGATCGGCGCGGCGGTGCTGCCCTGGCGGCTGGCGCTGGCACTGACGGCGCTCTCGGTGATGGGCTATTTCCTGCTGGCCACGCACGCGTTGCCGCTGGTGCTGACGGACCCGAGCCATCTGTTCGAGCTGTACCGCACCGGCAACTGGATCAACTTCCTGATCAGCGCCGCGCTGATCGCCTGGTTCGTCGCCCGGATGTCGCGGGTGCTGCGGCTGCGCGAGGCGGCGCTCGCCGAGGCACAGCAGCGCCTGCTGCGCGACGAGCGGGTGGTGGCGTTGGGCGCGCAGGCGGCCAGCATCGCTCACGAGATGGGCTCGCCGTTGTCGACCATTGCGTTGCTGGCGGAGGAACTGCGGGAAAGCGTCGCCCACGACGCGGCACTGGTGCCGTACCAGGGCGACTTCACGCTGCTGGAGCAGCAGATCGCCTTGTGCAAGGAAGCGCTGGCGCGGTTACAATCGCGCGCCGCGTCGCCGAACCGGCGCCGCCTGAAGCCCTGGCTCGAAAGCTTCATCGAGCAGTGGCGCCTGCGCCACCCCCGGACGGGACTCGAGACACGCGGGCTGGGGTCGGATTCGATGGCGATCGACGACACCGTGGCGGTGGGCCAGATCCTGACGATCCTGCTCGACAACGCCGCGCGGGCGTGCCCGGATCATGTCGAATTCGACGTCAGCGACCAGCTCGATCCCGCCGCACGCGCGACGGGCGCGGCGCAAGCCCGGGTCATCACCTTTTCCATCACCGATCGCGGTCCCGGCATTCCCGCCGCGTTGCGCACGCAGATCGGCGCGATGCCGGTGCGCAGCACGCAGGGCGGGGCCGGCGTCGGTCTCTATCTGGCGTTCGTGACAGCCGCGCGGCTGCGTGGCACGATCGAACTCGGCGACGCCCATGAACCACGGGTGCACGGGCCGGCATCTGCCGGCGCAGGCGCGCCGGTGTCCGGCATGACCGGCACCCGCGCCATTTTCACATTGCCCGCCACGCGGGCCGAGGCTCCTGATGAGTAACACCCACTTTCTGATCATCGACGACGATACCGTCTTCGCCGACATTCTCGGCCGCTCGCTGACGCGTCGCGGTTACGTCGTCCACCAGGCCAACAACGCGGCGCGCGCACTGGAGATCGCCGACGAGATGGATTTCGCGCGCATCACCGTCGATCTGCATCTGGGCCAGGATTCGGGTCTGACGCTGGTGGCGCGGCTGCGGGAATTGCAGCCGGATGCGCTGATCCTCGTGCTGACCGGCTATGCCAGCATCGCCACGGCGGTGCAGGCGGTCAAGGATGGCGCGGACAATTACGTCGCCAAGCCGGCGAACGTCGAAACCATCCTCGCGGCGATGAACGACGGCGCGAGCGCCGAACAGGCCGATGCCGCGCTGGAAAACCCGGCGCCGTTGTCCGTCGCGCGTCTCGAATGGGAGCATATCCAGCGGGTGCTGGCCGAGCACGACGGCAATATCTCCGCGACGGCCCGGGCGTTGAACATGCACCGCCGCACGCTGCAGCGCAAACTGGGCAAGC
>JBPBQT010000423.1:0-5950 GCA_050955065.1 Janthinobacterium lividum | reverse complement strand
CGAACACCAGCAGCACGACCACCAGGAGCAGTACCGAGATCGCTCCCGCGAAGCCCCAGTTCAATGCCTGCATCACCTGATCGATGATCAGTTGCGTGATCATCGTTTCATGCCGGCCGCCGAGCAGCGTCGGCGTGATGAAAAAGCCGATCGCCGTGACGAAGACCATCAGCGCGGCGGCGAACACGCCCGGCAGCGACAGCGGGAAGTAGATCTTCCAGAACACCGTGCCGGGTTTCGCGCCCAGCGTGGCCGCCGCGCTGGGCAGGCGGCGGTCGATGTTCTCCATCACCGAGAGCAGCGTCAGTACGGCGAGCGGCATCAGCGCGTGCACCATGCCGACGATGACGCTGCCGAAGTTGTACAGCAGGTGCAGCGGTTGGTCGGTGAGACCGAGCCACTGCAGCGTCTGGTTGATCACGCCGTTGCGCCCGAGCAGCACGACCCATGCGAACGTGCGTACCAGGAAACTGGTCCAGAACGACAGCAGCACCCAGAACAGCAGGCGATGCTTGCGCGCGCCCTGCACCGACGCGATCAGATAGGCGACCGGGTAGGCGCACAGCACCGAGAAAAAGGTCGTCCACAGCGATATTCGCAGCGTGATCAGCAGCACGTCGACATAGACCGACGAGGCGAAGAGCCGTCGGTACTGCGCGAGGTTGAAACCCGTGTGGTCATGGATGCTGAGCATCAGCAACTGCGCGACCGGGTAGACCAGCATGACCAGAAGCAGCACCAGAATCGGCGCCACGAGCGCGGCCGGGCGCCACGAGCGGCGGGTGCGCCGGCGCACCGGCGCAGCGTGCGGCAGGGGCGAAACGGCGGGGGGCACGCCGGAAGGGGAGGTCGTCGTGTGGCGCATGCGTCAGCTCGCGGTCGTGGTGGCGCTGGCGCCAGCGCTGGTGTCTGCTTTATGGCGTGCGATTTCGCTGGTCATTTCGCCCGCGGTGGCGCCCGCCGTCCCGGCCGCGATCGCGACGGCGTCCGATGCCTGCCACGAGAGCTCGAGCGCTTGCCCGCCGCGGTACTGCGGTGCGTCCACGCCGGTCGCGAACGCGGCGATCAATGGCGTGGCGGCGGCATCCTCGGCATGCAGATAGAGCTTGGTCATGCTGCCAGTGACCATGACATCGGTGACCCGCGCCCGCAGGCGGCCGTCCGCCGGGCCGGCGGCGTCGATCCGCAAATTCTGTGGGCGCAGCATCAGCGTGACGGGTTGTCCCGGCGCGATACCTTCGGCATACGACATCGCCTCGCCTCGCCAGTCTTCCCCCGGCCCCTGGACGCTCACCCGCGTGCCCGCGCAGGCGGTGATCCGCGCATCGAGCAGGTTCGATTCGCCAAGGAAGTCGGCGACGAACACGCTGCGCGGCCGGAAATACAGGTCGGCGGGGCTGCCCAGCTGCGCGATGCGGCCCTGGTTCATCAGGCAGATGCGATCCGACATCGTCATCGCTTCCTCCTGATCGTGCGTGACATAGACAATGGTCGTGCCCAGGTCGCGATGCATGCGCTTGATCTCGAGCTGCATGCGGTCGCGCAGCTTCTTGTCGAGCGCGCCAAGCGGTTCGTCCATCAGGATGATCGCCGGTCGGTAAACCATGCAACGCGCCAGCGCGATGCGTTGCTGCTGGCCGCCGGAGAGCTCGCGCGGATAGCGCCCGGCGAGCTGCGGCAGGTGCACCATCTCCAGCGCGTCGGCGACCCGCTGCCGGATGTCGCCCGCCTTGACCTTGCGCATCTGCAGCGGGAAGGCGATGTTTTCCGCCACCGTCATGTGCGGAAACAGCGCGTAGTTCTGAAACACCATGCCGATGTCGCGCTCGTGCGCCGCGCCATACGTCACGTCCACGCCGTTGATCAGCACCTGGCCGTCGTCCGGATGCGTCATGCCGGCGATGACGTTGAGCAGGGTCGTCTTGCCCGAGCCGCTGGGCCCGAGCAGGGTCAGGAATTCGCCCTGCGCCACGTCCAGGTGGGTGGGCGCCAGTGCGACGAAATCGGCGTAGCGCTTGCAGACGCCGGCGATGCGAAGGTTCGGAGCAGACATGGAGGCGAGCATCCCTGAAGGGTGTGGGGCACGTGTTGCCGCGCGGCGCGTGGCGGGCTCAGCCGAGCACCCAGCGGTTGAACCGCTCGAGCGCCACCGCCTGGTTCTGCTGCCAGTACGCGGGGTCGATGTGCAGCCCGGTCCGGATGTTTTCCGGAAAGGTCGGACAGTTGCGGGCGATGGCCGGTTTGATGCTGTCGAACGCCGCAGGCTGCGTCACCCCGGCAGGGAAATACTCGGTCAGCGCCGCCTGCCGCTTCGGGTCGGAGACGAAGCGGATGAATTCCCGGCAGGCGGCCACGTTCGGGCCGCCCTTGAGGATCGACCAGCTGTCGCAGCCCCAGATCGCCTGGTTCCAGACGATCGACACCGGCGCGCCGTTGGCGATCGCCGACTGCGCGCGCGACACCCAGGTGGCGACCATGTCGACCTCGCCCGAGCCGAGCATCTGCTCGACCTGCGCGCCGGTGCTCCACCAGACGTCGACATGCCTGGCCACCTTGTCGAGACTGGTGAAAGCGCGGTCGAGATCGCACGGATAGACCTTCGACGGCAGCACGCCGTCGGCGAGCAGCGCTTCCTCGATCGTGTCGAACGGATATTTGCGCAGCCCGCGGCGCCCCGGAAAATCCTTCACGTTCCACAGATCCGCCCACGACGCCGGCGCCTTGCGGCCCTTGAACGCATCGGTGCGATACGCGAGCACCGTGCTGTAGACATTGGTGCCGACGCCATAGGGCGACATGTACTGATGGGGAATCGTGGCGATCGCCGGATCGGCCTCGAGCCCGTGCTTTTCAAGATATTCCTTGCCCGGTTGCGTCAGCAGCAGGATCGCGGGCTGGCTGATCTTCGCCATGTCCCAGGTGTAGCTGCCGGTCTCCACCATGCTGCGGATCTGCGCGGTGGGCTCCGCGTTGGCCTGCACGCCCACCACCTCGATGCCGGTCTTCTCGGTGAAGGGCCGGTAGAACACCGCGCTGTACGCCTTCGTGTAGATGCCGCCGTCGTCGCGGATCACGATGCGTTTGGCCGCGGCGCGCGCCGGCGTCCAGACCGCGGGGAAGCCGAGCGTGGCGGCGCCCGCCGCGGCGGCTTTCAGCACCGAGCGTCGCGACAGCGTGGACGGGGTGGAGGCGACGCCGGAAGATTCTGCGACGGTGGACGATGCGCGAACGGACGGTTTTTTCATATCGACTCCAGCACGGTGAGAGGGATTGCACGCCAGCGAACAGGCCGGCAGCGCGGCCGGACGCCGCTCAGGGCAGCAGCCGCCCGGGGTTCAGCAGGTCATGCGGATCGAGCGCGCGTTTCACCGCGCGCATCACGCGCAGTTCGACGTCGCTCTTGTAGAACGCCATCTCCGGCAGGCCGGTGTGTCCCACACCGTGCTCGGCGCTGAAGGTGCCCCGCAGCGCGTACGCGACCTCGTTCACGCAGTGCCGCAGCGCCGCCGCCATCTTTTCCGGCTCGGCGATGTCGCGCCATGCGGCGAAGCTGAAAAAGGGGATCAGATGCACGTTGCCGTCGCCCAGGTGCGCGACGATGACGATGTCGAGTCCGGGCACGATGTCACGCACCGCCGCACTGGCCCGGGCGATGAATTCGGGAACCGCGGAGACCGGCACCGCGCAGTCCGTGGTCAGGCCCACGCCGGCCTTCTTGTTGGCCTCGGAGACGCTGTGGCGGATCTCCCAAAGCGCCGCGCGCTGGCTGTCGTTGCTGGCGAAAACCGCATCGACGAGGAGCCCGGCGTCGCTGGCCGCCTCCAGCGTGTCCTGCAGCCGCGTGTCGAGTCCCGGGCCGTCGAGCGTGTCCGCGAGTTCGACCAGGACATGCCAGTCGTGCGCATCGTGGAAGGGATTCTTCCGGTCCGGTAGCTGCGATACGACCAGGTCGAGTTGCAGCTGGTTCATCATCTCGAACGCATTCAGGCAGGTGCCGCAGCGCGCCTGGAACAGGCCGAGGATGCGCAGCGCGGCGGCCGGATCGGTAGGGGCGAACCAGGCAAGCGCATGGCGCGAGGGCAGCGGGTGGAGCTTCAGCGTGGCCGCGGTGATGATGCCCAGCGTGCCTTCGGTACCGATGAACAGATGCTTCAGATCCAGACCGGTGTTGTCCTTGCGCAGCCCGCGCAGGCCATGCCAGATTTCGCCATCGGGCAGCACCGCCTCGATACCGAGCACGTTCTCCCGCGTGTTGCCGTAGCGCAGTACGGCGGTGCCGCCGGCATTCGTCGACAGCGTGCCGCCGATCTGACACGACCCCTCGGCGCCGAGGCTCACCGGATAGAGTCGCTGCTGCGCGGCGGCGGCTTCCTGCACCGCCGCCAGCACGCAGCCGGCGTCGACCTCGATCGAGCCGTTGACCGCATCGACGGCGCGCACGCGACGCATGCGCGCAAGATTCACGATGACCGGGGGCACCCCTCGTTGCGCCGGCGTGGCGCCGCCGCACAGACTCGTGTTGCCGCCTTGCGGCAGCACCGGAACGCCATGGGCGGCGCACAGCCGGACGATCGCCGCCACCTGCACGGTGGTCGACGGGAGGGTAACGCAGGTCGCCGGCGCCTTGTAACGGCCGCGCCAGTCCTCGATGAAACCGTCCATCGCCACTGGATCGGACAAAACGGCGTCGTCGCCCAGCAATGCATTCAGGGCAGCGAGCAAAGTCGTGGTATCGGGCATGGTGCGGAGCTCCTCGAGACGGCGGCGAACGATGGCGATGGACGGTATGACGGGGTCATGAGCACATGGCGAAAGGAAGCGGATTGCCACAGGCGTAGTGAAAGCATAGGCATTAAAAAATTGTATGAAAATACTTTTAATTGCAATGCGATCATATGAGGAGGCGTTCGAGCGATGGGGTTACGTGCATTCCTGGCACGTGCGAATACGTCGTAGGAGGGAGGCGGAGCTGGAGGTCGTACTGGAGCGGCCAGGGCGGGACGTTGCCCGGCGCCGAGCCGGATCGGGTGGCATGCGTGATGACGGTTGCTACGGCCAGCGCGGGCTGTGCAGTCAGTACGGCGAGTGCGGGAGGTCGTCTTGCCAGCTGGCGCCGATGCCATTGCGAACGCTGGCGCGCTCAACGGTGAACGCTGGCGATCGATTCGGCAATGGAGAGGTCAGCACTGAGGACGGAAATCGGCGACATTTCCCGTGGCGCAGAGGAGACGGATGCGGATCATGCTCGAGTGCATGACACGGAGGGGGAGGGCATGCGACGAATCCGGTCGACTTCGACTGTGAATCGCCGCCTGCACGGTGCACGTACGGCGTTCTAGCGAAGCGCGGCGATTCTTCCGCGGCTGCTATTACTGCCCGTTCGCCTTCTTTTCCGCGGCCTGCAGGTTGTTCGGATAATTTTCGTCGTTCGCGCTCGGGTTGTACCCGTTCTTCTCCAGCTTGCTCAGCTCCGCATTCTTCTGCGCGCGGCGCATCTTGCCGTCTGCCTTGCGCTCGGCGCGCATCTCGGCCTTGGTCGGGCTCGCGTCGGTCGTGGCAGCCGGCGTGGCGGTGGTTGTCGCGGTCTGGCTGAAGGCCGGGCCGGCAATCCCGCACCCGAGGCCGGCGGCGAAGATGAGCGAAGCGACGACGTGCTTTTTCGAGCTGAACATGTTTCTTCCCCTGTTGATGTGATGGTGAAGTTTGAAGCAGAAGTCATGCCTCGTCGCCCAGGTCGTCAGATTTCCGTGGCACTCCTCTGCGTTTGTGCAAGGGCATTGCCCGGTCCAACGTGCGGCGTCTCCCTAGTCGCGGTATCCTTGACGGAACAAAAACACCCGGTCGAAGCGTGTGGGCGATCGCCATTCGTACGCTGGCGCCCCGCACATCATGTGGTGTCGCATCATCCTCTCACCGTGCGGCGCACCATTCGCCGGGCAGGCGCAATCGA
>JBPBQT010000422.1:0-5970 GCA_050955065.1 Janthinobacterium lividum | reverse complement strand
GTTCGATCGTCACCGAATTGTCGCGCCTGCTGAGCACGCGTTCGGGACTGACCTTCGAGCGGTTCCGGGAGTCGGATGGCGGCGCGATCGACTACGGCATTCCGGATGCCAGCGCGCTGTCGATGCGGTCCATCGAGGATCGGGCGACATTGCAGAGCGCCGTCGCGCATGGCATCGCGCTGTATTGCCCGCGGCTGTCGAACGTGGCGGTGGAGGTGCGCGAGGACGCGGTATGTGGCGCCGATGCCCGCATTCGCATCAGCGGACTCATGCGGTTGGGCGGCCTCATGGAGCGGGCGAGGTTCACGATGCGTTCGGGGGTGGAAATTCCGCAGGTTCCCGACGGAGAAAACAATGAGTGACGCGGCGATCGACGACATCCTGCAATACTACAAGCAGGAGCTCGCGTATCTGCGCAAGCAGGGCGCGGACTTCGCGCAACGCTATCCGAAGGTGGCCGCGAGCCTCGCGCTGCACGGCGATGAGTCCCTGGATCCGCATACCGAGCGTCTGATCGAATCGGTGGCCTTCCTGGCCGCGCGGGTGCACCGCGATCTGGACCAGTCCTTTCCGCAGATCGCGTCGGCGCTGCTCGACAACGTGTGCCCGTCGATCGGGCAGCCGGTTCCGTCGATGTCCGTGGTGCAACTCGATCTCGACACGCGTCAGGGAAAGGTCACGTCGGGCTATCGCGTACCGCGCCACACGGGCGTGCAGGCGCAAGCGCACGACGGTGAAACGTGCCGCTTTCGCACCGCGTGGGAGGCGACGCTGTGGCCGCTCCGTGTCGCGACGACGACGCTGCCGGACGAGGACACGCTGTGCCTGACGGTCGAGACGGTCGGGGAAACGGATCTTGCCGAGCTCGAGGTGGACCGTCTGCGTTTCCATCTGCACGGCGACTGGATGGAAACCATGCCGGTCTACGAACTGCTGGTGGGCGGGATCCGCGAGATCCACGTGCGCAGGGGGGACGGCACCACGCTTGCCCTGGAACGTGGCGCCTGGCGGGAAGTGGGATTCGAAGCCGACGACATGGTTCTGTCGCCGCCCGCGCATGCCTACGTGCCGTACGTCCTGTTGCAGGAATATTTCGCCTTTCCGCGCAAATTTCTTTTTTTCGATCTCCTGCTGCCCCCGGGTGCGCTGGGCGCGGGACAGGCGGTGGACATCCTGCTGCGCATCGGGCGCAGCACGCGGCACGTGAAGACGGCGGCGCAGAAAATCTTTCAGCTCGGTTGCGTGCCGATCGTCAACCTGTTCCCGCGCAGCAGCGAGCCGATCATACTGGACCGACGGCATTACGAGTATCCGTTGATCGCGGACCTGAAGCGCGGCGCCACGACCGAAATCTACGCGATCGAATCGGTCATCGCCATCGATCCGATGTCGGACCGCGCCACGCCGATCGAGAGCTTCACCACGAGCGAGGACAAGGCGCGCGACGCCACCGCCGCGCAGCAGGCCGTGTTCTGGTCGGCGCGACGCGAGCACAGCGTGCGCCAGCATGTTTCCGGAACGGAGATGTTCATCGGCTTCGTGGATGTGCGCAACGCGCCGCAATGTCCGCCCGCGCCCGTGGTCTACGTCAGTCTCCTGTGCACCAATCGGCGCCTGGCCGAGCAAGTGCCGAAGGGCGCGCGGATGAGCGTCGAATCGCGTTCGCGCAACATCCAGGTGAACTGTCTGTACGAGCCCACCGCGCCGCACGATCCGCCTTTGGGAAGCGCGTCCCTCTGGCGCCTCGTGTCCCTGCTGACGTTGAACTACCGGTCGCTGACGGACGCAGGCGACGGCGTCGGGAAGCTGCGCGACATGCTCGCCCTGTTCGCCACGGATCGTCACCGCAATCATGAGCAGATCCACGGCATCAGCGCGATGACGACGCGGGCCGCGACCGCGCGCGTGGGCGACGAGGGATGGCGGGGATTCTGCCGCGGCACCGAAATCATTCTGGAATTCGACGAAGGCGCCTTCGTGGGCGGGTCGCCGTTGCTGCTCGCCGCCATACTCGCGCGGTTTTTCGCGATGTACACATCGATCAATTCTTTCGCGCGGCTGATCGCGCGCAGGGGGGATGAAACGTGGAACCATTGGGACGCGATGAGCGGACGCCAGCGTCTCTTGTGATCGCGAAGCTGCTGGACGACCCGCATCGTTTCAATCTTTTTCAGGCGATCGGTCTGCTGGAGCGCGAGACATCGCCAGGCGCGAGACGAGGCGGCGGCCTGGCCACGGGCGATGGCGAAGGCGAGGCGGTCCGGCTGACCGGACATGTCGCGCTGGGGTTTCAGTCGAGCGACATCCAGCGCGTCGAGGTGCGCGGCGCGGCCGGCAGCATGGCCGGGGGCGCGGGCGCAGCGCATCGCCCGGGCGCGACGTATGTCCTCTCCACGCAAGCGATGACCCTGGCCGGGGGGCAGGGACCGTTGCCGCAACCCTACGCCGAACTGCTCCTCGAGCGGCTGGCGGAGCGCGACTACGCGATGCGCGATTTTCTGGATATTTTCAATCATCGCTTCATCGGGTTCCTGTTTCGCAGCAAAAAGAAGCACGCGCCCGGTCTCAACTGGGAGTCCCTGGATGCCTCGCCCCTCGCGTCCTGCATTCGGGCCATCGCGAATTTCGCCCTTGCCGGCGAGGTTGGCGGTGACATACCCTGGTTGCGGCATGCCGGGCTGATGACCGCCGCGCCCAGATCGATGACCGGTCTGTCGCGCCTGCTGGAGGACCGTTTCGGTCTGGCGGTCCGCGGCAGACAGTTCGTCGGCGGTTGGCTGCCCATCGAGCCAGGCGACCAGATACGGCTTGGGAGGGACGCCGCGCTGAACGCACGTCGGGCGCTGGGCCATCGCGTATGGGACCAGGCGGCCGCGATCGATATCGCGTTCGATGGCATCGACATCGCGCAGCTGCGCCGGTTTTTGCCGACGGGCGACCGCCATGGTTCGTTGTCCTATTGTGTGAAACGCTATCTTCCCTGCCTGGTCGACGTCTATCTGGTGCTGAAGACGGGGCCGGGCGCCCGCCTCGCCGCCCGGCTGGGCGGCGACGGCGCGGCGCAACTGGGATGGACCTCGTGGTTGCAGGAAAGTCGGGACGCTGGGAAGGCGCCACGCGCGACGGAACGACGCGCGATGTGGACATCGCGAGATATTTCGCCCGTGAGGCTGCGGCTCTAGTGCGTCCCGATCCGCACGCGTGCGACGCCACGCTCGAAAGGCAAACTCACCATCATCATGCACATCGACATTCGAACACTTCTGGCACGGCTGGACCCCCTCTGCAAGATGGGGATGGAGCAGGCGGCCGAGCTTTGCGTCAGACAGACGCACTACAACGTCGAGATCGAGCATCTGTTGCTGCAATTGCTGCGGGCGGGGGCGCCCGAGCTGGTCGCGATCCTGACGGCTTTCGACATCGGGGTCGCGACGGTCGAAACCCAGTTGCAGCGGACCATCGATGGTTTCAAGCGCGGCAACGGTCGCACGCCGGCGCTGGCACCCGGCTTCGTGCCGTTGTTTCAGGAGGCCTGGCTTCTGGGGTCGATGTTGCTGGGAGAACAGCAGATCCGCGCGGGCACGCTGCTGCTCGCGCTCCTGGAGGTGGATGCGCTGCGTGGCGCGCTGCTGGAGTCCGCGCCCTCCCTGCTGAAGATTTCGCGCGAGACGCTGCGCGACCGGTTGGCTGCGCTGACCGGCGGGGCGCCCCGGCCTGCGGGCGGTCCGGCTGGCGGGCGTGGGGCCAGGGCCCCCGTGGGCGCGATGCCTGCGGCCGGCGACGTCCTCGGCGCGACCCGGTCCCTCGATCAATTCACCGTCGATCTGACGCGGCTTGCCGCGGATGGCCTGATCGATCCCATCCGCGGGCGCGACGCGGAGATCCGGCAACTGGTCGACGTGCTGCTGCGACGCCGCCAGAACAACCCCCTCCTCACCGGTGAGGCGGGCGTCGGCAAGACCGCCGTCGTCGAGGGTTTCGCGCAACGCATCGCCGACGGCGACGTGCCGCCGGCGTTGCGGGGCGTTTGCGTGCGCTCGCTCGACCTGGCGCTGCTGCAGGCGGGCGCGGGCGTGAAAGGCGAGTTCGAAAGCCGCCTGAAGGGCGTGATCGCCGAGGTCAAGGCCTCGCCCGTGCCCGTCATCCTGTTCATCGACGAGGCGCATCAGCTCATCGGCGCGGGCGGCGCGGAGGGACAGGGCGATGCGGCCAATCTGCTCAAGCCGGCGCTTGCGCGAGGCGAGTTGCGCACCATCGCCGCGACGACGTGGGCGGAATACAAGAAGTACGTGGAACGCGACCCGGCGCTGGCCCGGCGGTTCCAGGTCGTGAAGGTGGACGAGCCGCAGGAGGACGCGGCGGTGGACATGCTGCGCGGCATCGTCGAGAAGCTGGCGCGGCACCATGGCGTCGAGGTGCTCGACGAGGCCGTGCGCGATGCGGTGCGGCTGTCGCAGCGCTACATCTCGGGGCGGCAGCTTCCGGACAAGGCCGTCAGCGTTCTCGATACCGCGTGCGCCCGGGTCGCGATCGGCCAGACGGGCGTGCCGGAACGTCTGGAAGCGGTCGCGCGCGACATGACCGTGGCGGAGGGCCAGCTGCGGATCTGGCGCCACGAAGCGGCGACGGGACGGGACCGCGCCGCGGAAATACGGGATATGGCGGCGCGGCTCGCCGAGTCGCGCGCACAGTACGGGAAACTGACCGACAAGCTTGCCGCGGAGCGGCGGGTCGTCGACGAACTCATCGCGCTGCGGCGACGCATCGCGCAGAGGGTCGAGGCCGGGCTCGACCGGGGCGCTGACGTGGACACGCCACCGCCGGCGGACGGGCCATCCCGCAACGCCCCGGATGCCCCCAACGCACCGGAGGCTGCCGCGGCGCTGCCGGACGGGGACGACCACGACGAAGGCGCGGCCGCGCTCGCCGCGCGGTTGAACCGGCTGGAGAAAGGCCTGGAAGCCGTCCGGAGCGACGATGCGCTGGTGCCGGCGTATGTCGATTCCGCCATCGTGGCCTCGGTGATTTCGGGATGGACGGGGATTCCGGTCGGCAGGATGCTGGCCGACGAACTGCACACCGTGCTGCACCTGAAGGAGCGGCTGGCGGAACGCGTGGTCGGTCAGGACGCGGCGCTGGACGCCATCGCGCGGCGCGTGCGCACGTCCCGCGCGGATCTCGACGACCCGGGCAAGCCGGTGGGCGTGTTCCTGCTGGTCGGTCCGAGCGGCGTGGGCAAGACGGAAACCGGCGTGGCCCTGGCCGACGCGCTGTACGGCGGCGAGCGCAATCTCATCACGGTGAATCTTTCCGAATTCCAGGAAGCGCACAGCGTGTCCGGCCTCAAGGGCGCGCCGCCGGGCTATGTCGGTTATGGCCGGGGGGGCGTGCTGACCGAGGCCGTGCGCCGTCGTCCCTACAGCGTGATCCTGCTCGACGAGATGGAGAAGGCGCACCCCGACGTGCTGGAAATGTTCTTCCAGGTTTTCGACAAGGGCACGATGGAGGACGGAGAGGGCGTTCCGATCAATTTTCGCAATACGCTGATCCTGATGACGTCGAACGCCGCGCAGGAGGTCGTCACCCACGCCTGTCGCGACGGTCGACGGATCGCGCCCGACGCGTTGGGCGCCCTGCTGCGCCCGGCGCTGCGGGAATGGTTCAGTCCGGCCTTCCTGGGCCGGCTCGTGCTGGTTCCGTACTATCCGCTGGGCGACGGGCAGATCCAGGCGATCGTCGCGCTGAAACTGCGCAAGCTCGCGGCGCGCTTCATGCGCCATCACCGCGCCCGCTTCACCTGGACGGACGACGTCGCGCGGATCATCGCCGCGCGGTGCACGGAGGTCGACAGCGGCGCGCGCAATATCGACCACATCCTGACCCAGGCGATCCTGCCGGAACTGTCGCAACAGGTGCTCGAACGCATCGCGATGGCGGATCCGTTCGACGCGGTGACCATGACGCTGGACG
>JBPBQT010000421.1:0-5998 GCA_050955065.1 Janthinobacterium lividum | reverse complement strand
ATCCGCTCAGTGCGCGTCACCGCGTGCACCAGCGGGCGATGCTGGTCGAGACGGTGATGCGTTACGTGCGTGTGGACGTTGTCGGGCAGGCGGAGGACGACGCCGTCGTGCTGCCGGAAAACCGCTGAGGCGCCGGGGAGCGCACCACGTCGACGAGTATGCTTCCCACCCTGCGCTGCTCGACGCCGTGCAGGGTGGAAAATACGACCATGTCGTTTTCACAGCGGATGGTCAGAACCTCGACCAGTATGCCTCGGGCGATCCGGTAACGGGGCCAGGGGTGGGGAATGAAATCGCCCGCCCGGACCTGTGCCCACCGTACCCGCTCTTTTTGCTGCCGCATCGTTTGCTCCCCGGTTTTTCCACTGTGCGCCTGCTTTTCCAGTTAACGGCCGGGTTGCGCATAAATTCAGCGACATATATTTCAAATTCTTTCTCAGCCAAGCAGCAGCGAGCCGGCTATCGAAAACATGACGAGGCCGATGATCACATCCAGCGTGCGCCAGGCACTCTCCTTGCGAAACACGGGCTTGAGAAACCGGGCGCCGAAGCCCAGCAATGAAAACCACACGATCGACGCCGACATCGCGCCGCCCGCGAACCATCCGCGCTCCGGCCACGCGAGCCGTCCGCCGATGGCGCCGAGGAGCACGACCGTATCCAGATAGACGTGGGGATTGAGCGCCGACAAGGCGAGAACCTGCAGCGCCGTCTGCCATGGCGAGCGCCATGGCTGATGGCTCGCCTCGAGGTGGCCGCCGCCGCGCCACGCCGCCCGGAACGCCCTGACGCCATACACGAACAGAAACAGCGCGCCGGCGTAACGCACCGCTGTCATCCATGCCGGATGCAGATGAACGACATACCCGATGCCACTGATGCCCAGCGCGATCAGCACGGCGTCGAACGTCGCACAGAGCACCACGATGGTGAAGACGTTCCGCCGCAGCAGCCCCTGCTTCAAAACATAGGCATTTTGCGCGCCGATCGCGATGATCAACCCCGCGCTCAGCCCGAAACCGGATGCCAATGCATCCAGATGCATCAATCTCATTAAGTATCCTAAATTACTTCGGTGAACGGGATCGTACCTGGCATGAGTATACGCTGACTGCGTTCCCGGCCAGGTACATGCTGCGACGGCACAACGCGGGCGCATCGTGCGCTGGGACGAAAGACCGACGCGACCCGCCGACGCCGCCTTTCCCCGGCCGGGCGGGCCCGTCACGCGCGATCACGCATCCGATCGCCGTCGACGGGCCCTGCCCGCGTGTTGCACCACCGCCTACTGCACCACCGACTTCGCGCCCGAGCTCATCGCCGGGTGCGGCTGCATCCGCGCGTCCGCGTCCAGCGGATGACGCAGCCGCGTGACGTCGGCGTCGTCGACGGCCGGGGCGGCGTTGCCCCAGGCGTTGCGGACATAGGTCGCCAGCGCGGCGATCTCGCCATCCGACAGCTTCCAGGCGAAGCCCGGCATCTGCGCGCCCGTCGGGTTCGACGCGGTGACCGCGCCGCGCCCGCCGATCAGGATGGTCCGGATCACGTTGTTCGCGCCCGGCGCCTGCACGCTGGCGTTCGTCGCGAGCGACGGCACCATCGCATCGACGCCGGTGCCGCTGGCGCGGTGACAGGCCGCGCAGTTCGCCATGTACAGGTCATGCCCGAGCGCCATTCCCGCATCGCTCGCCGCCAGCGGCGCCGGCGGCGTCGCGCCCGAACCGTGCACGCTCTTCAGGTACACCGCCATCGCCTTCAGGTCGGCATCGCTCATGAACTGCAGCGAATTGGTCACCGCCTCGGCCATCGGGCCGGCCGCGACGCCGATCCGGTTGCCGCCGGCATGCAGATAGGTCGTGATGTCCGCGACCGACCATTTGCCCAGGCCCAGATAGCCGTTGCCGGAGATCTCGGGCGCGTGCCAGCCTTCCAGGTCGCCGCCTTCCAGGTAGTTGCTGTCGCCGCCCAGCGCATTCTTCGCGCTGTGGCAGGCGGTGCAGTGTCCCAGGCCGTCGACCAGATAGGCGCCCCGGTTCCACTCGACCGACTGCTTCGGATCCGGCTGGAACGGCGTGCGATCGAAGAACAGCAGGTTCCAGCCGAACATCAGCAGACGGATGTTGAACGGGAACGGCAGCTGGTTCGCGGCGATCGGCTCGTGCACCGCCGGCACCGTCTTCAGGTAGGCGAGGATGTCGAGGATATCCTTGTCGCTGACCTTCGCGTACAGGTTGTACGGCATCGCCGGATACAGCAGCTTCGCATGCGGTGCGACGCCCGCCTTGACCGCGCGCACGAACTGCGCATCGGTCCAGTCGCCGATGCCGTATTCCTTGTCGGGCGTGATGTTGCTCGCGACGATCTTGCCGAACGGCGTGTTCAGCGCGAGGCCGCCGGCGAACGCCTTGCCCTTCGCCGCGGTATGGCAGGCGATGCAGTCGCCGGCCGCGGCGAGATACTTGCCGCGCGTCACCGCGTCCGCGTCGGCGCCGCCGGCGCGGCCGTACTGCGCGATCTGTTCGAGCAATGCCGGGTCGCCCTGGCTGCGGTGCGCCTGCACGGTGCGAAAACCGATCAGCGCAACCAGCACGACGATGCCGAGCAGCACCAGCACGCCGATCGCGAGAATCCAGCGGGAAACCTTGCGTGTCGCCATCACACCCTCACCAGTGCGCCGGGCGCTTTCAGATAATGCTTCACGATCGCGTCGGCCGCGTGCAGCGTCAACGCGCCGACGGTGCCGGTCGGGTTGTAGCCGCCGTTGTTCGCGAACGCCGAGGCGCCGCAGACGAAGGTGTTCGGCACGTCCCAGCTCTGCAGATAGCGGTTCACGGCGCTGGTCTTCGGATCATCGCCCATCACCGCGCCACCGGTGGTGTGCGAGGAGAGATTGTCCATCGGCGAGAACGGCCGCGCGGTGGGCTCGGAGCGCACCACCGTCTGCGCGCCCATCGCGTGTCCGATCTCGACCGAGCGGTCCGCCATGAATTTCGCCGAGCGCTTGTCGTTCTCGATCCAGTCGAACGTCACGCGCAGCAGCGGCTGGCCGTGACGGTCCTTGTACGTGGGGTCCAGATCGAGGAACACGTCCCGATGCGGATAGCTGTTGCCCATGCAGTAGATCGAGTTGAAGTTCTGGTACGACGCCTTGTACGCCTTCTTCCACTCGCTGCCCCACTGCGGGGTGCCCGGCGGCACGCCGCCGGACAGGCCGATCGGCCGGCCGTTCGTCGAATGCACGAGGGCCACGCCGCCGCCGATGAAATCGTGGTCGCTGTGGTCGAAGTTGTCGCCGTTGAAGTCGTCGATCGCCTGCGCGAGCGCGCCCGCGCCGATGAACGGGTTCAGGTTCTCGCCCTTCATGAAGATCGACGCGCCCGAAATCGTCTGGTACGCGTAGTTGCGTCCCACCACGCCTTCGCCGGTGTCGCGGTTGTACGGCTTGCCGATGCCCGAGAGCAGCATCAGCCGCACGTTGTCCATCTGGTACGCCGACAGCACGACGATGTCCGCCGGCTGCTCCCATTCCTGGTTGTCGGCATCGATGAAGGTCACGCCGGTGGCCATCTTCCTGTCGGCGGTCAGGTTCACCCGCAGCACTTCCGCCTCGGGAATGATGCTGAAATTCTTGCGCGCCATCAGCGCCGGCAGGATGCAGGCCTGCGGGCTGCTCTTGGACCAGTTGCCGCAGCCGAAGAACTCGCAATAGCCGCAATACGTGCACGGCGCCATGTGCACGCCGAGCGGGTTGACATAGGCGCCCGACGTGTTGCCCGCGGGCACCGCGAACGGGTGATAACCCATGCCGCGCGTCGCCTTGTCGAACAGCATCGCGACCTGCGTGCGTTCCAGCGGCGGCAGCGGGTAGTCGCGCTCGCGCGGGCCCTCGAACGGGTTGCCGCCTTCCTGGATCTTGCCCTGGATGTTGCCCGCGCGCCCCGACGTGCCCGCCAGGCGCTCGAACTTGTCGTAGAACGGCTCGACGTCCTTGTACGTCACGCCCCAGTCCTGCACCTGCATGCCCTCGAGGAAACGCTTCGCGCCGTAGCGCTCCACGGTGTGGCTGTGCGTGACGAAGTCGGTTTCGAGGAACCGCCAGGTCATGCCGTTCCAGTGCGTGCCGGCGCCGCCCACGCCCCAGCCGAACTGGTAGGTGTTCCAGTCGCGCAGCGGCAGCGCCGTCTGCGTGACGTTGTTGCGGAAACTCAGCGTCTCGACGCCCGGGGGCTGCATCAATTCGCGACGGCGCACGAAGCGCAGCTCGTCGGTGTCGATGGAGGTCGGGAAATCGGTGCTGGTGTCGCGCCACGCGCCGCGTTCGATCGCGACGACGTTCAGCCCGGCCTGGGTCAGTTCATTGGCCATCAACGAGCCGGCCCAGCCGAGGCCGACGATGACTGCATCCGCCTTGGGTCGCTTTTGCGCCATGCTGGATTCTCCTTGCTTTCGTATTGGGGGTGCGCCCGCGAGATACTCGTCGCGGCGCTTGTTGCGTGTTTGGGGCTTCTTTGTTACTTGTCTGGTGCTTCTTTGTTGCTTTTTCGACGCTCGCATGACACCTGTGCGGCACGCGTGGCGCGCGCCGGCTCAGGCGTGCCGCGTCGATCGCGTCACATGGCCTTCTGGTTCGGCTTGCCGGCGTTGCGAATCAGGCTGATCGGCTGGATGTCGAGCTTCTGCCCGCGCTTGCCGATCTCCTCGCGATAGTCGTACCGCGCGCCCGGAAAACCGAGCATCTTCCACCCCGCCATGTCCTTGTTGCCGCCATAGATCGGGTCGGCGAAGAAGCCCTCGCGCACGTTGCCGAGGATCAGGCTGAAGAACGCCTTCGTGTCGGGCAGGCCCGGCAGCGTGATCTCGCCCTTCTCGAGCTGGCGCAACAGGCCGTCCTGCCGTTCGCCGCTCAACGCGGCGAAACGTTTGCCGTCCGGCTGCGCGGCGCAGTACTTGTCGAACGCGGCGAGACCGATGCGGTAGCGCTGCGCCGGCGTCTGGTTGAACTGCGCGCCCTGCTGCGGCGTGCCGTCCTGGAACGGGCCGAGCCGGAACTGGGTGGCCGCCTGACCGAACGGGCCGGCCAGCTGGCTGTCGATGAAGACCGCGCAACCCGCTTCCTTGCCACCGATGCTCAGGTCGTCGGCGGGAATCAGGCGATCGGAAATCGCTTCGATCATGGCCGCTTCGTCGGCATGGAAGAATTTCCAGCCGTCGGCGATCACCGGCGTGGGGCCGGTGGCGCCGCGATGCGTCCACGGCATCCCGCCCCAAATCACTTTCGCCTTGGCGACCGTGACGCTGCCGACCAACAAGGCCAGCGAAATCAAAAATCCGCGTCTGCGCACGATGTACTCCCTGCAATATGCGTAATGTGTCGAATGCCGGACCGTGATGTCATTGCTGGATCAGGTCCGGGTAAGGCTGCAAATCGCCCGATCGAAGCTTCGCGACATCGGCCGGCGTGGTGTGCGTGGCCGGGTCGCCGAATTGCTTCGTCAGGTAGTTCGCCAACGTCGCGATCTGCTCGTTGGTCATGTCGCGGGCAAATGACGGCATCGCCACCTGCCCGCTCTGCATGTCGCGCTTCACGCCGCACAGGATCACCGACACCAGGTTCGTCGAATTCGATGCCCCCACGGTGCTGTGATCGAACAGCGACGGATACGCCGCAGGGCCCTTCCCCGTGCCGCCGCCCGTGGCGCCATGACAGGTCGCGCAGTGCGCGAGATACAACCGCGCGCCCGCATGCTGCGCGAGCTGCTGCGCATCGGCGCCGCGCAGCAGCTCGTAGTCGTGCGCGGGCTGTCCCTGTCGCGAACGGGGCGCGGTGTCGGGCCCCTGCTGCGCCGGCACGGTTTTCAGATAGGCGACGATCGCTTTCAGATCCTCCGCGCTTAGGCATTGCAGGCTGTGTTCGACGGTTTCGCCCATCGGCCCCGCGGCGGACGCGCGTCCCGGCGCATCGCCGCTGTGCAGATAGGCGAGCAACTCGGCGTCGGAC
>JBPBQT010000420.1:0-6080 GCA_050955065.1 Janthinobacterium lividum | reverse complement strand
GCCGCGGCAACCCACATCATCGTTCCGGTGGAATCGGGTTCGCAGTACGGACTATATGGGGCGGAAGACCTTCTCAAGCATATCGAGAAGATCAAGCGCATCAACCCGGCGCTTGCGCTATTGGGGGCGCTGTTGGTTCGGCACGACGAACGGCAGACCGTCTGCAAGCTTCTGGAGGTCACGGCACGGGAAACCTTTGGCAAGATCCTGCCTGTTCGTATCTCGACCAGTACCAAAGTCAATCAGGCAGCCGTCATGCAATCCAGTCTTCACAAGCTTGACCGGTCCGCCAAGGTGTCGCGTGAATATCGTGAGTTGGCCGATGGCCTGATCGTCAGCCTGGGTCTCAAGCCGGCGCCGACGGAAAACGAGGTGACGCATGGCTAAAAGCATGAAAGCGATGCTGGAGGCTCGTGCGGCTGAAAACACGCGTCGGCATCACGAAGCGGTGTATGTCGATGATTTCGACGTGGGGCGACAGCACGTGAAGGTCGAGGTGGAAGGGATCGAGCGCAATCCCTATCAACCGCGCATCTACTATCCCGAAAGCGCAGTCCAGGAACTGGCGCTGAGCATTGAAGCCGTCGGTCTGCTGCAGCCCATCACATTGCGCAAGGTCGACGACCGATACCAGCTCATCGCCGGCGAACGCCGGTTGCGGGCACACAAGGTTCTGGGAAGAACACACATCGAAGCACTGGTGATTTCCGCCAGCGACGAGGAATCGGCACTTCTGGCGCTTGCGGAGAACCTGGACCGCGCGGATCTCAGCGATTTCGAGGTGGGGCTGAGCATCCGGCAAATTCAGCTGGAATTCCCGCTGCGAACGAAACTCGCCGAACATCTCCGTATCCAGCGCTCCGATCTCTATCGCTACCTGGCATTCGATGCATTGCCCGACGAAGTAAAGGATCGCTTGCGCCTCAACCCCTCGTTGATCTCGCGTACAGCCGCGACGGATATCGTGAAGGCCTTGAAGGAAGGCGAGGGAACCGCGGAAGAGCGTCTGGGACGGCTACGCAAAGCCTGGGAAAAACTCGAGGCTGGAAAACTCGAGCAATCGAAGGTCGCCCGGTTTGTCTCCCGCCCTGGCCCCGAAACATCCATCAAGCCTCGACCGGTCGTGTTGTATCAGGCAGGTGAAAAAATCGGCTCCATCACGGCGGGTGATACGCAACTCGTCGTCAAGATCGCCACATCGGCATTGTCGGAAGAGCAACGCCGGCAACTCAGCGATTTTGTCGTTGATCTATTTCGCTGATCTGTCCAAACTTTGGACACTGCCCTTGCGCGGTGTCGCGCTCTCGGAGTAACGGGCCGGTCCCCGTCCATTCGCCTGGACCCGCAGAATGCGTGAAAACGGGTCCGCGCCGATTGCGTACCGGGTATGCCGGCGCGCGGCATTCGGTGTGTCCCGAAGAACAGCGTCCGTCCGGATCAATCCCTGGCGGAACCGAGGGTGCCCGGACGCTCGTCGCGAACCGTCAAATTGCGAATCCGGCGAAACGAAGGATTCTCGTGCAGCAGGCGCGCCTGGACATGCGCGAGCATGGCCTGGCCCGCCAGATAGGATGGAACGCCTGTGATGACCCTCTGCGACACCGAAACAAAGACATCGGGTGATTCAACTGAGTTATGGGAAAAATCGACAACGTAATCGGTCAAGCGCAGACTCCATGAATTAAACGTTAACATCATTACTGCGCGCCTATCTTATCAAGCATGCCAGGCTTCGAGATGAGCAAATCGTAACTGATTGCCACATACCACGCGTTTCGCGGGTTGCGCGTCTTTTCTTCAAGTCGTCTACTTCGACCATGTCCACCATGACCGTATTTACAACGCCCATCGACCTGTACCGTGCCCTTGCCACCGCGTGGGCCGCCGACACCGCCAGTCCCGCCGCGGGCTGGTCTGTGACGACGCCTGCCCGTAATCACTGCAGCGTGACGTCTCTCGTGGTCCAGGATCATTTCGGCGGCGAGATTCTGAAGACGGCAACATCCGGGGGCACGCATTTCTACAATCTGATCGAGGGCAGACGATGGGACCTGACCGTCAGCCAGTTCGCCGAACCGATACCTTTCGACGACGTGCCCGTCTCGCGCGCAACGGCATTTGCCGACACAAGCGAACAGAAATACGCCTTGCTCGTCGCACGCCTCGCGGATGTGACGGCGGACACCTTGCGTGCCGGCCGGCCGCCTGTTCCGTTCGAATGAATCGATGTCAGTGACCTCTCGACAACCATCTTCACCTGGCAGCGCGGTCAAGAAACGCGTACGCGGTCCCGGCGGCCCATCGTCATTGCGGGTACTGACACCTTTCATTGGCCGATACGTCTGGCAAGCGATTGCGGCGGGCATCGCATTGTTGAGCGCGGCGGGCCTGGTGCTGGCGTTGGGGCAGGGGATGCGGCGCCTGATCGATCATGGGTTCTCGAGCGGAAGCCAGGCCCAGCTCAATCATGCGGCGCTCGCCATGTTCGGCGTCGTGGTGGCACTGGCGTTCGCCACCGCCATCCGGTTTTCGCTGGTCAGTTGGCTGGGCGAACAGATTGGCGCCGATATCCGCCGCGCCGCCTTCAACCACGTGCTGTCGCTCTCTCCCTCCTGGTCGGAAACCGCGCGCAGCGGCGACGTGCTGTCGCGCCTGATCACCGATACCACGCTGCTGCAGGCACTGACCGCTTCGTCGATCTCGCAGTGGCTGCGCAGCACCGTGTTGTTGATCGGGTCCCTGGCGATGCTGGTGGCCACCAGCCCCTTGTTGTCGCTGCTGGTGCTGGCGGTGATCCCCATCGTGGTCGTGCCGCTGGTCCTGTTCTCGCGGCGCGAGCGCCGTCTGTCCCGCACGACGCAGGAACGCATCGCCGATCTCGCGGCGATGGCCGAGGAAACCTTCGGCGCGCTGCGCACGGTTCAGGCGTTCAATCAGGAACCCCAGGTGAGCGGCGCGTTCTCCGGAGCGATCCAGCAGGTGGTGTCTGCCGGTCAGGCCCGGGCGCGGTCCCGCGCCATCGTCATGCTGATCGTCATCCTGCTGGGTTTCGGCGCCATTACGCTGGCGCTGTGGGTCGGCGGTCACGAGGTGCTGGCGGGACGAATGTCGGCCGGCGCGCTGTCGGCCTTCGTCTTCTACTCCATTACGGTCGCGACCTCGGGCGCGGGCTTGAGCGAGCTGTGGGGCGACGTGCAGCGTGCGGCGGGCGCCGCGGACCGGATCGCGGACCTGCTGCGCGAACGCCCCGCCATTGCCTCGCCCGCCGTTCCCGTCGCCTTGCCCGTGCCGGCCAGAGGCGAACTGGCGTTCGACCATGTGTCGTTCCACTACCCGACGCGACCGGACCACGCCGCCCTGGAAAATTTCACGCTGCGGGTGCGCCCGGGCGAGACGGTCGCGCTGGTGGGGCCGTCGGGCGCCGGCAAGACGACGGTCTTCCAGTTGCTGATGCGTTTTTACGATCCTCACGCGGGTGCGGTCTCGCTGGACGGCGTCGATCTGCGGCGGGGAGACCTTGCCGCGCTGCGTGCCCGGGTCAGCATCGTGCCGCAGGATCCGGTCGTGTTCAACGCCGATGTATGGACCAATATCCGGTTCGGGCGTCCCGACGCCAGCGATGCGGACGTGCGGGCAGCGGCGGCCGCCGCCTCATGCGGTTTTGTC
Source organism: Janthinobacterium lividum (assembly GCA_050955065.1). Classification (GTDB taxonomy): domain Bacteria; phylum Pseudomonadota; class Gammaproteobacteria; order Burkholderiales; family Burkholderiaceae; genus Robbsia. Next base: position 2,414 of record JBPBQT010000420.1, on the reverse strand, counting down.
GCGACGCTCCCCGAAGGTTTCGATACTCCGCTTGGGGAGAAAGGCGTGCGTTTGTCGGGAGGACAGCGCCAGCGCCTGGCGATCGCCCGGGCCATCCTGCGCGATTCGCCCATCCTGTTGCTCGACGAAGCCACCAGCGCACTCGATTCCGAAAACGAGCATGCTGTACAGGAGGCGCTGCGCCAGCTTGAAACCGGACGGACGACCTTGATCATTGCCCACCGTCTGGCCACCGTGCGTCGTGCGGACAGGATCGTCGTGATGAACCACGGCCGGATCGAGGCGATCGGTTCACATGAGGCGCTGGTCGCCGCAGGCGGCCTCTATGCCCGCCTGGCAGCGCTGCAGTTCAAGGAATGACGCAATCCCGCCGCAACCCTGATTCCCGCTTCCTCCCACCGAGCTTGCCATGACCGATCAGACTGCTGCTCCTGTTCTTCCCAAGACGATGCGCGCCGCCATCGTGCGCAGCGGGCGTGTGGATGTCGGCCATGCCCCGGTGCCCGTGCCGGCCGCGGAGGAGGTGCTCGTGCGGGTGCACGCCAGCGGGATGAACCGGGCCGATCTCGCCGTCGCCGCCGGTCAGCGTCACGGCAGCATCGGCGGCGAGGGTACCGTGCTGGGCATGGAGTGGGCGGGCGAGGTCGTGGCGCTGGGCAAGGGCGTGCCGGCGACGATCGGCATCGGGGATCGGGTGATGGGTTCCGGCGCGGGCGGCTATGCGCAGTTTGCCGTGTGCGATTACGGGCGTATGTTGTCCATCCCGGACGATATGGATTTTTCCACGGCGGCAACGTTGCCGATCGCATTGCAGACGATGCATCAGGCGCTCACCGCGAGCGGGGCCTTGGTTGCGGGACAGTCGGTCCTGATTCAGGGCGCGAGCAGCGGGGTCGGCCTGATGGGTCTGCAAATCGCCAGGGCGCTTGGCGCGAAGATGGTGATCGGTACCTCGACGAACGATGCGCGACGTGCGCGACTCGCCGCTTTTGGCGCCGATCTGGCGCTCGATTCGCGCGACCCGGGATGGCCGCAGCAGGTGCAGGACGCGACCGGGGGTGGCGTCGACCTCGTCGTCGACATGATCTCGGGCGACACGGTGACCCAAAGTCTGGCCGCCACGCGGATCCGCGGACGCATCGTCAATGTCGGGCGTCTGGGCGGCGCCCGGGCGACGTTCGATTTCGATCTGCACGCGTTGCGCCGCATCGACTATATCGGCGTCACGTTTCGCACGCGCTCGCGCGAGGAGATCCGCCGCATCGTCGACGGGGTGCGCCGCGACCTCGGTCGCTGGATCGCCGACGGTACGCTGCGGCTGCCGATCGATCGCACGTTTCCGCTCGACGATACAGCGGCGGCATTGGCGCACATGACGGCGAACGCCCACTTCGGCAAGGTGCTGCTCCTGCCCTGATAGCGACGTACGACATCGCCCCGGTACGCGGGCCTTGCCGGACGGGGAGTGCCCGGCGACGCCCGCGTTCGGGCTCGATGCCGAAATGGAGGCGATTGTCACGGTTGTTCGCGGGATGGGCGAAGTACACGATTTGCTACGATGGCTTCTCGTTGAAACAGGGTGTTTTCGACGGAAAACCGGGCCAGGGTCCGCAAGCCGGTCATGCGTTTCGCACGGCCGATAGTGAAGTCATCAGAGAATCTTCATGTTGAGCGTTTTCGGCATCGTCGCATCGGGCAATGTTCTGTTCGTCGCGTGGCGCGTATGGGTTGCGCGGTATCATCCGCGCGACGACGTGTCTCGCGAACCGGTCGAAACGGCCGTGCCGGCTGCGCACGTGACCCCGATTCGATAAGCTGGCAGGCGATTGCTGTACGTCTGCCGCGCCGGCTTCACGCCGCTCGGCGTGGAACCGCGACATACGAGATATCCCGCTGCTTTCAATTCCATCGTGCATGCGTTGCCGGTCCATCCGATCCGCTTGCCAGGATGCCGCATCCGAATTGCATCGGCTCCCCCTTCTCGATGGATCCGTCAGTCGCTCTCGTCGTCACGCAGACCGTGGAGCCGCAGGGAGACCGTATCCGTCAGCAGACGCTTCAACGTCTCCTCCGTATCGGCTTCGAATTCGTTGGCACCGACGCGCACGCGAATCAAACGGCCGACACGCGCCTGCAGCCAGATCCCGGCATTGTCCGCCAGTTGCGGGCCGATCATCTGCCCGAGATGGATGACGAATTCGCCCATGAAGCCGGTGTTTCCCCCCATGCGGTCCATCGTGAACGACACCGCGCTCATTCGCAGACCATCGGCACGGACCTGATCGTAGAAATGACGCAGGCCGACCTGATACTCCCGGCTGAAGATGGGGTCGTCCGTTTCCGAGCGAACGAATTTCAGACGGATCGTACCTGGCGAAGACATGACGACCATTCCAGCTAAAAGGGGGGGGGAC
>JBPBQT010000419.1:0-6932 GCA_050955065.1 Janthinobacterium lividum | reverse complement strand
GCAGCAGCGCCATGTCGAGCACCAGCACGCGCTTGTGCTTCAGCGACTCGGGCACCTCGCCGTTGACGATGCGCTGCGCGAGTCCCTCGACGATCGCCGTCTTGCCCACGCCCGGCTCGCCGATCAACACCGGGTTGTTCTTCGTGCGGCGTTGCAGGATCTGGATCGAGCGCCGGATCTCGTCGTCGCGCCCGATCACCGGGTCGAGCTTGCCGGCGCGCGCGCGCTCGGTGAGATCGGTCGTGTATTTCTTCAGCGATTCGCGCTGGCTCTCGCCGTCGGCGCTGCTGACCGGCTCGCCGCCGCGCACCGCCGTCACCGCCGCCTCGAGCGCGCTGCGCGTGAGCCCGTGCTCGCGCAGCACGCGGCCGGCGCCGCCCTTGTCGTCGGCCACGGCGAGCAGGAACATCTCGGTCGAGATGAACGCGTCGCCGCGCTTCTGCGCCTCGCGGTCCGCCTGGTTGAACAGGCCCGTCAGCTCGCGGCTGACCTGGACGTTGCCGTCGGTGCCCTCGACCTTGGGCAGGCGGTCGAGCGCGGCGTTCAGGCCGGTGGACAGCGCCTGGATCGCCACGCCGGCGCGCGACAGCAGCGAGCGCACGGCCGCGTCGTTCTGCGCGAGCAGCGCGACGAGCACGTGGAGCGGATCGATATACTGGTTGTCGCGTCCGACCGCCAGGCTCTGCGCGTCGGACAGCGCTTCCTGGAATTTCGTGGTCAGCTTGTCGATTCTCATCTTGAAAACCTCCGCAGAATTCTGGTATCCATCAATACACACCAGATAAGGCTGACCGGTAAAAATTTCAAGACGTCGCGACGGCTTTCGGTCGCTTTATTTTTCGATGGCGGGTTCTCGCGGCCCTGCTTTCCGGGCCTTGCTTTCCGGGCCTTGTTTTCCGGGGACTACTTTTCGGTGACCTGTCTTTCGGGTGGCGGCGTATCGCCCCAACGCGCCCGCGCCTGTACGTCGCTCACGCGCGCGTCGACCCAGCGGTGCGCGTCGCCCGTGCCTTCCTTCTTCCAGAACGGCGCCTCGGTCTTCAAGTAGTCCATGATGAATTCGCATGCGGCAAACGCTTCGCCCCGATGCGCCGACGCCACCGCCACCATGACGATCTGATCGGTGGGCGCGAGCGGGCCGACGCGATGGATCACCGTCGCGCCCGCGATCGTCCACCGCGCCCGCGCGCGCTCGACGATCCGTTCGAGCGCGCGCTCGGTCATGCCCGGGTAATGCTCGAGTTCCAGCCTATCGACCGCGGCGCCGTCGTTGAGATCGCGCACCGCGCCGACGAAACCGACCACCGCCCCCACGCGCGGCTGACCCAGCCGCAACGCCGCGACCTCGGCGCCAAAATCGAAATCCGCTTCCTGCACCCTGATCGTCATACGACGCTCCTGTTCACTATGCCGCACCGCCTGTCTCGCCCGGCGATCTCAGCCGCCTGCTCCGGTTCGTTGTCCGCTGCGGCCGCGGCATCGGTTGCCCGCGCCTCGGCCGATGCGTCGCTTGCCGGCCTCAGCCGCCGGTCACCGGCGGAAAGAAGGCCACCTCGCACCCCTCGGTGAGACGCGCCGATGCATCGGTCATCTCGTGATTGCACGCCATGCGCAGCGGCCGTCCGTCGGCCAGCGTCTCGGCCCAGACCCCGCCGCGCAAGCGCAGCCAGGCACGTACATCGCCGACCGTCGTGATCTCCGCGGGCAGTTCGACGCGCTCCTGGGACAGGCCGAGCGCTTCGCGCAGGCTGGCGAAAAACCGTAGTTCGATATTCATGATGAGGGATCTCGCGGGCGCACGTGGCCGGCCGCATCCGGCCGGCCGTGCGTGACCGCGTCAGTACAGCAATTCGGAAAACGGCAGGAAGCGGACGGCATCACCCGACGCGATCGCCTGCCCCGGAGGATTGTCCACCAGTCCGTCGCCCCATACCGTGGACGTCAGCACCGCCGAACTCTGGCTGGGAAACAGGTCGAGCCCGCCCTGTTCGTTCAGGCGTGCGCGCAGGAATTCGTTGCGCCGGTCGCCGCGTACCGCGAAATCGGCCCGCACCTGCAGCGCGCGGGGCGCGACCGCATGCACGCCCTGCACGCGCAACAGGAACGGCCGCACGAACAGCAGGAAGGTCACGAAGGTCGACACCGGATTGCCGGGCAAGCCGATGAAATGGGCTTCGCCGCCCTTGGCCGCGTCGCTCCCCTTCGCCGAAACACGCCGTAGCGCGCCGAAGGCCAGCGGCTTGCCGGGCTTCATCGCGATCTTCCACAGATCGAGCCGCCCCTCGGCCTCGACCGCCGGTTTCACGTGATCCTCCTCGCCCACCGACACGCCGCCGCTGGTCAGCACCAGATCGTGTCCGGCCGCGGCTTCGCGCAGGACCGCGCGCGTCGCCTCCAGCCGGTCGGCGACGATGCCGTAATCGGTCACCACGCAACCGAGGTTTTCGAGCAGGCCGCCCAACGTGTAGCGGTTCGAATTGTAGATCGCACCCGGCACCAGCGCCTCGCCCGGACGCTTCAGCTCGTCGCCGGTGAACACCAGCGCGACGCGCAGACGCCGCACCACCCGTACCCGCGCGATGCCGACCGAGGCCGCCAGACCCAGCGCCTGCGGCGTGAGACGCGTGCCCGCCTGCAGGATCACGGCGCCGGCGCGGATGTCCGCGCCACGGCGGTTGATCCACTGCCCGGCCGCGCGCGCGGCGTCCGCCGCGAAATGCACGGTGTCGCCCTCGACCCGTACATCTTCCTGGATGACGATGACGTCCGCGCCCGCGGGTACCGGGGCGCCGGTGAAGATGCGCGCCACGCTCGCCGCCGCGAGCGGCGCCGGCGCGGTACCCGCGGGAATACGTTGCGAGATCGGCAGGGCCGCTCCAGGCAGGGCCGCTCCAGGCAGGGCCGCTCCAGGCAGGGCCGCTCTAGGCAGGGCCCGCGTCAGATCCGCCAGCCGCACCGCATACCCGTCCATCGCGCTGACGTCGGCCGGCGGCACGTCCAGCGTCGAGACGATCGGCTCGGCGAGCACGCGGCCGTTGGCCTGTTCGAGCGCGACGGTCTCCGTGTCCGCCAGCGGGCGCGCGGCGCCGAGCAGCGCGTCGAGCGCCTGCGCGGTGCTCAGCATCGGCGCGGCGGCGCGCGGCGCCGGTTCCTGTTGATTTTCCTGCGGATGCATCGATCGATCCCCGAACATGGTCGCGCCCGGCCTCAGCAGCCGGTGCGCGCTGCGATGAAATCCTTGACCTGCGCGACATCGGCGGCGAGCACCGTCGAATGCTGCGGCAGCGCCTCGATGCCGACGAAGGCCTGCGGCCGCTCCGGCTCCTGCTGGAGGGCCTCGCGGATCGTCTCGCCGAACTTCACCGGCTGCGCGGTCTCCAGCACGATCATCGGAATGCCCGCCTCGAGGTGCGCGCGCGCGACATGCACGCCGTCGGCGGTATGCGTGTCGATCATCGTGCTGTACCGCGCGAAGACGTCGCGGATCGTCGCCAGACGGTCCTGGTGCACGCTGCGCCCGGACGCGAAACCGAAGTCCGCGATCCGGCCGAATTCGGCGCCCTCGGCCAGACTGAAACCGCCCTGCGACTCGACATCCCGGAACAGGGCCGTCAGCCGGTCGCCGTCGCGCCCGAGCAGGTCGAACACGAACCGCTCGAAATTCGACGCCTTCGAGATGTCCATGCTCGGGCTGCTGGTCTGGCGCGTCTCGGCGGCCGTGCGCACCCGGTAGTGCCCGGTGCGGAAGAACTCGTCGAGCACGTCGTTCTCGTTGGTGGCCACCACCAGGCGCCGGATCGGCAGGCCCATCATCCGGGCGATGTGACCGGCGCAGACATTGCCGAAGTTGCCCGACGGCACCGTGAAGGACACCTCCGGCAGCGCGCCGTCCTTCGCATAGGCCTGGCCTTCGGTCGCGGCGAAGTAGCCCTTGAAGTAATAGACCACCTGCGCGACGACGCGCGCCCAGTTGATCGAATTGACCGTACCGATGCGATGCCGCGCCTTGAACGCGTGGTCGTTCGAGACGGCCTTGACGATGTCCTGGCAATCGTCGAACACGCCCTCGAGCGCCAGGTTGAAGATGTTCGGGTCGTCCAGGCTGAACATCTGCGCGCGCTGGAACGGGCTCATCTTGTTGTGCGGCGACAGCATGAACACCCGCACGCCCTGCTTGCCGCGCATCGCGTACTCGGCGGCGCTGCCGGTGTCGCCGGAGGTCGCGCCGAGGATGTTCAGCGACGCGCCCTGCTTCGCCAGCACGTGCTCGAACAGGTTGCCGAGCAGCTGCATCGCCATGTCCTTGAACGCGAGCGTCGGGCCGTTGGACAGTTCGAGCAGCGACAGCGACGTGGTGCCGCCACTCGGCGCGGCTTCCTCGCCGAGCGTGCGCAGCGGCGTGATGTCCGCCGCGCGCTGGCCGTCGCGCAGATGGCAGTAGACCTCGGGCGTGTAGGTGCGCTGCGTGAGCGTGCGCAGGTCGTTCGCGGGAATGTCGTCGCAGAAGCGCGACAGGATCTCGAACGCAAGGTCCGCGTACGGCAGCGTGCGCCACCGCGTCAGATCCCTGACGCTGACGCTCGGGTATTCCTCCGGCATGTACAGGCCGCCGTCCGGCGCCAGGCCCGCGAGCAGGATGTCCGAGAAGGCGACGTGTCCGGCGGGACTGTCGCGCCCGGCGCGGTCGGTGCGGGTACTGCGGGTCGAAACATAGTGCATGGCGGTTCCTACAGGTTTTCGGTGCGCAGCAGGGTGACCGGCGAAACCACGGTCTCCAGGGTCTCGATCTGCGCGATCGCGCGCCGCAGATTGCCTTCCAGCGTGATGTGGGTGAGCACCACCAGATCGGTTTCGCCCTCGCCCTCGCGCGATTCCTTCTGCAGCAGCGCGTCCACGGAGATGCCGAGGTCGGCCAGCGTCGTCGCGATCGACGCGAGCACGCCGGTCACGTCGGCGACGCGCAGGCGCAGGTAGTAGGCGCTCTTGATCGCGTCGATCGGCAGGATCGGCGTGTCGGACAACTGGTCCGGCTGAAACGCCAGATGCGGCGTGCGGTGCTCGGGGTCGGCGGTATGCAGGCGCGTCACGTCGACCAGGTCGGCCACCATCGCCGACGCGGTCGGCTCGGCGCCCGCGCCCTTGCCGTAGTACAGCGTCGTGCCGACGGCGTCGCCCTGCACCGCGACCGCGTTCATCGCGCCCTCGACGTTGGCGATCAGACGCTTGGACGGGATCAGCGTCGGATGCACGCGCAGCTCGATGCCGTCGGCGGTGCGCCGCGTGATGCCCAGCAGCTTGATCCGGTAGCCCAGTTCCTCGGCGTAACGGATATCGATCGCGTCGAGCCGGCTGATGCCCTCGACGTACGCGCGGTCGAACTGGATCGGCACGCCGAACGCGATCGCGCTCATCAGCGTGAGCTTGTGCGCGGCGTCGACGCCCTCGATGTCGAAGGTCGGATCGGCTTCGGCGTAGCCGAGCTTCTGCGCGTCGGCGAGCGCGGTGGCGAAATCGACGCCGCGATCGCGCATCTCCGACAGGATGAAGTTGGTCGTGCCGTTGATGATGCCGGCGATCCATTCGATCCGGTTGCCGGAGAGGCCCTCGCGCAGCGCCTTGATGATCGGGATGCCGCCAGCCACCGCGGCCTCGAACGCGACCATCACGCCGCGCGCGTGCGCGGCCTGGAAGATCTCGGTGCCGTGGATCGCGAGCAGCGCCTTGTTCGCGGTGACCACGTGCTTGCCGTTGGCGATGGCGGCGAGCACCAGTTCGCGCGCGCGGTCGGTACCGCCGATGGTCTCGACGACGATGTCGATCGCCGGATCGGCGACCAGCGCGTCGAAATCGGTGTCGATCACGGGCATACCGGCAGCGGGCATACCGGCAGCGGGCATACCGGCAGCGGGCATACCGGCAGCGGGCACACCGGCAGCGGGCACACCGGCAGCGGGCACACCGGCACCGGGCCCGGTCACCTGCGGCAGCGCATCGAGCGCAGCGCGGGCGCGCGCGACGTTGCGCACTGCGATGCGCGTGATCTCGATGCCGCGACCGGCGCGGCGCTTGATTTCTTCCTGGTTCCGGCGCAGCACCGCATAGGTGCCGCTGCCTACCGTGCCGAAGCCCAGTATTCCCGCTTTGATCGATTCCATTCGGCAGTTCTTTGATAGGGATGAGAAAATGGCCGCTTGCCTCGTGCCCGGCTCGTCGCCCGGCTCGGTGGCGAAGCCCGTACCCGGCGCGGCGCTCAGGCCGTATGGCGTTTGCGGTAGCCGTCGAGGAACCGGGCGATGCGCTCCATCGCCACCGCGAGGTCGTCGACGTTCGGCAGGAAGACGACGCGGAAGTGATCGGGACGCGGCCAGTTGAAACCGGTGCCCTGCACGACCAGCACCTTCTCCTCGCGCAGCAGGTCGAGAATGAACTGCTGGTCGTTGGCGATCGGGTAGACCGCCGGATCGAGGCGCGGGAACAGGTACAGCGCGGCCTTCGGTTTCACGCAGCTCACGCCCGGGATCGCGGTCAGCATCGCGTGCGCCACCTCGCGCTGCCGGTGCAGCCGCCCGCCCGGGGCGATCAGGTCGTCGATGCTCTGGTACCCGCCCAGCGCGGTCTGGATCGCGTACTGGCCGGGCACGTTCGCGCACAGGCGCATCGACGCGAGGATGTTCAGCCCCTCGATGTAGTCGCGCGCGTGCCGCTTGTCGCCGGACACCACCATCCAGCCCGCGCGAAAACCGCACGAACGATAGCTTTTCGACAAACCGTTGAACGTGATGGTCAGCACGTCGTCGGAGAGCGCGGCCATCGCGGTGTGCGTCGCGCCGTCGTACAGGATCTTGTCGTAGATCTCGTCCGCGTACAGGATCAGGTCGTGCTGGCGCGCCAGCTCGATGATCTCCCGCAGCAGCGCATCCGGGTAGAGCGCG
>JBPBQT010000418.1:0-7482 GCA_050955065.1 Janthinobacterium lividum | reverse complement strand
GAATCGGCGAGCCGCCGGGATTCCGGAACGGCGGGGTGAAGTCGATCATGGTGTTCGCTCCGGAACGCGGCGTCTGACTCAATCGATCGAGAAGTCGATGCCCTGCGCCAGCGGCAGCGCGGACGAATAGTTGACCGTGTTGGTGGCGCGTCGCATATAGCCCTTCCATGCGTCCGAGCCCGATTCGCGGCCGCCGCCCGTCTCCTTCTCGCCGCCGAACGCGCCGCCGATCTCCGCGCCGCTCGGGCCGATATTGACGTTGGCGATGCCGCAATCGCTGCCGGAACCGGACAGGAAACGCTCGGCTTCGCGCAGGTCGGTGGTGAACACGCACGACGAAAGCCCATGCGCGGCGGCGTTGTTCGCGTCGATCGCTTCGCTGAAGTCGCGGTATTTCATCACATAGAGAATCGGCGCGAAGGTTTCCGTCAGCATGATCGCCGTCTGCGACGGCATCTCGACGATGGCCGGGCGTACGTAAAAGCCCGCTTCGCACCCGGCCACGGCATGCCGTTCGCCGCCCGTCACCGTGCCGCCCTCGTGCTGCGCCTGCGCGAGCGCGGCCTGCATGCGCTCGAACGACGGGGCATCGATCAGCGGTCCCATCAGCGTGCCCGCTTCCAGCGGATCGCCGATGGTGACCTTGCCGTACAGCGTTTTCAACCGCTCGACGGTGTGGTCGTAGACGCTCTCGTGCACGAACAGGCGCCGCAGCGTCGTGCAGCGCTGACCCGCCGTCCCCACCGCGGAGAACAGGATGCCACGCAGCGCCATCTCGCTGTCCGCCGTACCGGAGACGATGCCGGCGTTGTTGCCGCCCAGTTCGAGAATCGCGCGGCCGAAGCGGCCGGCCACTTCCACCCCGACCGCGCGGCCCATCGCCGTGCTGCCGGTGGCGCTGACGATCGACGAGCGCGGATCGGCCACCAGGCGCGCGCCCACGTCGCGGCTGCCGTTGAGGACGCAGGCGAGGCCTTCGGGCGCGTCGCCGAATTCCGCCAGCGCCTCATCGAGGAGCTGGTTGACCGCCAGCGCCGTGAGCGGCGCCTTCTCCGAGGGCTTCCAGATCACCGCGTTGCCGCACACCAGGGCCAGCGCGGCATTCCACGACCAGACCGCGGCCGGAAAATTGAACGCCGAGATGATCGTGCACACGCCCAGCGGATGCCAGGTTTCGGCCATCCGGTGGCCCGGACGCTCCGACGCGATCGTCAGACCGTACAGCTGACGCGACACCCCCACCGCGAAATCGCAGATGTCGATCATCTCCTGCACCTCGCCCATGCCTTCCTGCAGGATCTTGCCGGTCTCCAGCGTGATCATGCGGCCGAGCGCGGCTTTTTTCTCGCGCAGCTTGTTGCCGAGCAGGCGCACCAGTTCGCCGCGACGCGGCGCCGGCACCTCGCGCCACCTCTCATAGGCGGACGCTGCGAGCGCGAGCGCGGCATCGACCTCCTCGGCGGACCGGGTTTTCACGCGGCCGACGATGCTGCCGTCGATCGGCGAGCGCACGACGAGGTCGCCGTCTTCCGCCAGACGTGCGATACCCAGTTCGGAAAGGATGGTGGAAGCGTTCAAAATGCGATCTCCTGAAGGATGGGGCCGGTGGTGCGGGTCTGCGCGCATCGGTTTACGACTTATTGCGTTGCGCCGTCATTGATTGCACTGCCGGCCGTGTTGCCGGCGGCACTGCCGGCCGTATTGCCGGCGGCACTGCCGGTGGCGCCGCCAATGGTACGGTTAGTTGCACTGCTTGCTGCGCCGTTCGCCGCCCCGGCAGTCATCTTGAAAATACCCTGCGCGTTGCCGGCATCGAAATGCAGGTCGGTCAGCCATTTGCCCCGCGCCTGGTCGAACGTCCGCTTGCGCGTGATGAATTCGTAGAACGCGCCCGGTACCTGCCGCGTGACCGTGCCGCCGTCCGTCGCGCGGAATTCGCGCTCGACCGTATCGGCGCGATACGCGGTCTGGAAAACACGGCCCGAACGCGAACGTTCGACGTCGGGTTTCATCGGCCGGCCCCGGGCCTTTTCGTCGTCGGCGAGCCGGAAGACATCGTCGACCCGATCGGTCGCGTGATTGAAGGCATTGCCCTCGGTCGCGATCCACGCCATTTCCGCCGATTCGGCGAGCAGCGCTTCGTAATCGGTTTCGTCCGGCACGTCGTGCTGGCGCGCGAAGGCCCCGACGATGACCGGCAGCAGGCACGCCGCCGCGTCGAGCGGCAGGGTGCCGTCGCGCTCCAGTTCCCACAGCTGCGACACGGCCAGCGGCGTGAGCGGATCCCGCGACGTACCGACCACCCGGGTCACCGCCTGCTGGAATGCGTCGGAAAAGCGCTCCGGATGCAGCTCGCTCAGAAAGAACTGCGCGATCTCGTCGGGCGCATCCTCGTGCGCGTACGCGCGCCCCGTCATGCCGAGCTTGTCGAGCGGATAGCGGCCGTTCGCGCGAAACCCCAGCGGCCGCAGGATGCGCGTGAACGCGGCCTCGCCCGGCGGCAGCGCGCCGTTCTGCGGCCAGCGCACGGTGCGCAGCGCGCCATGATCGAAGTGCACCGTGCCGCCGCTTGCCTTGACCTCGTCGGTATAGGTACGACCGTTCGCCGAGCGTGCGAGCAGTCCTTCGAAAAGCGCCATGTTCATCGCCTGCGCGAGTTCGGCGCGGGTCACCGTGCCCGCCTCCCAGTCGCCCAGCCGCGCGGGTGCATTCAGGGTGGCGAACAGGACCCCGGCCTTTTCCGGGCCGAGCAGCCGTTGCAGCAGATGATCGACATTCGGATTGCGCAGGGTCGGGACGGTTGGCATGGGCGACTCGTTGAGCGGGAGCGGGATCGGGATCGGGAGCGGGCGCAGATGACGCAGCGCGCCGCAGCGGACCGAGACGGATACGATGGCCGCGACGACCGCAACGACGCGACAGGCATTATCGTCATTCCGCCATCCAGAGGTAAAGCGAGATAAAATTATCACTTGATGCGTTTTCGGAATGAACGTGCGTAGATTCAAGATCCCCACCATGAGCGCGTTGCTGGCCTTCGAGGCCGCGGCGCGGCACGAGAGTTTCACGCATGCCGCGAGGGAACTCTTCATCACCGAGAGCGCGGTGTCGCGCCAGATCGCCATGCTGGAGTCGAATCTGGGCGTGCGCCTCTTCGTGCGCGCCCGGCAGCGCGTGGTGCTCACCCGCGCCGGGCGGCTGTACGGCACGCAGGTGGGGCGCTCGCTGCGGGATCTCGACCGCGACACGCTGTCGATCATGGCGCACGGCAGCGGCGGCGGCTATCTGGAGCTGGCGGTGCTGCCGACGTTCGCGTCGCAGTGGCTGATTCCCCGCATCCGCGACTTTTACGATCGCACGCCGAACGTGCGCGTCAACATGGGCGTGCGCACCGAGATGTTTTCGTTCGCCGAGTCGCATTTCGAGGCGGCGATTCATTATGGCAAACCGACCTGGCCGGGTACGTCGTCGGATTATCTGTTCGGCGAGGACGTCGTGGCGGTATGCGCGGCGGCGCTGCTCGAGCGGCCCGTCGAGACGGCGCACGACCTGCTCGCCTACCCGTTGCTGCACTCCACCACCCGCCCCGAAGGCTGGACGAAATGGTTTGCCGGCCTGGGCGTGGAGGACGCCCGCACGATGCATGGCGTGCGCTATGAACTGCACACGATGGCGATCAGCGCGGCCGCCGCGGGTCTGGGCGTGGCGCTGGTGCCCAGCTTCTTCGTCAGCGGCCAGCTCCCGCAGCTCGGCCTGGTGATACCGTTCGCGGCGGCCATGCAGGCCGACGCGGCCTATTACCTGGTCTACCCGACGGAATTGCGCCACGGCCATACGTTCGAGCAATTCCGCGCGTGGCTGCTGCAACAGGCCCGCCGGTATGCGACGCAAAAGGCGAATGAATCCACGCTGCCCGAAGTGAAGACATGACCCGTGACGATGCGCGCACGCGGCGCAAGCGGGCGCCGCGCTTCAAGGAGATCGCGGCGGCGGCCAGCGTCAGCGAAGCGACCGTGGACCGGGTGCTGAACGAGCGCGGCAGCGTGTCCGCCACCGCGCGCCAGCGGGTGGTGGAAGCGGCGCGGCGACTGGGCGTCCAGCGCATCCTGCCGGATACCCGGCACGGCATCATCCATTTCGACCTGTTGATGCCCATCAATGACACGCCCTTTTTCAAGCGACTCGAACAGTCATTGCAGCGCGCCATCGCCATGCTGGACCGGCGGATCGTCTTTCACCGGGTCCATCTGAGGAACAACGACGACGCCGGCTACGTCCGGGCGATCCTGCATCCCCCTTACAAGCGCTCGGGGCTGATCGTCGTCAGCGCATCCGCCCCGCGGATCGCCGCCGCGCTGCGCAAGGTGATCGATGCGGGCGAGACGGTGGTCACGCTGGTGTCCCAACTGCCGGGCATTCCGGGGTGTCATTACACCGGCATCGACAATGAACGTGCGGGCCGCACCGCGGGCTATATGATCGGCCGACTGATGTCGGCACCGGCCAGCGTGCCGACGGACCGTGCCCGGGTGCTGATCCTGTCCGCCTATCACGATTTCCCGGCGCACCGGCAGCGCGTCGCGGGATGCATGCAGGCCCTGGCGCACACCGGTGCCGCGCACCAGGTGCACCACGCGGAGAAGGAAACGCTCGACGACCCCGACATCTGCTTCCGCCTCGTCTCCGAGGCGTTGCAACGCGGCCGCCTGACCGCCATCTACAACACCGGCGAGGGGTCCGCCGGCATCACCAGCGCGCTCCAGAAGCGCGGCGCCAGTCAGACCGTCATCTGGGTCGCGCACGAAATGCATGACGAACACCGGGTTCTGCTGACCGATGGCATCCTGGATCTCGCGATCGACCAGGACCCGGACCGGCAAGCCCTCTCCGCGCTGCAGCAACTTCTGTACTCGGCGCAGCAGGTCTCCCAGGCACCGCCCGAACCGCTGGGCGACTTTTCGCTTTTCATGCAGCCGAACGTGCGCCTGACGCCGTATCTCGGCTAGCCCGGCGCGGCTTCCCTGCTACGCCGCGCGCCAGGCAGGCGCGGGCGTCGAACATGCCTGGTGCCTGGTGCCTGGTGCCTGGTGCCTGCCTAGTGCGAAGCGCCATTCGGCAACTGCGCGGTGACGCCATGCTGCTTGCGCGCCTTCGCCGCGTCGTCGGTGCGGACAGCCGTACCGGCATTGCCCCACTCGTTCCGGATATACGTGGCGACGGCGGCAACCTGCGCATCGGACATCTTCCAGGCGAAGCTCGGCATCGCGGCACTGGTCGGATTGTTCTCCGTCACCGCCCCGCGGCCACCCACCAGAATGGTCGTCAGCACGCTCTGCATCGACGCCGCCTGGATCGCCGGATTGCCGACGAAGCCCGGGGCGATTCCCGCGATGCCCTTGCCGCTCGCCGCATGGCACGCAGCGCAGTTGGCGGCGTAGACGCGCGCGCCCAGGCTGAACTGCGCGTTGTCGCGCGGCATGGGCGGGGGTCGCGCCACGGACGATGCGGGCAGACTCTTCAAGTACACCGCGATGGCATGCAGATCGGCCGGCGTCATGTGCTGGGTCGAGTTGGTCACCGCCTCCGCCATCGGACCGGAAGCAATCGCCACATGGTTGCTGCCCGTCTGCAGGTACTGCACCAGTTGCGCTTCGCTCCAGCTGCCGATGCCGACATACGTGTTGCTGGTGATGTCGGGTGCATGATAGCCCTCCAGATCGCCGCCCTGAAGGAACGCATCGCCCCTGTCGCCGCCCAGGAAGTTCTTGGCGGTATGGCAGGCGGCGCAGTGGCCCAGGCTCTGCACCAGATACGCGCCGCGGTTGTATTCCGCCGACTTGCCGTCCACGGGTTTGAACGGGCCCTTGTCGAAGAACAGCAGATCCCAGCCGAACATCATCAGGCGGATGTTGAACGGGAAAGGCAATTGATTCGAGACCACCTTGTTCGACACGGCGGGCACCGTCTTCATATAGGCCCACAGATCATGCATGTCCTGATCGCTGATCCTGACGTAGGCGTTATACGGCATCGCGGGATACAGAAACTCGCCGTGCTTGCCCCGCCCCTGTCTCACCGCACGCTCGAATTCCTGCTCGTTCCAGCTGCCGATGCCGGTCTGCCCGTCGGACGTGATGTTGCTGGCCAGCAGCTTGCCGAACGGTGTCTGCAGCGCATAACCGCCCGCAAAAGCCTTGTCGGGATGCGCCAGCGACGTGTGACACGCCGCGCAATCCGCCGCGATCGCGACATAGCGGCCGCGCGCGACCGCGTCCGCGTTTGCATCATGGCCGGCCGGCTGCGCCGGCGAGTGCGCCGGCGCCGTGACGCCGTGGCTGTTGCCGGGGTTGGCACCGGGCGCGACGATCGTCGGCCCGCTGGAAGCGCCGGGGTCCGCCGCGTACGCATCGGCACCCATCAGCACGAGTGCGCTCAACCCCGCACCCAGGCTGGCCGTCAGCGCGCGCTGTCGAAACATCGCGGAAAAAAGGGAAGTCAATGTGCTCACGCCGACATCTCCACCAGCGGACCACGCTTTTTCACGTAGGTATCGATGATCGCCTTGGCCGTCCACAACGTCAGCGCGCCGATCGTGCCGGTGGGGTTGTAGCCTGCGTTGTTGGGAAACGACGAGGCACCGCAGACGAACACGTTGTGAACATCCCAGCATTGCTGGAAGCGGTTCAACACGCTGGTCTTCGGATCCAGGCCCATCACCGCGCCGCCGATGGTGTGGTCGCTCGCGGGCTTGTAGGGTCCGTAGCTGTCGACCGCCGCGTTCATCCCCAGCACCAGCTTGGCGCCCATCGCCTTGCCGATGCCGATGCTCTTTTCCTCCACGTACTTTGCCGACCGGCGATCGTTTTCGTTGTAGTCGAACGTCACCCGGATCAACGGCAGACCATTCCGGTCCTTGTACTCGGGATCGAGGTCCAGGTAATAGTCCTCGTGCGAATAGCTGGTGCCCTGGCCGAAGATGAAGGTCGAGTTCTGGAACGACTTCGTATAGGCCTGTTTCCAGCCCTTGCCCCAGCGCGGCGAGCCCGGTTCGAGCGCATCCGCATTGCCGATCGGGCGCGCGCCGCGCGCCACCACCAGAATGCCCGCGCCGCCGATGAAGCCGAGGCCCGAATGGTCGAAGTTGTCGCCATTGAAATCGTCGATCTGCGACGACAGCGCGCCCGCGCCGATGAAGGTGTTCAGATAGGTGTTGTCGAAATACAGATTCGCGCCGGACACGGTCTGGAAGCTGTATGCGCGCCCGACCACGCCGGTCTTGCCGACCGGATCGTACGGCTTGCCGATCTTCGACAGCAACAGCAGACGCACGTTCTGCATCTGGAATGCGGCGAACACCACGATGTCCGCCGGCTGCTCCCACTCCTCCCCGTGCTTGTCGACATAGGTGACGCCGGTTGCCGTTTTACCATCTTCAGCCAGCGTGGCGCGCAGCACGGCCGATTCCGTCAGCGCCGTGAAGTT
>JBPBQT010000417.1:0-7882 GCA_050955065.1 Janthinobacterium lividum | reverse complement strand
CAGAACCGTCAAGAGAGACGCCCCGTCGAATAAGAGCATAATTCTAGCAGGCTTTTTTTGTAAATGGAATCGGGAAAGTGAAATATCGCGGCCGCGGCGGCTTCGGCCTCGCGGCGCGCGCAGGCCAGCGTGTAGTCGAGCGCGCCGGACTGCTGGATGGCCGCGAAGATCGTGTCGAAACGGTCGGTGCCGCCCTGTTCGATCGCGTCGCGTGCGAGCGCGCGATATTCCGCGGTGCCGTGCTCCATCAGATGGATCAGCGGCAGCGTCGGCTTGCCCTCGCGCAGATCGTCGCCGGCGTTCTTGCCCATCTCCTCGGACGAGCCCGCGTAGTCGAGCCAGTCGTCCATCAGCTGGAAGGCCGTGCCCATGCGGCGTCCGTACTCGCTCGCCGCGGCTTCCACCGGCGCACTGGCGTCGGCGAGGATCGCGCCCAGTTGCGCGGACGCCTCGAACAGGCGCGCCGTCTTGTAGCGGATCACCTGCGTGTAGCGTTCCTCGTTGACGTCGGGGTCGTGCATGTTCAGCAGCTGCAGCACCTCGCCCTCGGCGATGACGTTGGTCGCGTCGGAAACGATCTCCATCACGCGCAGCCGTTCGACGCTGACCATCATCTGGAACGAGCGCGAGTGCAGGAAATCGCCGACCAGCACGCTCGCCGCGTTGCCGAAGACCGCGTTCGCCGTCTTCTTGCCGCGCCGCAGATCCGACTCGTCCACGACGTCGTCGTGCAGCAGCGTGGCCGTGTGGATGAACTCGATGACCGCGGCGAGTTCGTAACGCTGCGGACCGCGGTTGCCCAGGGCGCCGGCGATCAGCAGCAGCAGGGCAGGCCGCAGACGCTTGCCTCCGGCGCCGATGATGTATTCGGAAATCTGGTTGATCAGCACGACCTCGGACGAGAGGCGTGCGCGGACGACCCGATCGACTTCGAGCATGTCGTCGGCGATGGGAGCGAGAATCGACGCGGATGACGCGGAGGACGCAGCGGCGTAAGAAGCGGCAGTCAAGACGGCACCGAATTAAGAGGGATAGCGCGGATTATAAGGCGAACCCGGGTTGCAGCGCGGAAACCATTGAGCGAACGCGGCACAGGCGGGCGCGGGGACGCGCGCAGGCCGGGGCGAGGCAGGACGGGGCGAGGCGAGGCGCGACGAAACTCCGCATGTCGACGCCATGGCGCACGCGTTTTCCGAAGCGCGGCGGGGCAAGGCAGGGCGGTGAAAAACACGTGAATATTTGACGTCGAGGTGCTTTGCAGATATAATCCGCCGTTTCCGCGCGTTGTGCGTGGGATTCCTGGCGTTTTCGGACGCCAGTATCATGAATCAAGAGTGAGGTTCAACAATGTACGCGGTCATAAAAACCGGGGGCAAGCAGCATAAAGTTGTCGTCGGCGAAAAATTGAAAGTAGAACAGATACCGGCAGACATTGGCGCTGAAATCACGCTTGACCAGGTACTCGCGGTAGGCGAGGGCGAATCGATTAAGTTCGGTACGCCGCTGGTCGGTGGGGCTTCCGTCAAGGCGACTGTCATTGCCCACGGACGTCACGACAAAGTGACGATTTTCAAGATGCGCCGCCGTAAGCACTACCAGAAGCACGCTGGCCATCGTCAGAATTACACGCAACTGCGTATCGAGTCGATCGACGGCTGATCAGCCGCGACTGCTCGTCCACACGGTTTCGTCAATGGCGTGAAAAACGCCTAGGAGTTCAAACATGGCACACAAAAAAGCAGGCGGGTCATCCCGCAATGGTCGCGATTCGGAATCCAAGCGCCTCGGCGTGAAGGTGTACGGCGGCCAGGCGATCAACGCGGGCGGCATCATCGTTCGCCAGCGCGGCACGCGCGTCAATGCCGGCAGCAATGTCGGCATCGGCAAGGACCACACGCTGTTCGCACTGGCCGACGGCCATGTGCAGTTCGCCGTGAAGGGCGCAGGCAAGAAGCAGTTCGTGAACGTGCTTCCGGTTGCAACGGCCTGACGGGTCTTTGCCCTCGGCGTCGTCGAAGGCCCCGCTTGCTGCGGGGCTTTTTTGTTTATAACCCGGCAACCGCAGCGTTGACGGTTGGCCCCTCCCACTGGACAAAACGATGAAATTCATTGATGAAGCAAGAATCGAGGTCCTGGCCGGCGATGGCGGCAACGGCAGCGCCTCGATGCGTCGCGAGAAATTCGTGCCCTTCGGCGGCCCGGATGGCGGCGACGGCGGCCGCGGCGGCAGCGTCTACGCCGTTGCCGACCGCAATATCAACACGCTGATCGACTATCGCTATGCCCGCAAGCATCTGGCGCGGCGCGGCGAGAACGGCCGGGGCGCGGACTGCTACGGCAAGGGCGGCGAGGACATCCACCTGCGCATGCCGGTCGGCACCACGATCACCGACATGGACACCGGCGAGCTGATCGCCGACCTGACCGAACACAACCAGCAGGTGGCCATCGTGATGGGCGGTGCCGGCGGCCTGGGCAATATCCACTTCAAGTCGAGCACCAACCGCGCGCCGCGTCAGAAGACCGACGGCGTGCCGGGCGAGAAGCGCATGGTCAAGCTCGAACTGAAGGTGCTGGCCGATGTCGGTCTGCTGGGCATGCCGAACGCCGGTAAATCGACCTTCATCGCGTCGATCTCGAATGCGCGGCCGAAGATCGCCGACTATCCGTTCACGACGCTGGCGCCGAATCTGGGCGTGGTGCGGGTGGCGGCCAGCAAGAGCTTCGTCGTTGCAGACATCCCCGGTCTGATCGAGGGTGCGGCCGAAGGCGCGGGTCTGGGCCATCAGTTCCTGCGTCATCTGCAGCGCACCGGACTGCTGCTGCATATCGTCGACGTCGCGCCGTTCGATGCGAACGTCGATCCGGTCGTCGAGGCGAAGGCGATCGTCAACGAACTGCGCAAGTACGACGAGGCGCTGTACGACAAGGCCCGCTGGCTGGTGCTGAACAAGGTCGACATGCTGGGCGAGGAGGAGCGCGCGGCACGCATCGACGACTTCAAGGCGCGCTTTGGCTGGAAGGGGCCGATCTTCGAAATCTCCGCGTTGAGTGGCGAAGGGTGCGAAGGGCTGATCTACGCGATCTACGACCATCTGGTCGAGCACGGCGCGGCCAGCCGCGAGGAAGACGCCGAGGAACTGGCGGCGGACCCGCGCTTCCGCGAGCAGCCGCCCGAGAAACCGACGACGGATCCGCGTTTCCGCGAGCCGGCGCCCGAGCAATCGACGGATCCGCGCTTCCGCGAGTAGGCGGGCAGGCAGGCTGGCCAGACGCGGTCGGCCAGACGCGGTCGGCCAGACGGCGCCGTTATTTCCAAGAACCGCTTCGAGGAGAATCACCCTGATGCGCTCGGTTGTCGAAAACGCGAAGAGGCTCGTCGTGAAGGTGGGCTCCAGCCTCGTGACCGACGATGGCCGGGGCCTGGACCGGGCCGCCATCGGTCGCTGGGCGGCGCAGATCGCCGAATTGCGGCGCGGCGGCAAGGAAGTGGTGCTGGTGAGTTCCGGCGCCATCGCCGAAGGCATGCAGCGGCTCGGCTGGACCCAGCGGCCGCGCGAGGTCCACGAGCTGCAGGCCGCCGCCGCGGTCGGCCAGATGGGGCTGGTGCAGGTCTACGAGAGCTGCTTCGCCGCCCATGACATCCGTACCGCGCAAATCCTGCTCACGCACGCCGACCTGGCCGATCGCGAGCGCTACCTGAACGCGCGTTCGACCCTGACGACCCTGCTGCGGCTCGGCGTGGTGCCGATCATCAATGAAAACGACACGGTCGTCACCGACGAGATCCGTTTCGGCGACAACGACACGCTCGGCGCGCTGGTGGCCAATCTGATCGAGGGGGATGCGCTGGTGATCCTGACCGATCAGACCGGCCTCTACACCGCCGACCCCCGCAAGGACCCGCACGCCACCCTGGTGCGCGAGGCCGACGCGGGCGACCCGGCGCTGGAGGCCATGGCCGGCGGCACCGGCACGCACATCGGCCGGGGCGGCATGCTGACGAAGATCCTGGCGGCCAAGCGCGCGGCGCACAGCGGCGCGACGACCGTCATCGCGAGCGGCCGCGAGCCGGACATCCTGCCACGGCTCGCGGCCGGCGAGGCGGTCGGCACGCAGCTGGTCGCGCGCACCGCGCGACTGGCCGCGCGCAAGCAGTGGATGGCCGATCACCTGCAATTGCGCGGACACGTGGTGATCGACGCCGGCGCCTGCCGCAAGCTCGTCGACGAGGGCAAGAGCCTGCTGCCGATCGGCGTCGTGTCGGTGCAGGGCAGTTTCGGCCGCGGCGACGTGATCGCCTGCGTCGACGAGCAGGGACGCGAACTCGCGCGCGGCATCACGCACTACGGCAGCCAGGACGCGCAACGCATCCTGCGCCATTCGAGTCAGGAAATCGAGACGATTCTGGGCTACGTGCTGGAGCCGGAGCTGATCCACCGCGACAATCTGGTCGTCGTCTAGAGGGCCGCCACGTCACGCCTCGTGGGCGGCGGCCGCGCGCTCACCTGTCAGTTGCGGTAATCCTGGGCGCGCAACGAACGGTGATACCGGATGTTCTGCACGATGCTCGACACCTTTGCCGGCACCTTGTTGTCGCAGAAGTAGTCGTTGTAGAGCGTGCCGTGATAGCCATTGAGCGCGCTGTCCTCGATCCGCGCCCAATCGGTGGAGGCGTTGTCCCAGGCGGTGCCCTCCGCATTGGCGCCCGAGTACAGACGCCAGCGATAGGACGCGCAGTGCATGCCCTCGTAGCGGATATTGCGCGTGCCCGACGGGCTGTCGATCACGACCGTGTAGCGGACCACGCCGTCGGCGCCGACGCTGACCGACTTGCTGTCGATCATATAGGTCATCGCCGTGCGCTGGACCAGATCGAAGGGCAACAGGTTGCCATCGACCGGCAGGGCGGGCAGGGAGCTGACCATGCCTTCCTTCCAGTCGGACTGCCGGTCGAAGAGCATGTCGACCAGACTGTTGCCGTTCGAGTCCGATTTGTCGACGGGCGGGAGCTGCGCCTGCGCCCGGGCGGCGCCGGACAGGGCGCAGAGTGCGGCGACGAGGGTCGTCGCGCCCGCAATGCGGGCGACAGACCACTGCAGTGTTATCACGCTGGGTAATTCCTTATTTATAGACGAGCGGCGAATACGGACCGGACACCAGGGTGTCGTCGGCCGGTCCGGACGGCGGCCCGGATAGCGATTCAGACAGCGGGCCGGAAAGCGGGCCGGGCGGCAAAGCCGGCCCCGGACCGAACAGCGGGCCCAGCAACGGGCCGGACAGCACCGCTTCCGACAACAGCCCGGACGACAGGGTTGTCAGCGTCGATGTCGTGACCGTCAGCACCCCATCGGGCGTGACGAGCACCTGCGTGTCACTGACCGTGACGCTCAGTTCCGGTTCCGGCTCCGCCTTCGCCTGCGTGCGACGGACGAAGCGCGACAGCTCGGTCAGCGCGAGATGGTACACGTCCCGTTTGAACTCGATCACCGCGTCGAGCGGCACCCAATAGCTGTTCCAGCGCCAGGCATCGAACTCGGGATGATTGGTCGCGCGAAGACAGATGTCGCAATCCCGCCCGACCATGCGCAGCAGGAACCATATCTGTTTCTGGCCACGGTAATGACCGCGGATCTCGCGCCGGATGAACCTGTCGGGCACCTCGTAACGCAGCCAATCGCGCGTCCGGCCGATGACCCTCACATGCTCCGGCTTCAAGCCGACTTCTTCATGCAACTCCCGATACATCGCCTGGACGGGCGTCTCGCCGAATTTGATTCCGCCCTGCGGAAACTGCCAGGAATGCTCACGCAAGCGCTTGCCCCAGAACACTTCATTGCGCGCGTTCAGCAGCACGATGCCGACGTTCGGGCGAAAGCCTTCACGATCCAGCATACAACCACCTTCGAATCCTTTAAAATTGCTTTGATTATAAACAGATATATGCACGCTTGATACCCCGCTCTGGCCGCGCAGGCCAGCCGGGGCGCGCGGCCCCGGCCGCGGGCGTCGCGTTTTTTCGGAACGGAATGAATGAAAGCCTCGCGTTTTTTCATCGGCACCCTCAAGGAGGCGCCTGCGGACGCCGAAATCGTCAGCCATCAGTTGATGATGCGCGCGGGCATGATTCGCCGCGTCGCGGGCGGCATCTACGATTATTTGCCGATCGGCCTGCGCGCGATCCGCAAGGTCGAGAAGATCGTGCGTGAGGAAATGGACGCCGCCGGCGCGCTCGAAGTGCTGCTGCCGGCGGTGCAGCCCGCGGAGCTGTGGCAGGAGTCCGGCCGCTGGGAGCAATACGGACCGGAACTGCTGCGCTTCAAGGACCGTCATCAGCGCGAGTTCGTCGTCGGACCGACGCACGAGGAAGTGATCACCGACGTCGCGCGCCGCGAGATTCGCAGCTACCGGCAGTTGCCGGTGAACTTCTACCAGATCCAGACGAAGTTCCGCGACGAGATCCGTCCGCGCTTCGGCGTGATGCGGGGCCGCGAATTCATCATGAAGGACGCGTATTCGTTCGATCGCGACACCGAAGGCCTGAAAGCCTCGTATCAACGGATGTACGACGCCTATGTCCGGATCTTCACGCGTCTCGGCCTGCGTTTTCGCGCGGTCGAGGCCGACAACGGCTCGATCGGCGGTTCCGGCTCGCATGAATTCCACGTCATCGCCGACACCGGCGAGGATGCGATCGCTTTTTGTCCGACGTCGGATTTCGCCGCCAATGTCGAGGCCGCCGAGGCCTTGCCGCTGCTCGCGGCGCGGGGCGCGGCAAGCGAGGCGCTGACGAAGACGGCGACGCCCGGTCGGGCGAAATGCGAGGCGGTCGCCGAACTGCTCGGCCTGCCACTCGAACGCACGGTCAAGTCCATCGTGCTTGGCGTCGACACGCCCGGCGCGACGCCGGACGCTCCGGCGCACACGCAGATCTGGATGCTGTTGCTGCGCGGCGATCACTCGCTCAATGAAATCAAGGCGTTCAAGCTGCCTGGACTGGGCGGCGCGCGGTTCGCGACCGAGGCGGAGATCGTCGAGCATTTCGGCACGCCCCCGGGCTACCTGGGGCCGATCGCCACGCGCAAGCCGGTCAAGCTGCTGGTCGACCGGACGGTCGCGCAGATGAGCGATTTCGTGTGCGGCGCCAATGAGGTCGACTGCCATTTCACCGGCGTGAACTGGGGGCGGGATCTGCCCGAACCGGACGTCGCGGACCTGCGCAACGTCGTGTCGGGCGACCCGTCGCCCGATGGCAAGGGAACGATCGAACTGTGCCGCGGCATCGAGGTCGGTCACGTCTTCCAGCTCGGCACCAAGTATTCGGAAGCGATGAACGCGACGTACCTGGACGAGGCGGGCAAGCCGCAAGCGCTGCAGATGGGCTGCTACGGCATCGGCGTGACACGCATCCTCGGCGCGGCGATCGAGCAGAACTACGACGCCCGCGGCATCATCTGGCCGACGTCGATCGCGCCGTTCGAGGTGGTGATCTGCCCGATGGGATACGATCGCAGCGAGACCGTGCGGGCCGAAGCCGATCGTCTTTACGCGGCGCTGGTCGCCGCGGGCATCGACGCGGTGCTGGACGACCGCGGCGAGCGGCCCGGCGTGATGTTCGCCGACTGGGAGCTGATCGGCGTGCCGCACCGGCTGGTGATCGGCGACCGCGGGCTCAAGGACGGCAAGGTCGAATACCAGGGTCGTCGCGATACCGAGGCCACGCTGCTGCCGGCGGCCGAGGCCGACCACGTGCTGATCGAACGGATCCGGGAAGCGCGCGGCGCGGCTGTCTGATGCGTTGTCGGGTCGCACGGCTGGGCCGCTGCCCGGCTAGCGTTTTTGCTTGAGCTGCGAGACGTGCGTCGCACGGGCCGATAAGGCG
>JBPBQT010000416.1:0-8132 GCA_050955065.1 Janthinobacterium lividum | reverse complement strand
GAGCAGGGCGCCCAGTTGCTGGCGCACCGCGCTGCCGCCGCCGTCGCAGCCCACCAGATAGCGACAGTCCACCTGCTCGACGCTGTTGTCGGACTGTCGCCGCAGCGTCACCGTCAGCGGTGCGGCATCGGCGGCGCCATGGCGGCCGCCGTTATCCCGATATTCCTCGAAAGCCAGTCCCCAGCGCGCATCCACCAGCGGCTCGTTCTGGATGGCCCGCTGCAGCACCGGCTCGATTTCCACCTGCGAC
Source organism: Janthinobacterium lividum (assembly GCA_050955065.1). Classification (GTDB taxonomy): domain Bacteria; phylum Pseudomonadota; class Gammaproteobacteria; order Burkholderiales; family Burkholderiaceae; genus Robbsia. Next base: position 7,882 of record JBPBQT010000416.1, on the reverse strand, counting down.
ACGCGCATCGGCGCCTCGGACGGCATGCTGCCGTCGTTGCGCTCGCGCATGCGTTGCCGCCACTCGATGACGCTCGGATACCGGAAGCGGTGCAGTTCATGGCCGTTGAGCCGGGTGATCCACGACACGTCGAAATTGCTGCTTTCCGTCACGGCGACCTTGCGCAACGCGTCGACGATGCCCAGCCGCGCGAACAATTCCATGCTGCGCGCGTTGGTGATGTCCATCTTCGGATGCCGGGTGGTGGTCGCGTTGCGCTCGACGAGCATCGACGGCACGCCCAGGCGGGCGAGCGTCAGCGCCAGCGTCATGCCCACCGGGCCCCCGCCCACGATCAGGATCGGGGTCCGGACCGGCTTCCGGGATGACTTCGGGTCCGGGTGGTGATTCGATGTCTGGTTCATATGCAGTCAGCTCAGTCCGACGACCGGCAGCACCGCGCCGTGGATCGCCCGCGCGCGCGGCGAGGCGAGGAATTCGATGACCGCGGCGAGGTCGGCGAGCGTCACCCACTTGCCGAAGTCCCCGCCGGGCATGGCCGCGCGGTTCGCCGGGGTATCGAGAATGCTCGGCGCGACCGCATTGACGTTGATGCCCTGCTCGCGCAGCTCCGCGGCCATCGACTCGGTCAGGCGCGCGACGCCGCTTTTCGCGGCGCAATACGCGCCCATCCCGCCCTTGCCGGTGACGGCCGATGCCGCCGCGACATTGACGATGCGGCCCGCGCCGGCGCGCAACATGCCTGGCACGACCGCCCGGGACGCGTTGATCACCGTCGCCACGTTCAGATCGACCAGGCGCCGCCAGAAAGCGTCGGTGCTGTCGTGCACGGCGGGCCCCATGTCGAACCCCCCGGCGATGTTGCACAGCACCGCCGCCGCGCCGCGTTCGGCGAGCATCGCGCCCAACGCGGCCTGCGACGCATCCGCGTCGGTCAGGTCCACCGCCAGCGTGTGCACGCGCGCCTGACCCTCGAAGACCTCGTGCAGACGCCGCTGGTCGACGTCGAGCGCGATGACGGACGCGCCCTGCGCGAGAAATGCTTCGGATACCGCGTGACCGAGCGCGCCAGCGGCGCCGGTTATGACCACAAGAGGGGAAGACATCGCACGCTCCATGACAATCGATGCCCGTAAACTAACATAGTGTTAGTTACTGTTCAATACGGAGAGGCCCCCACCCTGTCCGCAATCATCTGGATTGACGCGTTCAAATAACTAACATACAGTTAGTTATAGAATATGTATCGTTCAACCCCTTTCATTGAAGCGAGGCCAGCCCATGTCTACCGTCTCTTACCCGCTCTACGATGCGGACCGGCATTTCTACGAACCGCCGGAAGCCTTCCTGCGCAATCTGCCCAAGAAATTCCACAAGGAGTTCCAGTACGTCCAGGTCAAGGGCCGCACCAAGCTGGCGGTGGGCGGCATGCTGTCCGACTACATCCCCAACCCGACATTCGAGGTGGTGGCCGCGCCCGGCGTGCACGAGAAGTGGTATCGCGGCCAGAACCCCGAAGGGCTGTCGCTGCGCGAGGTCACGGGCAAACCGGTCGAATCCCAGGCGGCTTTCAATAACGGCGAAGCGCATCTGGAAGTGATGGACGCGCAGGAAATCCACGGCGGCCTGTTCCTGCCGACCCTGACGTCGATCATCGAGGAGCGTCTGTCGGAGCGACCCGAAGTGATCCAGGCGCTGCTGCACAGCGTCAATCAATGGACCGCGGAAGAAGCCGGCTTCGCGTTGAAGGATCGGCTGTTCACGGTGCCGATGGTCAATCTCTCGGACGTCGAGGGTGCCTGCAGGGAACTCGAATTCGTCCTGGCCGCGGGCGCGCGCGTCGTGGGCGTGCGGCCCGCGCCGGTGGCCGGACTGGCCGGCGGGCGTTCGATGGGCTATACCGAATTCGATCCGTTCTGGGCCCGGGTGCAGGAAGCCGGGATCTTCGTCGTGATGCACGTTTCGGACTCCGGTTACGACAAGATCAACCAGTGGTGGACCGCCGGCGGCAAGGGCGAATTCCTGCCCTTCGAGAAGGATCCGTTCAGCGAGATCCTCGACTGGATGGGCCGGCCGATCGCCGACTCGCTGGCCGCGCTGATCTGCCATGGCGTCTTCGACCGCTTTCCGGGCGTGCGCGTCGCGTCGCTGGAAAACGGCGCCGCCTGGCTCGAACCGCTGCTCAACCGGTTGACGACCACGTATCACAAGATGCCGAAATCGTTCAAGGAAGATCCGGTCGAGACCTTCAAGCGGCACATCTTCGTCGCGCCGTTCTATGAGGACTCGATCGAACGCGTCATCGACCTGATCGGCGCCGAGCGCGTCCTGTTCGGCAGCGACTGGCCGCATCCGGAAGGTCTCGAGCATCCGCTCGATTTCCTGAAGGACATCGCCAAGCTCGACGCGGTGCAAACGCAGCAGATCATGAGCAGCAATCTGAAAGGCCTGCTCCAGGGCGCGCGCTAAAACGCGAACGGCCGCGCGCACAGCGCGGTCGGCTCCTGCCGCTCTTGCGACACGCGGGTCGGGCGGCAGCATCGCGCCCGGCCCGCGTCGTTTCAGCCCGCGTGGAAGCTGATCGACTTCGGCGACGTGAATTCCAGCAGCCCTTCCCGGCCGTTTTCACGGCCCATGCCGGAGCGCTTGATGCCGCCGAACGGCGCGGCGGACAGCATCGTGCCGGCGCCGCCGTTCAGTCCCACGCCGCCTGTACGCAGCTGCAGCGCCATCTCGTACGCCTGCCCGACATCCCGCGAGAAAATGCCGCCATCCAGGCCGAATGCGGAATCATTGGCCAGCGCAATCGCCTCTTCATCGGAATCGAAGCCGATCACGACGGCCACCGGCCCGAAGATCTCCTCCTGCGCGATCGCCGACGCATTGTCGACGCCGTCGAACAGCGTCGGCTGAAAGAAGAACCCGCGCTGCAGCGCCGCCGGCCGCGCGCCGCCGGTCGCCAGGCGTGCGCCCGAGGCCCGGCCCTGTTCCACGTAATGCTCGACGCGTTCGCGCGCCTGCGCGCGGATCAGCGGTCCCATCGTCACCGTCGCGTCGGCCGGGTCGCCGACCTTCATCGCTTCGGCGAGCGCCACCAGCCGTTCGACGTACTGCGCGCGCACGGCGTTGTGCACGAGATGACGGGTCGTCAACGCGCAGCCCTGGCCGCAGTGGATCGTGAAGCCGCCGATGCCCGCGTGGGCGGCCGCATCGAGATCGGCATCGGCCCGGACGATCAGCGCCGATTTGCCGCCGAGTTCCAGGTGCAGCTTCTTCAACGTCGGCGCGACCTGCGCGGCGATCAGCGAGCCGACCTTGTCGGAGCCGGTGAACGTCACCATGTCGATGCGCGGATCGGTGGTCAGGCGCTGCGCCGCGTCGATGTCGCCGGTCACGACGTTCAGCACGCCGCGCGGCAGGCCCGCGGCCTGCGCCGCCTCGCCGAAGACCAGCGCCTCGAACGGCGTCAGCGGCGATGGCTTGAGCACCAGCGTATTGCCCATCACCAGCGCGTGAAACACCTTGATCACGTTCAGGAAGAACGGGAAGTTGTATGGCGTGATCGCGGCCACGACCCCCACCGGATCATGCACGACGACCGACGTGCCCAGCACTTTCGCCCCGGTGAACGACGGTGTGATCTCGATCTGCGACGCATGCGGCTCGATGCGTTGCGCTTCCTTCAGCAGATACGCGGCGTGCTTCATCGGAATCCCGAAATGCAGGAACTGCCCGATCACCGCGGTGGCGCCCGCCTCCTCGATGATCATCTGCACGATCTCCGCCTGGCGGCTCATCAGGAACGCGTGCATCTTCTCCAGATAGCCGACACGGGCGACCACCGGCAACCGCGGCCACGGGCCCCGGTCGAACGCGTCGCGCGCGGCGCTGATCGCTTCCTCGACTTCGCGCACGCCGCCCACCGGCGACTGGCCGATCACTTTCTCCGTCGCGGGATTGATGATGTCGTCGCGCGCGCCGCCTGCGGGCACGACCCACTCGCCGCCGATGTACAGCGAATCTCTTTTGAATTGTGACATAGCGGGTCTCCTCGATGCTGCTTTGACTGCTTCGGTTCAGGCGGCAGCCTGAATCCGGTGATCCTCGATGATCATCTGCCCCGCCTTCAGCCCGATCATCATCGCGGGCGCGTTCGTGTTGCCCGACGGCATGACAGGGATGATCGACGCATCCGCGACGCGCAACCCCTCCACCCCGTGGACCCGCAGACGCGCGTCGACCACCGCATCGGCGTCGCGGCCCATCTTGCAGGTGCCCACCGGGTGGTAGCCCAGGCCGCCATGCTGCAGCACGTGCTGGATGATGGCGTCGTCGTCCTGCACATGCTTGCCCGGAAAGATCTCCTCGGCGCCGAACGCCTGCAACGGCGCCTGCTCGCCGATGCGCCGCATCAACTGGATGATCTCGAGCATCGTCTGACGGTCTTCCGCCGTGCCGAGGTGTTCGTAGCGGATGCGCGGATGCTGCTCCGGGTCGGGCGAGCGGATCGTCACGTCGCCGTTCGGCGTCGGACGCATGATGCAACCGAACGCCGTCAATCCGCCGATCTTGGTCAGCGCGATCTTGTCCTCGGGATTGTTCCGGGGTTCGACCGCGACCGGCGCCATGTGAAACTGGATGTTCGCGCGTTTCAGTTCGGGCCGCGTCTTCGCGAATCCGCCCACCTGCGCCGCCGCCATCGCCATCGCGCCTGATTTCGAGAAAACGTAGCGCAGCATGCTGGCCGCCAGCCCCATGCCGCGCATCGTGCCGTTCAGGCTGCCGTGGCCGACCCGCATCACCGTGCCGCCGTTCCAGTGTTCCTGGAGATTGCCGCCGACGCCGCGCAGATCGCTGACCAGGTTGATACCGAAATTCGCGAGCAGCGCCGCGGGACCGATGCCCGACAATTGCAGCAACTGCGGGCTGTTGATCGTCCCGCCGCAGAGGATCACTTCCTTTGCGGCGGTGAACTGCTGGATCGCGCCTTCGCGCAGGCATTCGACGCCGGTGACGCGCTTGCCGGTGAACAGCAGCCGGCGCGCCTGGGTGTCCGTCATCACGGTCAGGTTCTTGCGATGCCGGCACTTGTCCAGGAACGCGCGCGCCGCGCTCACGCGCTGGCCGCCCTTGATGGTGCGCTGGAAATAGCCCGCTCCGACCTGATCGGGACGGTTCAGATCGTCCTTGGTCGGCATGCCCACCAGGGCCGCCGACGCGATATAGGCATCGGACAGCGCATTCGGTTCGTTCGTGCAGGTCACGTCGACCGGCCCGCCGGACCCGCGGCATTCGTCCGGCCCCAATTGATGATTTTCCATGCTGCGATATACCGGCAGGATGTCCGCCCAGCTCCAGCCGGGGTTGCCGAGCGACGCCCAATGGTCGTAATCCTCGGGCTGACCGCGCACATAGACCATGCCGTTGACGCTGCTGGAGCCGCCCAGCGTGCGTCCGCGGATCCACGATCCCGGTTCCGGCATCGAGGCCGTTGCCTCGGGCCGGTATTTCCAGTCGCGCGCCGAACCGTACAACGGCGCGAATCCCATCGGCATGCGGATGAAGAAGCTCGAATCCTTGGGACCGGCCTCCAGCAGCAGCACATTGTGGTGAGAAGACTCGGACAGCGTATAGGCCAGCGCGCAGCCCGCCGAGCCCGCGCCGACGATGATGAAATCGAATTGCGTCAAAACCCTTCTCCCAGGAGCTTACTGATCGTTCACCAGCAGCATCGCGCCGGCGAGCGGGCCGCCGCCGTTCGCCGCCATCGCGACGCGCGGCGTTCCCTTGATCTGGCGCTCGCCGGCGCGTCCGCGCAACTGCGTGACCGCTTCGACGATATGGATCATTCCGTGCAACCGGCCGCCCGAGAGCTGGCCGCCGCCGGTGGACAGCGGCAACTCGCCGTCCAGGGCGATGCGCGCTCCGCCCTCCACGAACGCCGCCGCCTCGCCGCGTCCGCAAAACCCCAGCCCCTCCAGCCACAGCAACGTCAGAAAGCTGAACCCGTCATAGAGCTGCGCCATGTCGACGTCCGCGGGCGTCAGGTCGGTGCGGCGCCAGAGTTGCTCGCCGACCGCTTCGGCCGAAAATCGCGTGAGGTCGTCGAGTTGATCCCAGGTATCGCGCGTGTGCATCGCGCCGGACATCGCCTCCACCCGGATCGCGGGCGACTTCAGGTCGCGGGCGACGTCCTTGTGCGACACGATGATCGCGATCGAACCATCCACCGGCACATCGCAGTCGTACAGGCAGAGCGGCGTGGAGATCATCCGCGCGTCCAGGTACTGCGCCATGCTCAGCGCCTCGCGGTAGACCGCGCGCGGGTTCAGCGCGGCGTTGCGGCGCGAGTTGAGCGCGATCTGCGCCAACTGCTCGCGGGTCGCGCCGAATTCATGAAAATAGCGGCTGGCCACCAGTCCGACCCAGTTCGCCGCCGACGGCGCCAGGAACGGCGCCTGGTACTCGCCGAAACCGCTGACCCGATGCGGCCCGGCGCCCACCAGGCTCGGCCGGGTACCGGGCACCGCGCTGGTCTCGGTCACGGTGCGATAACACAGGACATGGCGCGCCTGGCCCGAGGCGACGGCCATGCAGGCATTGAGCACGCCGGCCATCTGCGTGGCCTCCGCGCCGGCGTTGTACCAGTTGAGCCGCAACCCCAGCGCGTCCTTGACCTGACCCAGCGCCACCGGAGAGAACCCCGGCGCGTCGGCGCGCAGCCCGGGCCAGCTCGATATGCCGTCGATCTCGCGCCGGTCGATGCCGGCGTCGTCGATCGCGGCAAGCGCGGCGTCCAGCGTCAGGTCCAGGCCACCGCGTCCCAGCCGCCGGCCAACCGCCGACTGCCCGACGCCCGCGATGACCGCCTGCCGCTCGGGCACCTGCATCCGTTTTACGCTCGAGCGTTCCACGTCAAGCGAAAAGCTTCATCACTTCGCCATTCGTGACCTGACGGCCTTCGCGATTCGACGGATTGTGGCCGCCCTGGTCGGGGATCGGGCGCGTGTCCACGTGCGTGGCTTTCGCGCGCAGTCCCGCCACCGTGCACTCCTCGCGCGGCAGATGCTTGAACGGGTCGAAACCGAATTCGCGCATCGCGTTCAGGTGGGTGATCTTGTCGATCACATCCGTCGGCAGGTGCTTGATCGTGTTCCAGAGCCCTTCGGGCGCATACGGCCACAGCGAATCCGAGTGCGGATAGTCGGCTTCCCAGGTGATCTTGTCGACATTCAGGAAACGCGTGTTCTCTAGGCCGAACTTGTCGTCGATGAAGCAGGTGATGAAATTGCGCTTGAACAGCTCGCTCGGCAGCAGGTCGCCGAAGCTGCAGTTCGTCCAGGCCTTGTGATGCTTGTAGGTGAAATCCGCGCGCTCGAGCAGATACGGCACCCAGCCGATGCCGCCTTCGGACAGCGCGATCTTCAGGTTCGGAAATTTCTTGAAAATCGGCGAGAACAGCCAGTCGGTCGTCGCGTTCGCGATGTACATCGGCATGTTGACGATCCAGGTATCGATCGGCGCATCTTCCGACGAGTACGGCGCGCTGGCACCGGAGCCGATATGGATGCTGATGACGATGTCGTTCGCGGCCAGCACCTCCCACAGCGGATCCCAATAATCGCTGTGCACGCTGGGCAGACCCTTGGCGACCGGATTGTCGAAGAAGCTGATCGTGCGACAGCCCATCGCCGCCACCCGCTTCGCCTCGGTGACGGCGGTCTGGATGTCCCACAGCGGCAGGATCGCCAGCGGAATGAAGCGGCCCGGCGCGCCGGCGCACCATTCGTCGATGTGCCAGTCGTTGTAGGCGCTGATCACCGCCTCGGTGAGTTCCTTGTCCTTCGGCTTGAGGAAGAAACCGCCGGCGAAGGTCGGAAAC
>JBPBQT010000415.1:0-8295 GCA_050955065.1 Janthinobacterium lividum | reverse complement strand
CGAAATCGACCGCGTATTTCAGGATGCTTGACGGCATGAACTGCGGAATGCCGATCGCGCCCGCGTAGGAACCCTTGATCACCCTCGGATCCATGTTCGACGTATGCGTCCAGACCAGGAAATCCTCAAGGTTCTTGCGGAACAGCTGCTGGCGCGCATCCCGGTTCGGCGTATCCGGATAATCGAAGGCGAGCGTCGTCAACGCGTCGAGGATGCGGAAATTCCCCATGTATTTGCCGTACAGCGTCTCGACGCCGATGATCGCGACGATGATCTCGGGCGGCACGCCGTACGTGGCGCTCGCACGGTCCAGCGCGGCCTGGTTCGCGCGCCAGAATTTCACGCCGCCGTTGATGCGGATCGGTTCGATGAAACGGCCCTGGTACACCTGCCAGTTCTTGATCGAGGGATTCGGCGACGGCGTCACCAGCTTCACGGCGCTGGCGGAATAGCTGACCTGGTTGAAGATCGCATGCAGCGTGGCGCTGTCGAAGTCGTACCGGGCGACGAGATCGTCGATGAACGCGTTGACCGCGGCGTTGTCCGCGTAACGCTGCGGCACGATCTCCTCTTCGAAGACCTGGCCGGCGGCAGGGGACGCCTCGGGCGCGCCTTGCGCGTGGAGCTGCGGCGAGAAGCCGGCCAGCGCGGCAATCAGGGAGACGCACAGGGGCACGCACAGGGGCAGACGGGCGGCGGTGCGCAGGGCGGCGAATCCCGAGGGGGCTGCAAGCGCTGGGATCGGACGAACCGCAGCGTGTGCTCGAGCCCGAAACGCCTGGTAACGCGTCAAGGTCATGGTCATTTATCGATGCAGTGTTGTGTGGCAGTATAACCGACGCTGCGGTGCATTCCCTGACACTGCCGCACACCGATCGGGGGCGCCGAAGACGCGCTCTCCGCGACAGGCAAAAATGCGATGGCCACTGGCTTTTATACCCACCCGGACTGTCTGCTGCACGATACCGGCGACGGCCACCCCGAACGGGCGGCGCGGTTGCAGGCGATCGAGGACCAGCTGATCGGCAGCCGGATCGATATCGCGCTGCAGCGCGAAGCCGCGCCGCTGGCGAGCGAAACGGCATTGCTGCGCGCGCATTCGGCCGCGCATGTCGCGGCGATGCGCGCCTGTCCGCCCGCGGCCGGTCAGGCCGAGATCGACGCCGATACCTTCGTCGGTCCGCACTCGTGGAATGCGGCGCTGCGCGCGGCGGGCGCCGCGGTGGCCGCCACCGACGCGGTGATCGACGGCCGCCTCGACAATGCCTTCTGCAGCGTGCGCCCGCCCGGGCACCACGCGCTGCGCGAGCAGGCGATGGGCTTCTGCCTGTTCAACAACGTCGCGGTGGCGGCGCTGCATGCGCTGGAGGCGCGGCATCTGGCGCGCGTCGCCATCATCGATTTCGACGTGCATCACGGCAACGGCACCGAGGCCATCTTCGCCGGCGACGCGCGCGTGCTCATGTGCGGGCTGTTCCAGCATCCGTTCTACCCGTTCTCCGGTGTACCGTCGCCGGCCGCGAACATGGTCAACGTGCCACTGGCCGCGCGCTCCGACGGCGCCGCGATGCGCGAGGCGGTTACACGCGAGTGGTTGCCGCGCCTGCACGCGTTCGCGCCGCAGATGATCTTCATTTCCGCGGGTTTCGACGCGCATCGCGACGACGATCTGGGCAACCTCGGCCTGGTCGAGGCCGATTTCGCGTGGCTCACGCGCTGCATCCGCGAGGTTGCCGAACGCTCGGCGCAGGGACGCATCGTCAGTTGCCTGGAAGGCGGCTACGCGCTCTCGGCGCTGGGCCGCAGCGTCGTCGCGCATCTGCGGGAACTGGCGGATCTGTAAACGTTGAGCGGGGGCCGCCATGCGCCACAGACTTTTTGGCTATAAGTGAATCGCCAACGGTTCTGACCCCGTGCGAGGCCACGCGGTAGAATGCGGGTCTTCCCGGAGGAACCACGGTGGCCGGCCACCGGACGCACGCGCATCGGTTGGGTGCGACGACGTCCGGCCCGGCGCCGCTTTGCCAGCAATGATCGAACTCAAAAACATCACGCAGCGCTTCGACGGCCCGCGCGGCCCGATCGACGCGCTGCACGCCGTCAATCTGTCGATCGCCGCGGGCGAGGTGTTCGGCATCATCGGCCGCAGCGGCGCGGGCAAGAGCACGCTGGTGCGCACCATCAACCTGCTGACCCGCCCGTCGGAAGGCGGCGTCAGCGTCGCGGGCCTGGAACTGACGACCCTGAAAGCCGACGCGCTACGCCGTGCGCGTCGCGAGATCGGCATGATCTTCCAGCATTTCAATCTGCTGTCCTCGCGCACGGTCTACGGCAACATCGCGTTGCCGCTCGAACTGGCCGGCCTGTCGAAGGCGCAGATCGAGAAGACCGTGGCGCCGATCCTCGACCTGGTCGGCCTCGGCGCGCAGCGCGACCGCTATCCGGCGCAGATCAGCGGCGGGCAGAAGCAGCGCGTGGGCATCGCCCGCGCGCTGGCGACCCGGCCCAAGGTGCTGCTGTCCGACGAGGCGACCTCGGCGCTCGATCCCGAGACCACCCGCTCGATCCTCGACCTGCTCAAGCAGATCAATCGCGAACTGGGGCTGACGGTGGTGCTGATCACCCACCAAATGGAAGTGATCAAGCAGATCTGCGACCGCGTGGCGGTGCTCGAGGCCGGCCGGCTGGTCGAGACCGGGCGCGTCATCGACGTGTTCCTGCAACCGCGCCACGAGGTGACGCGCTCGATGATCGGCGACGTGATCGCCAACGAGCTGCCGCCGGCGCTGAAGGCGCGCATCGGCGAGCGCCTGGTGGCCGGGCGGGATCACCTGTTCCGGCTTGCGTTCACCGGCGAAGGCGTCGGCGACCCGGTGATCTCGGAGACGATCCGGCGTTTCGCGATCGATATCTCGATCCTGCACGGGCAGGTCGACGAGATCCAGGGGCAGGCGTTCGGTTCGCTCGCCGTGCTTGCGAGCGGCGCGCCGGGAACGGTCGCCGAAGCCATGACATCGCTGCGCGAGCGCGGCGTGATCGTCGAGGAGCTCTCCCATGTTTAGCCAGATGTATGATCTTTTCCTCTCCTCGTTCTGGGAGACCCTGATCATGGTCGGCATTTCCGGCCTGATCGGCGCGGCCCTCGGCATTCCGCTGGGCATCGTGCTGTATCTGACCGACCGGCGCGGGGTGCTGTCTAACCGGGCGGTGTACGGGAGCCTGGGCATCGTCGTCAACGCGGTGCGCAGCACGCCCTTCATCATCCTGCTGGTCGCGGTGATTCCGTTCACGCGGCTGCTCGTGGGGTCGTCGATCGGCACCGCGGCGGCGGTCGTGCCGCTGACGATCGCCGCCGCGCCCTTCGTCGCGCGGCTGGTCGAGACGGCACTGCGCGAGGTCGACCACGGCCTGATCGAGGCGGCGCAATCGATGGGCGCGACCACCGGGCAGATCGTGTTCAAGGTTCTGCTGCCCGAGGCGCTGCCCGGCATCATCGCGGGGCTGACGCTCACCTTCGTGAGTCTGGTCGGCTATTCGGCGATGGCCGGCGCGATCGGCGGGGGCGGACTGGGCGACCTCGGCATCCGCTACGGCTATCAGCGCTTCCTGCCGGAAGTGATGCTCGTGGTGGTGTTGATCCTGATCGTTTTCGTACAGGCCGTGCAGTCGCTGGGCGATCTGCTGGTGCGCCGTCTGAGTCATAAATAAGCAGCCGACAAGAAACCGAAGAAGCCGATAAGGAACCGCAATGCAACGTCGTCAGTTTTCCCGCTTTCTCGCCACGCTCGGCGGCGCCGTCGCGCTGGGTTCGACCCTGCTGTGCGCAGGCGCCGCCCATGCCGACGAAACGATCCGCGTGGGCGTGACCGCGGGGCCGCATGCGCAGGTCATGGAGGAAGTGAAGAAGGTCGCCGCGCGCGACGGCCTGAACCTCAAGATCGTCGAGTTCAGCGACTACGTCCAGCCGAACGCGGCGCTGGCCGGGGGCGACCTCGACGCGAACAGCTATCAGCACCAGCCGTATCTCGATGCGCAGGTCAAGGATCGGGGCTACAAGCTGGTCAGCGTCGCGCAGACCATCAATTTCCCGATGGGGATCTACTCGAAGAAGGTCAAGTCGCTGGCCGATTTGAAGACGGGTGCCCGTGTCGCCCTGCCGAACGATCCGACCAACGGCGGGCGGGCCTATCTGCTGCTGCAAAAGGCCGGACTGATCACGTTGCGCGCGGACGCGGGCCTGAAGGCGACATCGCTCGACGTCGTCGGCAACCCCCGCAAGCTGAAATTCGTCGAACTCGACGCCGCGCAGATCCCGCACGCGCTCGACGACGTGGACATCGCGGCGATCAACACCAACTTCGCGCTGCAGGCGGGGTTGTCGCCGCGGCGCGACGCGATCGCCATCGATCCGCCGAACGGCCCGTACACGAATGTGCTGGTGGTGCGCGAGCAGGACCGGGCGAAGCCGTGGGTCGCGAAGCTGGTCAAGGCCTACCGCTCGCCGGACGTGAAGGCGTTCGCCGAGAAAACGTTTCAGGGCGCGGTCGTCACGTCCTGGTGAACGTCGGAGGAAGGATCACGGCGCGACCGTGTTTGGCGAGCACCTGGATGGACCGCAGCCAAACCCGCGTTTAGAGTGCGGACTCAAGCCTGTTGTAGAATTTCCCCAAGCATTTGCCGTTAAAATAAAACGATCGTTCGTGAATGCGAAGCTGGCGCACTGGCGCAGCGGCGCACCGGTTCGATCGTTCACCGTCTATGGAGCATGTGCATGAAAATCCTGGTGCCCGTGAAGCGCGTCGTCGACTATAACGTGAAGGTACGCGTGAAATCGGACGGCTCGGGCGTCGACATCGCGAATGTGAAGATGTCGATGAATCCCTTCGACGAGATCGCGATCGAGGAAGCGGTGCGGCTCAAGGAAGCGGGTGTCGCCACCGAGATCGTCGCGGTGTCGTGCGGCGTCACGCAGTCGCAGGAAACGCTGCGCACCGCGCTGGCGATCGGCGCGGACCGCGCGATCCTGGTCGATACCGCCGTCGAGCTGCAGCCGCTGGCCGTGGCGAAGATCCTCAAGGCGCTGGTCGAGCGCGAGCAGCCGCAACTGGTGATCCTCGGCAAGCAGGCGATCGACGACGACGCGAACCAGACCGGCCAGATGCTGGCGGCGCTGACGTCGTTGCCGCAGGCCACCTTCGCGTCGAAGGTGACGGTCGAGGGCGAGCGCGTGACCGTGATGCGGGAAGTCGACGGCGGCGCGGAAACGCTGTCGTTGTCGCTGCCGGCGGTCATCACCACCGACCTGCGCCTGAACGAGCCGCGCTACGTGACGCTGCCCAACATCATGAAGGCGAAGAAGAAGCCGCTCGAAACCATCACGCCGGAAGCGCTCGGCGTCGACGTGACGCCGCGTCTGAAGACGTTGAAGGTGGCGGAGCCGCCGCAACGCCATGCCGGCGTGCTGGTGCCGGACGTCGCGGCGCTGGTCGACAAACTCAAGAACGAAGCGAAGGTACTGTCCTGATGACCATCCTCCTGATCGCGGAACACGATAATCACGAACTCAAGGGCGCGACGTTGCCGACGCTGACCGCGGCGCGGCAGATCGCGCAGGCGGGCGGCGGCGACGTGCATGTGCTGATCGCCGGTCACGGCGCGCGTGCCGTGGCGGACGCCGCCGCGCAACTGCCGGGCGTGACCAAGGTGCTGCTCGCCGACGCGCCCCAGCTGGGCGAGGGCCTCGCGGAGAACGTCGAGGCGACGGTGCTGACGATCGCCCCGGCTTACAGCCACATCGTGCTGCCGGCCACCGCCTACGGCAAGAACGTCGCGCCGCGCATCGCGGCCCGGCTCGACGTCGCGCAGCTGTCCGACATCACCGCGGTGGTCGATGCGAACACGTTCGAGCGGCCGATCTACGCGGGCGCGGCGATCGCCACCGTCCGGTCGGACGACCCGGTCAAGGTGGTGACGGTGCGCGGCGCGGCGTTCGATCCGAGTCCCGCGACCGGCTCCCAGGCCGCGGTCGAGACGATCGACGTCCCGGCCGACGCCGGCGCCGCGCGCTTCGTCGGGCGGGAACTGACGAAGCTCGAGCGTCCCGAACTGACGTCCGCGGCGATCATCGTCTCGGGCGGCCGCGGGCTGGGCAGCGGCGAGAACTATCAGCGCGTGCTCGAACCGCTCGCCGACAAGCTCGGCGCCGCGCTGGGCGCGTCGCGCGCGGCCGTGGACGCGGGTTTCGCGCCGAATGACTCGCAGGTCGGCCAGACCGGCAAGATCGTCGCGCCGCAACTGTATGTCGCGGTCGGCATCTCGGGCGCGATCCAGCATCTGGCGGGCATGAAGGACGCCAAGGTGATCGTGGCGATCAACAAGGATCCCGAGGCACCGATCTTCAGCGTCGCCGACTACGGACTGTCGGCCGACCTGTTCGAAGCGGTGCCGGCGCTGATCGCCTCGCTCGGCTAGGATCGGGCGAAGGACCGCGACACAAAGGGCGCTGCTTCATGGGCGCCTTTTTTACGTGCTGCAGGAGGAGACAAATGGAATACAAGGCGCCCGTAGAGGACATGCTGTTCCTGATGCGCGAACTCGAGGATCTGGAAGGGTTGGCGCGGCTGCCGGGATACGAGGAGGCCACCCCGGACACCGTCGCGGCGGTGCTCGACGAGTCGGCGGCGTTCTGCGAGCGGGTGCTCGCGCCGTTGAACGGGGTGGGCGACCGCGAACCGGCGGTCTGCCGGGCGGGCGCGGTGACGACCCCGCCGGGTTTCGCCGCGGCCTACCGGCAGTTCCGGGAAGCCGGTTGGCAGGGGCTGCAGCACCCGGCCGAATACGGCGGGCAGGGCTTGCCGCGCCTGCTGGCCGCGGCGTGCAACGAAATGCGCAATGCCGCGAACCTGGCATTCGCGCTATGTCCGCTGTTGTCCGACGGGGCGATCGACGCGTTGTTGATCGCCGGCAGCCCGGCGCAGCGCGCGCGCTATCTGCCGCGTCTCGTCAGCGGGGAATGGACCGGCACGATGAACCTGACCGAACCGCAGGCCGGCTCGGATCTGGCGCAGGTGCGTACCCGCGCGCTGCCCGATGGCGCGGCGCCCGATGGCGCGGCGCCCGGTGGTGACGGCCGTTACCGCGTGTTCGGCACGAAGATCTTCATCACCTACGGCGAGCATGATTTCGCCGCCAACATCGTGCATCTGGTGCTGGCGCGTCTGCCCGATGCGCCGCCCGGCGTGAAGGGCTTGTCGCTGTTCGTGGTGCCGAAGTTCGTGGTGGATGCCGACGGCGCGCCCGGCGCGCGCAATGACGTGCAGTGCGTGTCGATCGAGCACAAGCTGGGCATCCACGGCAGCCCGACCGCGGTGTTGCAGTTCGGTGAACGGGACGGCGCGCTCGGCGAGCTGCTGGGCGAACCGAACCGGGGCCTGGAAACCATGTTCATCATGATGAACGCCGCGCGTTTCGGAGTGGGCGTGCAGGGCATCGGGATCGCCGACCGGGCGTATCAGGCCGCCCGCGCGTACGCGCTCGACCGGGTGCAGGGCCGGCCGGTGACGGGACGCAAGAGGGCGGATGGCGCGGGCGCGGGCACGCTGCAGGCCGATATTGCAGGCGGCGGCGTGACGGAGGCGGGCCCCCGGGAAGCGGCGGGAACCCGGGTCGTTTCCCGGACGATCGTTGCGCACCCCGACGTGCGGCGGATGCTGGCGACGATGCGGGCCCTGACCGAGGGCGCGCGTGCGCTGGCTTTCCACTGCGCGGCGCTGGACGAT
Organism: Janthinobacterium lividum; assembly: GCA_050955065.1. GTDB lineage: Bacteria > Pseudomonadota > Gammaproteobacteria > Burkholderiales > Burkholderiaceae > Robbsia. The sequence continues at coordinate 517 of JBPBQT010000415.1, read as the reverse complement.
CGCGCGCACCATGCGTCCGACGCCGCCGAGCGCCGCCGGATGGCCGCGCTCGGGGAGTTTCTGGTGCCGGTCGTCAAGGGCTGGTCGACGGAGATGTCGGTCGAGGTGACGAGTCTCGCGGTGCAGGTGCATGGCGGGATCGGCTTCATCGAGGAAACCGGGGTGGCGCAGTTCTACCGCGACGCCCGGATCCTGCCGATCTATGAAGGCACGACGGCGATCCAGGCGAACGATCTGGTGGGGCGCAAGACGGTGCGCGACGGCGGCGCGGTGGCGCGCAGCCTGATCGATGCGATCGACGAGACGCTGGCGGCGCTGCGTCATGCGGCTCCAGGTCAGGCGACTCCAAGTCAGGCGGCGCCGGGTGCGTCCACCGCGCCAGGTTCGTCCACCGCGCCGGACTCGCTTGCCGCCATCGCCACGCAATTGCAGGCCGGACGCGACGCGTTCGCGGCAGTGGTGGCATTCATCGTCGAACGCGCCGCGACGGATCCGGTCGCCGTGTACGCGGGCGGCG
>JBPBQT010000414.1:0-8370 GCA_050955065.1 Janthinobacterium lividum | reverse complement strand
CGCCTATCTCGAATCCCAACGACGCCGGGCGCTGCGCGCGGGCGAAGGCTATGGCACGCTGTTGCGCAACGAACCGGAGACGCCCCCGCATATCGCCATGCCGCATCCCTTGCTCGCGTTGTCCCCGTTGCTGCTGGTGGGCATCGTCAACCTGCTGTTCACCTACTGGATTCCTCGCTGGTATCCGGGCGTCTATGCGCTGCAGCTGCCCGGCATGGCCGCACCGATCGCGGTCGACCCCGCGAAGATCCTGGGCGTCTGGGCCGTGCTGGCGGCGCTCGCGAGCGGTATCCTGCTCATCCTGGCGACGGCTTTTCCGCGGATCCGGGGACGCCTGGCCGACGGCAGCAAGACCGCCGTGGGCGGCGCCATGCTGGCCACCCTCAACACCGCGTCCGAATACGGATTCGGTGCCATCATCGCCGCGTTGCCAGGGTTCCTGGTGATCGCGAACGCGTTGAAATCGGTACGGAATCCGCTGATCAATGAGGCCGTGACGATCAATCTGCTCTCGGGAATCACCGGTTCCTCCTCGGGGGGCATGAGCATCGCGCTCGCGGCGATGGCCGACAAATTCATCGCGGCCGCCCATATGGCGCATATTCCCCTGGAGGTCCTGCACCGTGTCGCATCGATGTCGGCGGGCGGAATGGATACGCTGCCACACAACGGGGCGGTCATCACCCTTCTCGCGGTGACGGGACTGACGCACCGCGAAGCGTACCGGAACATATTCGTGATGACGCTGATCAAGGTCGCTGCGTCGTTTTTCGTCATTGGCGTGTTTTACGCGACGGGCATCGTGTAACCGCCTACGGCCCGATCGGCGTTACCATCGACGCAGGAGGAGCAACCGACCGCGATCCGTCCTGGCAGATTTCACGACAGCCGCGATCTGCGTCAAAGCGCGGCATCCGGAGCACAGGTTGTCCGTATCCCCTATCGAACACGACGAAAACAACGACCCCGACAGCGCGGATCGCGAGCGCGCGCAAGACCCGGGCAGCGGCGCACCCTCCGTCACGCCCGTCGGCAAGCAGCGGCGCATCGCCATTTTCACCGGGCTGATCCTCGCGATGGTCATGGCCGCGCTAGACCAGAGCATCGTCTCCACGGCCCTGCCGACGATGGTCAGCGACCTCGGCGGCCTTGTCCATATGACGTGGGTGGTGACGGCCTTCATGCTGACGTCCACCGTGAGCGCGCCGCTGTACGGCAAGTTTTCGGACATGTACGGCCGGCGCCCGTTGTTCGCGGTCAGCATCCTGACCTTTCTGGCGGCGTCGCTGCTGTGCGGTCTCGCCCGCAACATGCCGCAGCTGATCGCGTTCCGCGGGCTGCAGGGCCTGGGCGCGGGTGGTCTCATCACCCTGTCCCAGACCGTCATCGGCAGCATCGTCAGCGTGCGCGACCGCGGCCGCTATCAGGGCCTCTTCACCGGGGCGTTCGCGGTGAGCAGCGTCGCCGGCCCGCTGCTGGGCGGCCTCATCACCAGCCGGCTGTCGTGGCGCTGGGTGTTCCTGCTGAACCTCCCGGTCGGACTGCTGTCGCTCGCGCTGGTGCTGAGCACCCTGCCGGCGGCGCGCGCCGGCCAGGCGTCCCGGCAGCCATCCCGGCAACGACATCACATCGATTTCGCCGGCGCGGCGCTGCTCGCCACCGGCACCGCCGCCTGGCTGCTGCTGCTCAACGGCGGCGCGGCGCGGCACTGGGCGTCTCCAGGCGGGCTCGGGCTGATCGCCCTGGGCGTGCTGTCCTTCGCGTGCTTCGTGCCGGTCGAACGGCGCGCGCGCGAGCCGATCATCGATCTCGCGCTGTTTCGCAGCGCGCCGTTCACGATCAGCGTGTTCGCCTCGGGCGTCATGGCGTTCGCGATGATGGGTTCGCTGGTCTTCCTGCCGCTCTATTTCCAGCTCGTGCTCGGACAATCGCCCGCGCAGGCGGGCATGATGATGCTGCCGCAAGTTGCCACGATGCTGGCGAGCTCGATCATCGGCGGCCAGATCTCGTCGCGCACGCGTCGCTTCAGCGTGCTGCTGGCCACGGGCGCCGGGCTCGAATGCCTGGCGCTGGTGCTGCTCGCGGCGCTCGCGCACGTGGGCGCCGATGTCGTGCCCTTTCTTCTGGTGCTCGGGCTGCTGGGCGTGGGCATGGGAGTCGGCATGCCGAACGCGACGGTCGTGGTCCAGAACGCGGTGCCGGCGAGCGCGCTGGGTGCCGCCACGGCGACGATGTCCTTCGTGCGTTCGCTGGGGGGCTCGCTCGGCGTCGCCCTCTCGGGCGGCGTGATGGCGTGGACCCTGCGCCGCCAGCTCGCGGCGCTGCCCTCGCATATCGACATCGCGGCCCTGCTGGAGCACGGCGTCGGCGCCATCCGCCAGATACCGTCCGTGCTGCGCGGTGATCTGGTCGGCGCCTACCGGCATGCGATCGGCGCCAGCCTGATCACCGGCGGCGGCATGATGTTCGTCGCGTTCCTGCTGGTGCTCAGACTCGCCCGCGCCACCCACGGGAAAGCGGAAGCCTGACGCGCCCGGCGCCGAACGGTCCGCATGCAGCCCGGCGCCCCGCCATGGCTCGCGCCACACCTGACACCTGACACCTGACACCTGACACCTGACACCTGACACCTGACACCTGACACCTGACACCTGACACCTGACACCTGACACCTGACGCCTGACACCTGGCAACCAACACCAGGCATGCGGTAGTGAGATGCCCCGCGTCAATGCCCGCCGGGCCGGCGGTACGCGTTGCCGAGCCAGGTGGCGGCGCTCGCGGCGTTCAACTTGAAGGACGGCTCGACCCGCACCTCGGCGAGCGCCTCGCCGAGCTCGTCGAAGGCCCGCAGGAACGCGTGCGGATCGTACTCGTCGGGCACGATCTGCAACGTCACGCGAATGCGCCCCTGCGCGCCATCGACGGTCACGCTCTTGTGCAGCTGCGCATGCAGTTGCTGTTCATGCCGGCGTCGCACTTCGAACGCGGTCTTGACCAGGACCGAGAACGCGTTCCCATCGAGCGGCTTCGGATTCTTCTTGTCCCGTCCCATCGTCCAGGGGCCGACCAGCGCGGGCTCCGGCTCGCCGTCCAGCGTCATCGCCACCGCCCAGCCATCGTCGTCCTCGTTCTTCATGACGCGCGCGGTCCAGCCGTCGTCCTGCCAGACGCGCGGCTCCTGGATCAGCAGCACTTCTTCGGGGGCATCGTGCGCGTCGTGCGAATCATGTGGATCGTGCGCATCGGACAGGGCGGCGGCAGGAGGAGCGGGAACGGCGGGAGAAGTCGGTTCGGTCATCGCGGATCTTGATTCGGGCAGCATAAAGCAACGGAAAGACCTCATTGTACTGCGCTCTCCCGGGAGCTTCTCAAGACCGGCGCGATTTGGTCGTTAAGGAGGGGGGATACAGGCGCCGTTCGCTCGGCCCCTGCTTGCCAGTACCTTCCGGCGCTTTCTTTCCCGTAAAACAACGTACTTCCGAAGCCCTCCATGCTCATTTCGAATTTCCGCCAGATGCGCGTCGGCACCCGCTTCGCGGTGCTTGCGTGCGTAGTCGCCGCCGTGATCGTCGCCACCTTCACGATCGCCGTGACGCACGCCGCGGGCGAGCAGGTCGACGCGCAGGCGATGTCCCGGATCGAACACGACGATCGTGCGATCGCGGCCATGGTGAGTCAGTACGACAGGACCGTGCGAGCCGAGGTCGCGCGCTCGATGACGCTGTTCGAGACCTTCCTGACCCCGCCGTTCGCCCTCGACGCGAGCCAGCCGGTCGACATCGCCGGCATCGCCACGCCGACGCTGCGCGCGGGCACCGCGCCGCTGAATCTCGATTTTGCGATTCCCGACGCCTTCCTCACGCGCAGCGGCGCGATCTCGACCGTTTTCGCGCGCCGCGGCGACGATCTGGTGCGCGTGACGACGTCGCTGAAGAAGCAGGATGGCGCACGCGCGCTCGGCACCATGCTCGACCGCCAGGGCGCGGCGTACCCGCAATTGATCGCGAACCGCCCGTACACCGGCATCGCCGAACTGTTCGGCAAGCAATACATCACCCAGTACAAGCCGCTCGCCGACGCGGCGGGTCATGTCATCGGCGCGTTGTTCGTCGGCGTCGACATCACCCGCGAGAGCGCTGTGCTGTTGCAGGACATCCGCGACATGACGGTGGGCAGCAGCGGCTACTACTTCGTGCTCGACGCATCCACCGGCCCGAACCGGGGCAAGCTGCTGGTGCACCCGGGCGGTGTCGGGCAAATGGCCGACGAACGCGTCGCGCCCTTCGCGAAGATGCTGGAGATGCGTGAAGGCGCGCTTTCCTTTACCGCCGACGACAGTGCCCATGTCGCCAGCCCCGATCCGAAGGTTCACGACGGCGCCAAGGAGATCGTGTTCCGCAACGTGCCGGAATGGCACTGGATCGTCGGCGGCATCGCCTATCGCGACGATCTCCTCGCCGAGCTCCATGCACTGCGCAACCGCTTCCTCCTGATCGGCCTGCTGGTCATCGTCGCCCTCGTGACGGCCCTGCTGCTGGCCGCGCGGGCGATGATCAACCGGCCGCTCGAGGCCGTGACGCAGGCCGCCGCGCGGCTCGCCGCGGGCGATCTCAGCGTGCGTCTGGCAACCCACCGGCAGGACGACATCGGCCGCCTGATGCGCACGATCGACGGCGTCGGCGGCGGACTCGCGCAGATCGTGCTGCAGGTACGCGACACGTCGGTGGAGATCCTCGCCAACACCGAGCGCATCGCCTCGGGCAGCAGCGATATCGCGTCGCGCGTGTCGAGCCAGGCGGCGAGTCTGGAACAGACCGCCGCGAGCATGGCGGAAATGACGTCGATGGTGCAGCAGAACGCCGCGAACACGCTGCAGGCGGACACGCTGGCGAGCGCCGCGGGCAACGCGGCGCGCAGTGGCGGCGAGGCGGTGCAGCGGATGATGGCGACGATGGGCGATATCGAAGCGTCGTCGCGCGGCATCGCCGCGATCACCTCGGTGATCGAGGGCATCGCGTTCCAGACGAACATCCTGGCGCTCAACGCGGCGGTCGAGGCGGCGCGCGCGGGCGAGCATGGCCGCGGCTTCGCGGTGGTGGCGTCCGAGGTACGCGGTCTCGCGCAACGCAGCGCGGCCGCGGTGAAGGAGATCGATGTGCTGATCGCGGCCTCGGCCGGCACGGTCGCCAGCGGTTACCGCGGCGCCGAGGACGCGAACCGGACCATGGCCGGCATCGTCGCGCAGGTGGCGCGGGTGACGACGCTCATCGGCGAGATCGGCGTGGCCTCGCGCGAGCAGTCGGGCGGAATCGAACAGGTGAACCAGGCGGTCGCGCAGATCGGCGAGGCCACGCAGCAGAGCGCCGCGCTCGTCGGCGACAATGAACAGGCGACGCTCGCGCTGCGCGATCAGGCGCAGCAGTTGAGCCGGGCGGTGGCCGTGTTCACGGTGTGAGGGGTGTCCTCAGGCGCTCGGCCGGATCAATTCGAACGCCTCGCCGATACCCAGATAGTCGCCGCGATAGCCCGCGCGCATCACCGGTTGCGCGGCGACGGTATCGAACAGGCCGTCCTTCAGAAATTCGCTGCGGATGTGCACGCCGACCACCTGCCCCAGCGCCAGCCAGTTGTCCATCGGCGTGCCGTCGAGCGTCTTGAGACGGATGACCTGCAGCAGCTTGCATTCGAGCGCGGCCGGCGATTCGGCGACATGCGGCACCCGCACCGCGCGCCCGGGGGCCTTGGTCAGGCCGGCGAGTTCGAACTCGTCGACGCCGTGCGCGACCGGCGCGGCGGTCCGGTTCATCTTCTCGGCCAGCGAGCGGCTCGTCATGTTCCAGACGAACTCGCCGGTCGCCTCGACGTTGCGGATGCTGTCCTTGCGGCCTTCGCTCGAGAATCCGATCACGTACGGAAAGGTCGCGAACGCGCCGAAAAAACTGTAGGGCGCGAGGTTTACATGTCCGTCCGCATCCTGGCTCGAAATCCAGCCGATGACGCGCGGCGCGAGGATGGCCTTGAACGGGTCGTGGGGCAGGCCGTGGCCCTGCGCGGGGTCGTAGTAATGGACGGCGTTGACATCGTTCATGAAGGCGGTTCCGGTTGAATTCAGTTGAGCAGACCCAGCGTGGCCTTGTCGGACTCGCCATGGAAATACTTGTTCAGCGCATCGACAAAGACCTGATTATCCGCCGTCGCCAAGGCGAACAGGGTCATCGACGAGCGGAATTTCATGTCGTCCGGGCTGCCGAAGATCTGGTGGATCGTGCGACCGTCCACGGCGTTGACCAGGCGCGTCGCGTCGCGCAGTCCGGGGCCCAGCACGGGATGCGCGATATAGGCGCGCGCCTCGTCGAGGGATTCGAGCGCGAACTCCCGCGCAATCGCGCTGTGTCCCAGCCCCTGGATCTGCGGAAAGAAAAACCACATCCAGTGGCTGCGTTTCTGTCCGCGGCGCAACTCGTCGTGGACGGCATCGCGCACGGGCCGCTGGGCGTCGGTGAAACGCCGCAGCCGGTAGGGATCGGCGCTCGTGCCATGCGCGGCGCTACCTGAGTGAGGAATCGGTTCGTTCATGGCGGGCTCCTGGCGCGGCGAAGGACGAATGACATCGGAAAGATGCGCGAAAAACGGTCGAAATCGACCTGGAATCGAGCAGCAATCCCCATGCCCAATGCTTGACCGCCCTCGCTGCCCCCGCTGCTCCGCTGCCCCGCTGCGCCGTGGCCGCCCCGTCGCCCCGGCGGCGCCCATTGCCGGCATTCGTCGGCATTCAGACGTGAAACAATTGCGCGATCAGCGTGGCGCCGAGAAAGGTCCCGGCATTGGCGACGAACGACACCAGCACGATACGCCAGCCCAGACGGCGGAACGCCGGGATGTCCTTGGCGATCGACAGACCCGCGAAGGTCAGCATCGGCGTGACGATCGACAGGAAATCGTTCTTCACGCTCCACGCGCCGATCTGCGCGGCCCACGGCGACCAGGGCGAGGTCAGCAGCATCGCGACGATCGACACCCAGCACACGGCCGGAATCCGGCGTCCGGTAAGCTGGCAGAGCGTGTCGCCGACGATGACCGCGCCGAGCATGACGGCCATGCCCGGCAGGCCCGCCAGCGGACTCGTGCCGTGCGTGATCCGGTCGCAGACCAGCGCGAACACGGCGGTCAGAAGCCACGCGCCGAGCTTGCCGACGAAACCGAGCCCCGGCGCTGCGGTGACCACCTCGCCCAGTTGCGGCGCCGCGCCCGGCGTCATCGACGCGCGGCTGGTGCGCCCGATCACGGGCTCCAGCACCCGATAGCCCCACACCGCGAGCGGCAGCGAGATGAACAGCGTGAAATACGTGCCGATGGTGGTGGTGATCAGATTGCTCGCCGCCGCGAAGGTCAGCACCGATTTCGCCAGCTCCGGCGTCTGCTGCGCGGCGATCGCGCCGGACGCGGCCGCCATCATGCTGCCCGAGCCCACGCCCGCGCCCATCGCCAGCGCCAGCGGGTCGAACACATGCAGACTGGCGACGAAGCCGGCGAAGATCGCGATGAAGACCGCGCCGAACACGGTGCCGGTCAGGTACTCGGCGAGCACGCCGCGGCCTTCGGCGGAATCCATCCCGTATTTCTCGCCGATGATCGCGAGGCTCGGCTCGCGTCCCACCGAGAAGGTCGCGCCGATCGCCTCGCGCTTGATGCCCAGCAACAGCGCGAGCGGCAGCGCCAGCAGGATCGTGCCGACGAAATGCCCGAGTTCCTGGAAGGCCAGCGCCCACCCCGCCTTCGCCAGCTGCGGCAACGCGCCGCCGACCATCAGGCCGAGCTTCGCGACGAACAGCAGCAGCGCCGGCTGCAGGACGGCGGCCGCCAGAAACTGGGTCTTCTCGTCGAGCCGCGCGCGGTTGCGCCAGCGGCTGCTGGCCAGCCCGAGCACGGCGCCCAGCAGCAGGGCCCAGACCATCGGCAGCAGCACGACCTTTCCCGGGCCCACCTTGAAGGCCAGCGCGCCGATGGATTGCGCGACGACCAGGATGAGGGCGGCGTAGAAGCACAGCTTGGCGACGCTCGGGCCGTCGGCGGTGGGAAGGGTCGCGCGGTGCGTTGCGTCTGTCACATGTGCCATGGTGGTCCCTGTGGTGGTCTTTCTTATGGTGAGCTTGCTGGTGCCGGTTTTCCGGCGACGCCGGATGGCGGCGCGCGCCCGCATGCATCCGACGTGCCGTGCATCCTACGCCAGCGCGCCACCCGCTGTTGCCGCTACAGATAACCGAACGCGGTGGCGGGATGGGCGGCGGTCTCCACCCAGACGCTCTTGGTCTGCGTGTATTCGTAGAGCGCCTCGACGCCGCTCGAGCGTCCGTAGCCGCTCAGCCC
>JBPBQT010000413.1:0-10062 GCA_050955065.1 Janthinobacterium lividum | reverse complement strand
GTGAGGCGCGTTGGCGCCATGGCGATGATGCATCGATCACGCAGCGCCTGGTGACAATGCCTGACTCGTTGGCAGCCGCCGCGTGCAAAGGTCAAGCCCGGGCAACTGACATGCCTGTGAGCGACGGTGGGTTTTCATCGACGCGCAGGCGGATGCCGCGGACGAACGGAACATGGGCAATGGATGACGGACATCGGCTGCACGTCGGATCGGATCGAGCCAGGTGAACAGGTCGCATAAACGGCAGGTAACCGATTCCAGTTATCTTATTTAACATAACACGAATTATCGGCATTTCGTTTGTTCCAGGATCGACATGCGTAAACGCTGGACATGCGATTTGCCTGGCGTTGGCCGTTCATTCCAACGATGGCTGGATGATCCCGCACCATCGCCGGGCAGCTTTCCGGCCGATCGGATAACGAGCGCTCGATCATTGATGCCGGCGCGTGCCGACGCTGTACGGCATGCGGCAGATTTCCATCCCGGGACTGGTGACCTGTGATATCCCTTGTTGCGCGTGTCGCGACCCAGCGCGACACCGTATTGCTTTGCGCGTTCGATATTCCATGTGGAGGCCAGCGCCGGGCTTGCCGGGTAACCCACGGCCTCGGGGGAACTGTCGCGAATGCCCTGCCCGCCATCGGCATCGTCGATCTGCGGCAGGCTGAATTGACCGATTGCCTTGTAATCCCATGACCCAGTGCCGTACGGCGCACGCTGCAGCGAAACAGATGCCGCGTCGCCTGGCCGGCATGAGCCGTCGGCCAGGCGCGGTCGCGGCTTCCAGCGCACAAGGCACGTACTGAGCGCGACGCGTAATAACGTCGCGGATAAATGACCGGATCAGCGACCGATCGAGGCGATCAGACCCAGGATCAGATTCAGCACGCGCATCACCGTATTCAGGATATAGCCCACGTCATGCGGAGAAACCGACGCGGTATGTTCCTCCGACCGGTGCCGCTTCGGGCGGGAGGCCTCCGGGCTCTCGGATGCGGACCTGGGTGATGCGGTTTCCGGCACGTCCGCGGCGGTGACCTCGGCCGACAAACCGCCGCCGGTGCCCTGTGCGCCGATACCGAGATCGGTCAGCGACACCGGTCCCGATTTCAATTTGCGTCCGCTGGGACGCGGCGGCGGCAACGCCATCGCCGATTGCTTGACCGCGGCCGGCAAAGCGGGAAACGGGTCGATGCCGGTGATCAGCGTAAGCTCGGCGATTGAAACGACCGCATAGTCGGCGCCAGGCCGGTTCGCCGTGATATAGGCTGCCGCCCCGCGTTGCGGCGCATAGATGGCCTTCCATATCTGGGTCGGCACGCTGACCCGTGCATTCAACAACGCGCGCGGCCCGATGAAGAGCGGCCCGGTGACCACGTAGATCTCCCCTTCCGACTTCGCCATTGCGCGTGTGGCGATCTCGATGCCCTGCCACAGATGCCGATTGTTGTCGGGCGCCTGGGGCACCATGTTGCCGAGCGAGAAACTTTCGTACTGCGCGTCGTTGTCGGGCATGTCGCCGCTGGGCGCCATGTGGCCCCGGTCGTAACCGGACCCCTTGTAATCGGCGATATCGGCGCGGTCCCGTTCATCGATCGCGGATTCCGCGTGAAATGCGTTCACGCGCGTTTCGCCCTGCGCGCCGGCGACGGAGTCACGGGTGAGTTTTTCCGCCGACCAGAGCGCGGTGCGCGTCACGCCCGATTCCGCGGTGGAATAAAAGTGAAAACACAGGGCGTGCACGTGGGGTTTCAATGACGCGACGAGCAGATCGGGCGCCTCCCCTCCGGCGAAGAAGGCGGCGCATTGCGTGCTGGACGCGAACGCGGGCATGCTGCAGGAAACCAGCGCGGCGAGGATCAAGCGCCGGACGCCGTGGCGGCATCGGTTTTGCCTGGCAGACGGTGCCAAGGCGAACGCCATCCGGGTGTCGTGAAAAGTCATGGGCACGTTGTCGGCGGTTCCGGTTCGGATGCAAGGCGCGATTATGCCAGCGTCATACCGTCAGTGTGTCTTTTGGCATGGATATCGGGCTTTCCAGGGTTTTTTGTTTCGCGTCGGCGTTTCGGAAAACGGTGTGAAATTCGTGTTGTTGGCGTTTTGGTGATTTATGATGTTTTTGAATTAGTTTGTTAGTTGCGTTATTTGCAATAATCGACGGGCTCGCACACCGGCATTCGAGGTTTCACGCCATGCCGCGCACGATATGCACCGCGAAGCGCCTACCCCGGACACCGGATAAATTGACGAATGGTACTATCCGTTTCTTCCTGATGGCGCACCACCCGCCCTGTCAACCGCGTCATCCCACGTCCGACGATACAAGCGCACCGGCATCGATGCCAGTCGGTGCGGGAACAGGCGGCCAGCGGGCACGCCACGACGGCGCCAGTCCGCAGGATCGCCCTGCTGGGCACCCGGCCAGCGCACGATTTCACGACATTTATGATGAACGATAAACCGGCAAACGATGCCGCACCTGCTCCGCCACCTGTCTTCCTTGCAGGTGCGGGCAAGATCGGCGCGCTCATCGTCGCATTCGACTGGTCGCGCACCACGCTAGGACCGCTCTCCGCGTGGCCGGGCTATCTGAAGACCACCGTTGCCCTCGTCCTGCGTTCCCCCGTACCCATCGTCACGCTCTGGGGTGCAGACGGGGTCATGATCTACAACGAAAGCTATTCGGCATTTGCCGGCGGACGGCACCCGCGCCTGCTGGGGTCGCGTGTACGCGACGGCTGGCCGGAAGTGGCCGATTTCAACGATCACGTGATGGCGGTCGTCCTTGCGGGTGGCACCCTCGCCTACCGGGACCAGGAGCTGATGCTGCAGCGCAACGGCGCGCCGGAACCGGTCTGGATGAATCTCGATTACTCGCCGGTCATCGACGACGACGGTCGGTCGGTCGGCGTGATCGCGATCGTCGTGGAAACCACCGCGAAGGTCCGCGCCGAGCGTTATCTCAGCGGCGAGCGCGAGCGCCTGCAGCGCATGTTCGAACAGGCGCCGGGCTTCATGGCGATGCTGAGCGGTCCCCGGCACGTGTTCGAGCTGGTCAACCCGGCCTACATGCGTCTGATCGGCCACCGTCAGGTGATCGGTCGGCCCGTGCACGAGGTACTGCCCGAAATCTCGCACCGCGACCTGCGCGACCACCTCGACGCGACTTTCGCCAGCGGCGAGGCGTTTTCCGCGAATTCACGGCCGTTCCTGCTGCAGCGCCAGCTGCATGCGACGGCCGAATATCGCTATGTCGACGTGGTGTACCAGCCCGTGCGCAACGACGTCGGCATGGTCATCGGCATCTTCGTGCAGGGAACCGACGTCACGGACCGGGTGCTCGCCGAACAGGCGCTCAAGGCCAGCGAAAACACGTTCCGTATCCTCGCACAGGCCGTGCCCAATCAGGTCTGGGCCGCGCCGGCGAACGGCATGCTCGACTGGTTCAACGCGCGTGCCTATGAATACTGCGGCGTCGCGCCCGGTATGCTTTACGGGCGCGACTGGCATACCCTGATTCATCCGGCCGACGTCGCATCGGTCACCGCCCACTGGGAGCAGGCCGTGCGCGACGGCACGCCCTACGAGCGCGAGCTGCGCCTCCGCCGTGCCGACGGCGAGTATCGCTGGCATCTGGCACGGGCCTTCGCCGTGCGCGGCGAAGATGGCGCCGTCCTGCGCTGGGTGGGCACGAGCACCGATATCGAGGACCAGAAAGCGGCGGCCGAATCCCTCAGCCGGCACAACCAGACGCTGGAACACCAGGTGGCGGCCCGCACCGCCGACCGCGACCGCATCTGGCGCCTGTCGACCGACATCATGCTGGTCGCCGGGTTCGACGGCGCGATCACCGCGGTCAATCCCGCGTGGACCCATCTGCTCGGCTGGAGCGAAACCGAGCTCCTCGGCCGGCCCTTCCTGACCCTCGTGCATGCGGATGACCGGGACGCCACCCGCGACGAGATGACGGCGCTCACCCGCGGCGCCCGTACGCTGCACTTCGAGAACCGCTACCAACGCAAGGACGGCGGCTACAGCATCCTGTCGTGGGCGGCGGTGCCCGACGAGGGCCACTTCCATGCGGTCGGCCGCGACGTCACCGCGGATCGCGCCGCGGCGGCGGCCCTGCGCCGTACCGAGGCGGCGCTCTACCAGTCGCAGAAGATGGAGACGATAGGCAAGCTGACGGGCGGCGTGGCGCACGATTTCAACAATCTGCTGCAGGTGATATCCGGCAATTTGCAGTTGCTGGCTTTCGACGTCAAGGGCCAGCCGCAGCCCGAACGGCGCGTGAGCAACGCACTCGCCGGCGTCAAGCGCGGCGCGAAGCTGGCGAGCCATCTGCTCGCGTTCGGCCGGCGCCAGGCGCTGGAACCGAAATCGCTGAAGATCGGCCGTCTGGTCGGCGGCATGGAGGACATGCTGCGCCGCTCGCTGGGCGAGACGATCGAAATCGAAATGGTGATTTCAGCGGGCCTGTGGAGCACCTTCGTCGATCCGGCGCATGTCGAGAACGCGATCCTGAACCTGTCGATCAACGCGCGCGACGCGATGGACGGGGTGGGCCGCCTGACCATCGAGGTCGGCAATGCCTATCTCGACAGCGACTACGCGCGGGAGCATGCCGAACTCAAGCCGGGACAGTATGTGCTGCTCGCCGTGACCGATACCGGCTGCGGCATGCCCGCGGACGTGATCGCCCAGGCGTTCGAACCATTCTTCTCGACCAAACCCGAAGGCAAGGGTACCGGACTCGGTTTGTCGATGGTGTACGGTTTCGTCAAACAGTCGGGTGGTCACGTCACGATCTACAGCGAGCCGGGCCACGGCACCACGGTCAAACTCTATCTGCCCCGCACGCTGCTGGACGAGGCGCGGGTCGAACCGGTCGCCGCACTGCCCGCGATCGGCGGCGTCGAGACCATCCTGATGGCGGAGGACGATGCCGAGGTGCAGGCGACCGTCATCGACATGTTGACCGAACTCGGCTACCGGGTACTGAAGGCGAACGACGCCAGCAGCGCGCTGGCAATCATCGAGAGCGGCGTGCCGATCGACCTGCTGTTTACCGACGTCGTCATGCCGGGGCCGCTGCGCAGCCCCGAACTCGCCCGACAGGCACGCGAACGGCTGCCCGATCTCGCGGTGCTCTTCACGTCCGGCTATACCGAAAACGCGATCGTGCACGGCGGCCGGCTGGACCCCGGCGTCGAATTGCTGGGCAAGCCTTATACGCGCGAGGCGCTGGCGCGCAAGATCCGGCACGTGCTGTGCAGTCGGAAGCAACACCGGTTGCAGCCCTCCGCCACGCCGTCGTCCGCCGCGCCCGATTCACCGCATGCCGTCACGTCGGCGCGGCGCAGCACCGAACACGACAACGACCGCGGCGACGCATAGACGCCCCGCCTCTCACCACGCCACGCCATGACACAAGAAAGCTTCATCGCCGGAAAAGACGCCTCCCTCGAATTCTCGATCGATTCAATGCAGAAGAAGCTGGCGGTACGCGGCTTCCACATGCAGGAAAGCTCGTGGTTGAACCCGGTGGAGAACATCTGGTCCGTCCACATGCGCGACACCGATTGCCCGATGCTGTTCTCCAACGGCAAAGGCGCCTCCGAACTCGCGGCCCGCGCGAGTGCGCTGGGCGAGTTCTTCGAACGCCTGGAGTGTCACTACTTCTGGACGCATTTCTACCTCGGCGCCACCCGCGCGGCCCGGCCTTTCGTGCACTATCCGCGTGAGCGCTGGTTCGCCCCCACCGAGGACGGCGCCTGGCCTGCGGCATTGCTGAACCCGGAACTCCACGCGCTCTACAACCCGGACGGCGACATCGACGCCAGCGTGCTGGTCGACCTCAATTCCGGCAACGTCGAACGTGGCGTCTGCGCGCTGCCCTACCAGCGGCTCAGCGACGGCGCGCAGACCTGGTTCCCGGTGAACCTGATCGGCAACCTCTACGTCAGCAACGGCATGTCGGCCGGCAACACGTTGATGGAGGCGCGTACCCAGGCCCTGTCCGAGATCTTCGAACGGTCCGTCAAGTACCAGATCATCCGCGAGGGAATCTGTCTGCCCGACGTCCCCGAGGAGGTCATCGCCCGCTATCCGGGCATTGCCGCGGGCATCAAGGCCTTGCGGGATGCGGGCTTCGGCATCCTGGTCAAGGACGCGTCGCTGGGGGGACGCTACCCGGTCATGTGCGTGACGCTGCTGCATCCCGCCGACCAGGGCTGTTTCCCCAGCTTCGGCGCCCACCCCCGTTTCGAGATTGCCCTGGAACGGGCGCTGACCGAACTGCTGCAGGGCCGCGCGCTCGCGTCGCTGGAAAATTTCCCGGAGCCCGGTTTCGACATGGACGAGATCGCCGCGGTCGCCAACCTCGAGATCCATTTCGTGGACTCCAGCGGCGTCGTCAGCTGGAACTTCCTCGGCGATACGCCCGATCATCCGTTCGCCGACTGGAATTTCAGCACCACGACGCAGGAAGACTACGACTGGCTGTGCGCCAGCATCGCCGCGGAAGGACGCGAGGTCTATGTCGCGGATTTCGACGAACTCGGCGTCTACAGCTGCCGTATCCTGGTGCCGGGCATGTCCGAGATCTATCCGGTCGAGGATCTGCAGTGGGAAAACAACAGCGTCGGCAACGATATCCGCCCGGCGCTGGTGCGCCTGAACAGTCTCGACGACGACGAATGTCGCGAACTGCTCGACGACCTGCAGACGATGAACCTCGGCGACGAACGTCCGCTCTGGGAAATCCTGGGTCTGGCCGTGCCGGCGGGCACGCCGTGGAAGGAGCTGCGCATCGGCGAGCTGAAGACCCTGCTGGCGCTGGCCGTCGGCGACGAGGAAGCGAGCCGCGAAGGGTGTGACTGGATCCACCACTACCGACAGTTGAGTCGCCCGCGCTGGCTGGTCTATCGTTGCGTGGAAGCGCTGTTGAATCTGGATCCGCCGGCCAACTACCGGCACGCGTTGACACTGATGTACGGCGAAAGCGTGGTATGCCAGGCCGAAGCGCTGGTGTCCGGCGAAGAGCGGTTTTTCGGTCTCGAACCGCTGGGCCCGGACTTCGAGGGCAGCGCCATGCATCAGAACCTGCTCGCGGCTTACGACAAGTTGTTTGCCTGACAGGTCGCGGGGATGAAATACCGCCAGTGCGCTCGTGCGAAGCGCCTGGTGGTTGTTTTTTGTGGTTCAGATGTGACCGTTAGTTGCTTTATTATGCCGGCGGCAACGATACCGGGCGCCACTGCCACCACGGGTCCCTGTCGATAGGAACCCGCGGCGAATCATGCCGGTAGCGAATGGCGCTGGCGCAGGCTCGACATGTCCTCGATCATCGATTCGAGCACCTCGACGTCGAAGGGTTTGCTGATCACCTGGATGTCCGCCAGCTTCGCGCGTTCGAGTTCGGAAGCATAACCGGTCACCAGGATGACCGGCATCACCGGATAGCGCATGCGAAGCTGCATCGCAAAATCGATGCCGTTCATTTTCCCCGGCATGTGAATATCGGACAACACCAGGTCGAACGGCCGTTCGGTATCGTCCCCCTCCTCCACACCATTCGCCGTGCTGATTTCGAGAAGGTACTCGTAGGCAGCGTCGGCATTGTCGATCCAATGGGTCTGATACCCCATGATCGCCAGCAGCGCCTCGGTGCCGGCCGCCACTTCCGGGTTGTCCTCCACCAGCAGAATCGAGATTTCCGGGCGCGCGGCCAGCGTCCCGGTGCCGGCGCCGAAGGCGAGATTCGCGCTCGTCCCCTCCGCTCCGGACATTCCCGACATTCCCGGCGCCGCTCGTGTCGCAAAGAACGGCACGGTGGAAGCCATCGTCCCATAGTCGTCCATGCCCGCACGCGCCGGTGCGACGTCATCCAGCTGCCTCGCCACTGCCTGCGCGAACGGAAGCGGTGCATCGTACCGGGGGCCTGCCGCAACCGCCACGACAACGCTGCGAGGCAGATATAGGCGCACGGTGGTGCCCTGCGCCTCCTTGCTCTCGATCGACGCCGTGCCGCCCGACTGTTCGCAAAATCCCGATACCTGCGGCAGACCCAGGCCGGTACCCATGCCGAGCGGCTTGGTGGTGAAAAGCGGTTCGAACGCCCGCGCGAGAATGCCCGCCGTCATGCCCTTGCCGCTGTCCGTGACCGAGATGCGGACGTAATCCCCGGCATGCGCGAACGATTCGCCTTCGCCGAGGTGGAGATTGTCCACCTCGATCGTCAGTTTGCCGCCATCCGCCATCGCATCGCGCGCGTTGAGTGCGATGTTCATCAGCGCTAGCTCGAGCTCGGCGGCGTCCGCCGTGAACGACCAGGCGTCCGGATGCACCTTGAAAATCAGCGCCACCTTGATGCCCAGCGCCGAGGCAAGCAGCGGCTCCGCGCCCGGCAACCAGACATGCATCCGGATCGTTTCCGTGCGATGCGGTTGCTTGCGCGCCACGCCGAGCAACTGGCGCGTGAGCCGCTTCCCGTTCTTGATCGCGCGTTCGATGGCCGCGACCTCGTTTTCCGCGCTGCCCGGGCCGCGTCGGCGCACCACCTGGGCATTCGCCGACATCGTCATCAGCAGATTGTTGAAATCATGCGCGACGCTTCCCACCAGCGTGCCCAGCGCCTGCATTCGCCGCGCCTGCCGGAACGCCGCGTCGACGGCCCGACGCGTCGCCGCTTCGTCGCGCCAGGCCGCCCAGGCTTTTTCCTCGGCGGTCAGGCGCCGCAACGACATCAGGATGACGCCCCAGAGGACGAGGCAGGGAATGAAGACGCCGGCAGCCAACAGTCCGACATGCTTGAGCCAGGCGCCGACGATCGCGTGATTCGGATAACTCGCAAAGACATAGACCGGATAGTCGGCGACACGGCGATACGCGACGATGTTGTCCGCGCCATCGACGCCCAGCGTCGCACGCCTGGCACTCGGCTGATCGTGGCCAGGCGCCGGGCGCAGCAAACCGGCAATGATCCGGTAAGGCGGCGGCTCGCGCATCGGATCGTCATGTACGAGGGTGCCCGCGCTCGCGCTTGCGAGCGGATAATGCACCAGAAGCTCACCGTCGTCCCGCGCCAGACCGATCGTCATCGATTTCTCGGTCCCCGCCAGATCCTTGTAGAAATCCGAGAAGTACTCTACCTGCAACGCCACCGAGACAACGCCGTTGAAGCCGCCGTCGGCGCCCTTGCGGGGAACGCTCGTGGTGAATACCGGGTGATGCGTCAACGCGCCACTCGTCAGGGACGAGACATCGAACGCGCTGCCGTTCGCCAGCGCCTCCACCACGGAACGGTGCCGGATGCTCGTCACCGGTATCGGGAAAACGTAGCTGCTCGCGAGCATCTGGCCGCTGCCGGAAAATACCGAGACGCTCGCGACCTGCGGATAGCCGCCACCGATCTGGCGCAACCGTTCGTGGACCAGACGCTCGTGCTGGCGGATGTCGGTATCGGTCATCCCGCCCAACAGATCGAGCACCCGCTCGTTGAAGCTCTGGTTCAGGTCGAAAACCTTGATCGCGTGCTCTTCCGCAATCCGCGCGACCCGGCTGGTTACCAGCAACGCCACCCGCTGACGATCCCGCAGGTCGCCGATCGCCGCGATCACGACATAGACCAACGGCAGCACGATGGCCGCGACCAGCAGGATGATGAATGCGCGACGTGCGCTTGCGAAATTGCGATCGGGTTCGCGGCCGAGTGCCTGATCGGTGTCAAGAGGATCGCCGATCTCCTCGGAATTGCTCCGGGATCGGACCACGTGATCGTTGTGCAAGGTCAGGGGGCCGCGAAAATTAGAATTTTGTTATCGATTCCGACGCAAACCGGACACCGCTTCGGCTCTGTATTCACATGAGATTCTGTTGAGAATCTGCATTCTGCCAGAGCAGCGACACGCATGCCAGTTGATGCGATTTGTCGTTCGCAAGCCCCTTGACTAAATTATTATTTCATGCATCCGATTTTATCCTGCCGCGTCCCCACGCACGCAAACTGGCCTGGGCATTGAGCGCGAACCAGCGATGTCCGGCGGTATCGGTGCTACC
>JBPBQT010000412.1:0-11140 GCA_050955065.1 Janthinobacterium lividum | reverse complement strand
GGCGGCCTGGAGCCGCCCGCGGATCATTGAAGCGTTGCGTCACTGCCGCCTCACCTCATCACCCCAACACCTCATTACCAACCCGCATCAAATCGGCATCGCGCGGGTCAAGTCGGCGGCGCACCCAGCGCACTCGCATCAAATCAACATCAAATCGATACCAAGTCAGCATCAAACCGCCGCCGCGCCGGAACATCACGTCGTAAGGGCGCGCCGCGCGAACGCCCGGGCCGCCAGCCAGAAATGCAGCGCCGCCCACGGAAAGCACAGGCTGGTCACCGTCATCATCGCGTAGCGCAGCGACTGATCGCCGCCGAAACGGTCGCTCAGCACGCCGACCAGCGCCGGGCCGAAACCGTATCCCACCAGATTGACGCAGATCTGCATGCTGGCCGACGTGGTGCCGCGCATATGCGGTGCCGCGAGCCCCAGCATCGCGCCGAACGCCGCCGGAAAGACCACGAAGGCGACCATCTGGGTGACGCACAGCGCCAGTACCGCGCTGCGCGAACCCGGCAGCATCAGGCCGAGGATCGCGAGCAGCGCCGCGCCGATACAGACCGCCATGCTCACGTCCATGCGGCGCCGCGCCTGCGTCCTGGCGAGCCGGTCGGTCATCAGGCCGCCGATCACCGAGCCGAATGCACCGAAAAAACCGCTGGCGAGCGCCACCGCAAGTCCGGCTTCCTTGATGTTCAGACCGTGAAAGCGCATGACGAAGGCCGGCAGCCAGGCGCCGATCGTCGCCACGCCCGCCGAGGCGAGCGAGATGCCGCCGAAGAGATGCAGCATCGCGCGTTCCTTGCCGATGCGCCGTACCACCTCGAAGAGACCGGGCGCGGGCGGAACGGGCGGCGCGTCGGCGGCGCGCGCGGCATCGGTCCCGCCGCGGCGCGGCTCGCGCACCGTGAGGATCAACGTCACCGCGAGGATCAATCCAGGCACGCCGGCGAGCAGCATCGCGGAGCGCCAGCCGTATTTCGCGGCGACGAAACCGCCGATGAAGATCGCGAGGATCGCGCCCACCGCGTTGCTGAGAAAGAAGCAACCCACCGCGGTGGAACGCTTGCTTGGCGGAAAGAGGTCGGAGATCAGCGACAGGCTGGTCGGTGAGCCGCCCGCCTCGGACGCGCCGACGCCCATGCGCGCGATCAGCAACTGCACGAAGTTCTGCGCGACGGAGGACAACGCCGTCATGCCGCTCCAGATCGCCACCAGCACGGCCAGCAGCCGGACGCGGTTGAGCCGATCGATCATCAGCCCGAGCGGAATGCCCGCCAGCGCGAACGTCACGCCATACGCCAGTCCCGTGAGCAGGCCGATCTGGCTGTCGGTCAGATGAAATTCGTGACGCACGGGCTCGACGATGATCGACACCATCATGCGGTCCAGGAAATGGCAGGCATAGATCAGCGTCAGGATCACCAGCGCGTACCAGTTGCGTCCCGGCACCTTGTTCAGGCTGTCCAGGCGAAATGCGAACTGCGGCGCGGCGTCGTGGAGGCTGCCCGAGCGGCCTGGCGCGGCGGCGTGCGTCGCCGCCGCGGCAGCGCCGGGAGGGCGCGCGAGGTCTCCCTGCGGCTCCCCGCCATCGGACGGCGCCGCCCGCGTTTCTGTCAGATTCATCTTCGTCTCCTTTTCTCGTGCCGCATCGCCACCGGACAGCGGCGATTGTCGACCTGGCATGCAGGGAATCATGCCACCAAAGTGACGATATGTCATTTATGAAAAACGGCGTTCCGTGGCGTGCGGACAGCGGTTTTTCTGCGGGTAAACGCATGGTTCGGGCCAGTTGCTGCGCCTATTTCTTGCCTCTTTGAAAGCGCTGCCTTAGAGTGAATAAAAATGAATAAAAGTCAGTTAATAACGTATCTGGCACGCGGGAGACGACATGCAAGAAGAGACGAGTGCGCGGAAAGACGGGCGCGGGGAAGGCCATCGGGTCGCACGGGAAGGCGTGCTGGACGGCACCCGGGTGGTGGACCTCGGGCGGCACCGGGCGGGCGCGGTGACGGCGCTGTTGCTGGCCGAATTGGGCGCCAGCGTGATCAAGGTGCGCGTCGCGCGCGATCGGGGGCCGGGCCTCGACGCCGTGCAGGCGGCCTTGTGGGACCGCAGCAAATCGGTGCTCGACATCGACCTGGACGACCCCGCCGGCCGCGCCCGGCTGCAGGCCCTGGTCGACGGCGCCGATGTCGTCGTGCAGGACCGCACGCCCGCGGAGATGGCGCGGCTGGGCACCGACGCGGCCGCGCTGGGCGGCGCTCGCCAGGACCTGATCTTCGCGACGATCACCGGCTGGCCGGCCGGGCATCGCCATGAGAACCGTCCGGTGGACGACCTGCTGGTGCTGGCCGAGGCCGGTCTGCTCGACGAGCAGGCGATGACGGCGCGCGACGGTCCGGCATTCCTGGCGTTCCCGCTGGGCAGCGCGCATGCGGCTTTCCTGTCGGCGACCGGCATCGTCGCGCGGCTGCTGTATCGGCAGCGCGGCGGCAGTGTCGGCCGTGGCGGGCGTGTCGCCACCAGCCTGCTGCAGGGCGCGTTGCTGCCGATGATGATGTACTGGCAACGCGCGGCGCGGCCCACGCCGATGGTCGCGAAAGGCATGCCCAAGGATACGCCGCAGCCGCTCTACCGCTGCGGCGACGGCTTGTGGATCCATGTGATGGGCGACCCCGGCAAGACGCCCGCCGTCGCGGCGCTTGCCGCGCAGCTGGACACGGAGCAGAAGCGCGAGGCAAACGATGCCTTCTATCACGGACGCTCGATCGCCTATCCGAATCTCGGCGTCTTCGCGTATGTGTTCCAGCATCACCCGCGTGAATTCTGGCTGCGGGAACTGTGGCAGGCGGGTGTCGCCGTGCAGCCGGTGAGCGAGACCGCGGCGCTGTTCCACGACGAACAGGCGCGGGCGAGCGGCTATATCGCGGAAGTGGCCACGCAGGCCTTCGGCACGACGCATCAGGCGAACGTGCCGATCCATCTCGCGCCGCCCGTTCGCGTGCGCGCGGGTGAGACGCTGTCCGACTGGCCGGCACGGCCGTCCGGGGCGTCGCGGGAAACGGTGGCCGAGCCAGTTTATCCGTCCGGCGCCGCGGCGTCTTCCGGCTCGTCCGCTTCGACGGAATCGACGGAATCGACGGAATCGACGGAGTCGTCCGGCACGGGACCGCTGGCCGGCACCACGGTGCTCGACTTCGGTTCGTATCTCGCCGGGCCGCTGGCGACCATGCTGCTGGCCGATCTGGGCGCCGACGTCGTCAAGGTGGAGGCGATCGGCGGGGAGCCGCTACGGCCGATCGAATGGGCGTTCAATGGCTGCCAGCGCGGCAAGCGCGGCCTCGCGCTCGATCTGACGCACGAGGCGGCGAAGGATGTGGTCGCGCGGCTGGTCGCGCGGGCCGACGTCGTGCATCACAACCAGCGCATGCCGACCGCGGTCAAACTCGGCATCGACTACGCGTCGCTGCGAAAGATCAATCCGCTGCTGGTCCATACGCACGTCAGCGCCTACGGTCCGCACGGGCCGCGCAAGGACTGGCCCGGCTACGACCAGCTTTTCCAGGCGGCGTCCGGGTGGGAGCTCGCGTCGGCGGGCGAGGGCAACGACCCGAACTGGCTGCGGTTCGGCATGATGGATCATCTGGCCGCGCTCGCGTCGCTGCTCGGTACCGTCGGGGCGCTGTACGAACGGGACCGTCACGGCGACGGACAGGCGGTACATGCATCGCTGCTGGGTGCAAGCCTGTTCACGCTGGCCACCGCGCTCGACGCGAACGATGCGCTGCTGCCCGGCCCCCGGCTGGACAGCCGTCAGATGGGGTTTTCGCCACTGCAGCGCGTGTACGCCTGCAGCGACGGCTGGATAGCGGTGTCGGATGCCGATGTCGTGGCGGAACTCGCGACGGCACCCGCGGCGGCCGAGGGGCCCGGCGCCGCGGCGACGGCCACCACCGCGCCGGGCACGCTCGAAAGCGTGCTGCGGGAAGCGGCGTGCGCCGATGTCGCCGCGCTGGAGACGCTGCTTGCGTCCCGCGATCGCGCCGCGGGCCTGGCGTTGTTCGCGCGCTGCGCGGTACCGTGCGCGGCGGTGGCCACCCGGCAGATGACGCCGTTCTTCGACGACGGCGACCGGCGCGCAGACCGTCTCGCCGTCGGCTACCCGCACCCGGTCTATGGCGAACTCGAACAGATCGGCGCTTTCTGGGATTTCGGCGAACTGGCGGTCGTGCTCGACCGCGCGCCGCCGGCGCTCGGCCAGCACAGCGCGGAGGTTCTCGCCGAGGCCGGCTTCTCGCCGGACGAGATCGCCACGCTGGTGACGCAAAAGGTGGTGCGCGCGGCGTGAGGGGGGAGGAGTAGGGGCAGCGACAGGGGCCAGAGGCAGGGCGGAGGTCCCGCCCCGCTGGCCCCGCCCTATTCGTGATACAGCGTCCAGGCCTGGTCGTTGCCGGGCATGCGGTTCCAGCCGGAAGCCGCAATGGTGCCGCCGTCCACGGGAATCGTCAGCCCGGTGAGATAACTCGCCATGCCCGACGCGAGAAAAACGATCAGATGGGCGATTTCCTCGACGTCGCCCACCCGTTGCAGGGGAATATACCGCGCACGGGCCGCGCTCATCGCCTCGCTGGTCACCGCGCCGACCTGATTCAATCCGGGCGTCTCGATCATGTCCGGCGCGAGCGCGTGCACATGGATGCCGTGCCCCGAGAGTTCCAGCGCCATCGAGCGCGTGAAGCTGACCATCGCCGCCTTGCACGCGCCATACACCGCGTACTGGGGCGCCGCGCGCAGGCCTTCGCTGCTGGCGATGTTGACGATGGTGCCGCCGTTGCCGGCCGCGATCATCGCCCGTGCGCCCGCATGGGTGGCGGCCAGCATGCTGATCAGATTGAAATCGATATGCTTGCGCCAGCTGCGCTCGGGTTGATCGATGAAGAGATTGCCGCGTACGCCGCCGGCATTGTTGACGAGAATGTCGAGCCGGCCGAAATGCCGCACGGTCTGCTGAATGGCCGCGTCGATCTCCCCGGTCTGCAGTACATCGGTCCTGACGAACAGCGCATCGCCGCCCAGCGCGCGCAGCGACGCCGCCAGACGCTCGCCGCCCTCGACATCGACATCGGCGATGGCCACCTGCCCGCCGTGGCGGGCGATTTCCCGGGCCGCGCCGGCGCCGATGCCGTTCGCGCCGGCGGTGATGAAGGCGACCCTGCCGTCCAGGCGCAGGGTTTTCTGCGCATCGCCGGTTTGCCCGGCCTGTTTGTTGTGGTTATCCATCGTTGTCTCCTCTTTTTTCACGCGGGTCTTACGCGAACTTCGTGCGCCACCGGCGGGTCATGTCGCGGCGGTGAAGCGCTCGCGCAGCTTGAATTTCAGGATCTTGTTGAAGGTTTCATTGCGCGGCATCTGCTCGACGATTTCGAGCTGCTCCGGAATCTTCTGGCGCATGATGCCCGCTGCCTCGAAGAACGCGCACATCTCCGCGAAACTCAGCGGCGCGTCCGGCGCGCGCGATTCGACCACCGCACAGACCCGTTCGCCGCGTTCGGCATCCGGCAGCCCGATCACCGCGACCGCCGCGACCTTCGGATGCTGGCCGAGCAGGTCCTCGATCTCGCGCGCCGAGATGTTCTCGCCCTTGCGGATGATGATGTCCTTCGAGCGTCCGGTGAGCACGACATGGCCGTCCGCGCGCTGTTGCCCGACGTCGCCGGTATTGAAAAAGCCGTCTGCGTCGAAGCCCTGGGCGGTGAGCGCCGGGTCGCTGTAACCCAGACACACGGTGTCGCCCCGGATCCAGATATCGCCCGACTCGCCCGGCGCCGCGCGGGTGCCGTCGGTGCGCAGGATCCTGATCTGCATTCCCTCGACGGGCAGGCCGTCGGTTGCGGACAGTTGTTCGTCGGTATGCGCGGGCGAGGCGCTGGTGACCATGGGCGCCTCGGTCATCCCGTAGCAGTGCAGGATCGTGCAGCGCAGTTCGGCGCGCGCTTCGAAGAAAAGATTCGCGGGCTTGGCCGCGCCGCCGCCCGACAGCCAGCGCAACGACGGCACGACCGGCCGCGAGGGTGCGCGCCGCTGTTCGGCGAGGAAGGCCGTGTAGTGCGCGACGCTGCCGCTGTTCTGCGTGACGCCATGCCGCCGGTACAGCGCGGCGACGGCCTCGACGGCGAATTTCGCCACCAGCACGGCCGACATGCCCAGATCCAGCAGCATCACGAGGTTCATCGTGCCGCCGACATGCGCGTAGGGGAAGGCGATCGCACCGACGTCCGTGCTCCTCAGCCCCAGCGCCCGGCCATACGCGCGGCCGCTCGCCAGCAGCGTCGCGTCGGAGTGCAGCACGCCCTTGGGCGCGGCGGTGGTGCCGGACGTGTAGTAGACCCAGCGCGGGACCGGGTCGGCCGCCGCACCGGCGGCGCTGCGGGGTGGCAAGGGAGGGGTGTCGCCATCGCCGAGTGCCGCATCGATATCGTCGGGTACGGTCACGATCCGCGGCGGCGTCGCGAACGCCGCGCCGGCGTCCCGCACCCATTCCGCGGGATCGCGCGCCCCGGTGCCGGCCGTGCCCGCCGGCACGAGATAGAACGCCGGCTGGAACTGCGCGACGATCGCGCCCACCTCCCTGCGTCCGTACAGGTGGATCACCGGGTTCTGTATCGCTTCGAGCCGGCACAGCGCCAGCGAGACGAACAGGGCTTGCGCCTGGGTCGGCAACTGCCAGGTGACCTTGCTGCCGCGCGTCACGCCGAGCGCGTGCAGACCTGCTGCCACGCGCGCCGTTTCGCGCGCCACCGCCGCGAACGACCAGACCCGTTCGTCGGTGTCGATCAGCATCGGCGCATCGGGCGTGGCGCGCGCACGCGCCTGCAACAGGTCCCACAGCGTGGTGGCAGCGCGTAGGGCGTTCATCGCGCGCGCTCCAGGCAGGTGCGCAGCACCTCGGTCAGCGCCACGGGCTGGTCCAGCATCAGGTGGTGATAGCTGTTCGCCACCATGATCGGCTCGCCGGCATGGGG
This sequence comes from Janthinobacterium lividum, assembly GCA_050955065.1. Taxonomy (GTDB): domain Bacteria; phylum Pseudomonadota; class Gammaproteobacteria; order Burkholderiales; family Burkholderiaceae; genus Robbsia. The sequence goes on along the minus strand of JBPBQT010000412.1, from coordinate 4,115 downwards.
CAGCAGGCTGCAGATCCGGCGCGCATGCGCGCCGCTGACCACCCGGCTATGTTCGCCGTAGAGGAAATCCACCGGCGTCGTGATCCTCGGCAGCAGCCGTTCACCGCCGATCTCGCCTTCCCGGTCGAGCTGCATCGCGTGATCGAATTTCCAGCGCCAGCCGCCTTCGACGCGCCGCAACGAATGACGCGCCACATGCGCGAGCAATTCGGGAACCGCGTCGGGCTGCTCGGGCATCAGCCGGAAACGCGCGCACGCCATGTCGAAATCGGGATGCACCCGTACGCTGCCCATGTCCCGCGGACCGTTGAAACCGGCTTCGTCGTCGAAGCGGACGTAGCTGTCGATGACGATCGCGCGCCGGAACAGTTCCGGGCGTTCGGCGCAGGCGTACAGCAGACGCGCGCCGCCGTAGCTGTGGGCGATCGCCGTGACCGGGGCGAGCTCGAGCGCATCGATCACACCGGTGATCTCGCCGGCCATGTCCATTGCGCGATAGTGCGCCCGGAAATCGCTGTCGCCCATGCCCGAAAAATCCATCGCGACGATGCGGTAGTCGTCGAGCAGCGAAGGCACGATCGCGTCCCACCAGTGCGCATGCGCGCGAAAACCGTGAATCAGCAGGAGGGGCGGCTTCTCGTGCTGCTCGAGGTTCCAGGACAGGTAGTGAATGCGTACGCCGCCTGTCTGGATGAATGCGGACTTACCCGGATGGTGCGTCATCGATCGGATCGTGATTATTTTTAAGATGCTGTTGATCGGGTTGCCGGCGCGCGGGGGGAATTTCGGTGACAGGCGCCGTCGAAAGACCTTGGCGAAGGTATGCGGGCCCGCCGTCATCCGTTCGCCCGCGGGAACGAAGAGCTATAAATGTTATATTATCAGTTATTGCCGATGCCGGGCGCAATGCAAAACGGGATGCGATGAAACTCGATCTGACCGACGAACAGCGGATGCTGTGCGATGCCGTAGCGAAGGTGTTCCATAGCGAGTCGTCGGCCGCGCGCGTGCGTGCGGCCGAGGCGCGTGGTTTCGACGCGGACCTCTGGGGAGAACTCCAGGCCATGGGGATTGCGTCGATGCGCGTGCCGGAGCCGGCGGGTGGCGGCATGAGCCTGTTCGACGCGGCGCTGGTGGCCGAAGAGGCGGGCCGGCATCTCGCGTCCGTACCGCTGGCGGAGTCCGTGCCGGCGTTGCGTCTGCTCGCGTTGCTGCCGGGCGATGGCGCGCGTCGCCTGCTCGATGCCGCGCTGGAGGGGGCCCCGGTGGTGCTGATGCCGCACGAATTGCGGCGCGATGCGCGACACGTCGTGTCGGCGCTGCCGGGCGCGACGGTGCTGGCGCTGGCCGGCGATGCGATCGTCGCGATCACCGGTCTCTTCGAGGCGAGCGCGGCTGCCGGGCCGATGTCGGCCAATCTGGGCTCGGAAGCGCTGACCCGGCAGGTGCTGTGGGGTACCGGCGCGGCGGGGCAATTCGCAGTACTGACCGATGGCGCCACCGCGCGCGCGCTGTTTCTCGCCGCGCGCGAGGAATGGAAGGTTCTGAAAGCGGCGATGCTCGTGGGCCTCGCGCGGCGCGCGATCGAGATGGCCGCCGCCTATGCGGGGGAGCGGCAGCAATTCGGCAAGCTGATCGGATCGTTCCAGGGCATCGCGCACCCGCTGGCCGATGCGCTGACCGAAATCGACGGCGCCCGGCTGCTGGTATGGCGCGCGGTCTGGGCGATCGCGCGCGGCGACACGGACGCGGCGGCGTATGTATCGATGGCCTGGTGGTGGGCCACGCAAAGCAGCGCGCGGGCGGTGGCGCAGGCGCTGCACACGTTCGGCGGCTATGGCGTGTCGCTCGAATACGATATCCAGCTGTATTACCGCCGCGCCAAGGCCTGGGCGCTGCAGAACGGCGACCCGCAGCGGGAACTGCATGCGCTCGCCGAGCGACTGTGGGGGAAGGGCGCGGCGACGCCGCTGCCGTCGGCCGGCGACGTCGGCGTCGAGTTCGGCGTCGGCCCCGCGGCCGAGGCATTCGGCGCCGAGGTGCGGGCGTTTTTCGAGAAGAACCTCGACGCCGAGCTGATCGCGCACGCGCATCATTCGGTCGCCGGCTACCACCGCGGTTTTCACATGAAACTGGCGGCGGCCGGCCTGCTGTATCCGCACTGGCCCGTCGCGTTCGGCGGCAACGGCAGGACCGCCTTCGACATGGCCGCGGCGGCGGAGGCGTTCGAGGATTTCAACTGGCAGCGCATCACCGTGCCGGTGACGAACCAGGTCGCACAGGTGGTGATGCGTTTCGGCGATTCGGTCCTGCAGCAGGAAGTGTTGCCGCGTCTCGCGAGCGGCGCGGCCGTCGCCTGTCTGGGTTTCACCGAACCCGCGTCGGGTTCGGACGTTTTCGCCGCGAAAACCCGCGCGCAGCGCGCGGCGGACGGCGGCGACTGGATCATCGACGGCCAGAAGGTGTTCACCACGGCCGCGAACGTGGCCGATTACATCTTCCTGCTGGTGCGCACCGATCCGACCGGCCCCAAGCATGCGGGCCTGACGCTGTTCCTGGTGCCCATGGAACTGCCCGGCGTATCGATCGACGCGATCCACACGCTGCAGGACGAGCGTACCAATATCACCTATCTGTCCGGCGTCCGGGTGCCGGACCGATACCGTCTGGGGGAGGTCGACGGCGGCCTCGCGGTCATGGCCGCCACGCTCGAGATCGAGCACGGCGGCGACCAGTACCGGATCAGCTTCGACCGGATGGTGCGGCACGCGGTGCGGTGGGCGCAAACGACCCCGCTCGACGACGCGGCACACGCCGATGCAGGCGCGCGCCTGGCGATCGACGACCCGGACGTGCGCCGCCGGCTCGCGCGCGCGATGGTGCATGCGACGCTCGCGCGCGATCTCTGCTACCGGGCCATCTGGGCGGTCGAGCAGGGTATTCCCGGGCGCGCCGCCTTCGGTCCGATGTCGAAGCTCTTCAGCACGGAAATCTACCGGACCGAAGCATGCGACCTGATGGATCTGACCGCGCCCGAATCGCTGTTCGCGGGGCACGATGCGCTGGGCAGCATCGAGATCGGTTACCGGCAGTCGGTCGGGATGACCATCTACGGCGGCAGCAGCGAGATCCACCGCAGCCTGATCGCGGAACAGGGCCTGCGGATGCCCCGTTCGCGGACCTGACGCCCCCGTTCAGCGCGTCAGCACCGTCACCACGCACGCGCCGCCCAGGCCGACGTTGTGCTGGACCCCGACGCGGGCGTTCGGCACCTGGCGGTCCCCGGCGTCGCCCCGCAGATGCCAGGTCAGTTCCGAGATCTGCGCGAGCCCCGTCGCGCCCAGGGGATGACCCTTCGACAGCAGGCCGCCCGACGGATTGGTCACGAATTTCCCGCCGTAGGTGTTGTCGCCGTCATGGACGAATTTCTCCGCGCCGCCTTCCGGGCACAACCCCAGCGCCTCGTAGGAGATCGCCTCGTTCGACGAGAAACAGTCGTGCAGCTCGACGAGATCGATATCGTTGATGTCGATGCCCGCTTCCGTATAGGCCGCGTGCGACGCCTTGCGCGTCATGCCCGCGCCCACGACATTGATCATGCTGCCCGATGCGAAACTCTCCGGACTGTCGGTGGCGAGGCTGATGCCGGCGATCTCCACCGTGCGGGTCAGGCCGTTCTCGCGCGCGAAGCGCTCGGAGACGACGACCACGGCCGCCGCGCCGCAGGTGGGCGGGCAGCACATCAGCCGCGTGAGCGGTCCGAACACGTGCGGCGCCTGCATCACCTGTTCGAGGGTCAGCGGCTCGCTGAACAGCGCGTAGGGATTGCGCACCGCGTGCGAGCGCGCCTTGACGGAAATCCGGCCGAACAGGTCGACGCCGGCGTTGTACTTCTCGAGATATTCCGCGCCGGCGCCGCCGAAGTATTGCAGTCCGGTGGGCACGTTGTCGTCATAACCGCGGATGTCGCGCATCGCATTGTCGATGCGGATCGTGATCGGCGTGCGGTCGGTGGCGCCGAGGCCCAGCGCACCCGGGCGCATCTGCTCGAAACCGAGCGCCAGCGCGACATCGACCACGCCGCTCAACACCGCCTGACGCGCGAGATACAGCGC
>JBPBQT010000411.1:0-11653 GCA_050955065.1 Janthinobacterium lividum | reverse complement strand
CGGCGCGCGCTAACGGCGGGTAATGCGAGAAACGCGGGAAACGCGGGAAACGGCCGAAACACCGCTCCCGTCGTGCCTATCGGTCAGGACGCAGGCGGGTGAAGCTCAGCCCTTCGCGCCATCGTCGTGGTCGAGGAAATCGGCCATGTCGTCGGCGTGCTCCTCTTCCTGCTCGAGAATCGTCTCGAAAATGCGACGGCTGGTCGAGTCGCGATCGCCCAGGTACTGGATGATTTCACGATAGCTGTCGATCGCGATCCGCTCGGCGATCAGGTTTTCGCGGATCATGTCGTTCAGCGAGTTGCCTTCGACGTACTGCGAGTGGCTGCGGCTGAGCAGGCCGTCCGGCGAGAAGTTCGGCTCGCCGCCCAGCTGGACGATACGCTCGGCCAGCATGTCGGCGTGGCGTTGCTCGTCGCCCGCGTGCTCGAGGAACTCGGCCGCGACCGGCTCGGCGTGAATGCCCTTGGCCATGAAGTAGTGACGCTTGTAGCGCAGCGTGCAGACGATTTCCGTCGCCAGCGATTCGTTCAGCAGTTTCAGCACGATTTCGCGGTTCGCACCATACGAATCGGTAACGGCGCCGTCTTTGATGTGCTGGCGGGCGCGTTCGCGAATGGCGGCGAGATCGAGGGAAAATTCGTCTTTCGAAGGTTCAGCTTGTTGCAATGCGTTGGCCATGACGGCTCCTGATAGCGGGTCGGTGTGAGGCGATGTCTGCCGCGAATGGCAAAGCGGGATCGCATGCGGAGTAGCCATGCAATCTCCGGGCCAGGTTGCGATACGAGCGCCGGCGTTCTACTCCGGCGCTCGTGCGGGATACCGGCCCGGCACGGCTAATCCACCACTTTTTTCGTGACGAAAAAGCCGATCAGCAGGAAGACGACGAACAACACCAGGAACAGGACGAACAGGAATTTGGCGATGCCTGCGGCACCTGCGGCGATCCCGGTGAAACCGAAGACGGCGGCGATCAGAGAGATGACCGCGAAAATCAAAGCCCACTTCAACATGGCACAACTCCTTTTTTTCGATTGCGCTCATCGTAGCGGCATGCGGGTGTCCCACGCATCCGGCTCCATCCTGTTTTCTTGTGGGAATCCACTGACAGATATCTGCTCAATGACGGTCTGCGACCCATGCGAGCGCGACGCGAGACAGGTGATGCAGGAATATGCGGCAGGATTTTCAGGACGGCAGTGTGGGACGACAAGGCACCACGTCACTGGCGGAAGAACCGCATGCTGTGTGGTATCCGCGCCAACACGCCGGATCGTGCCTCGTGCCGTACATGACGCACCAGGGCGCAAGGTGTAGAGTGACACGGCATGTCGGACGGCGCTGACATGGAAATCCGCATCCGGCCGACATTCGTCGATACGGCGGCATTCTAGGATACGGTCACGCGTCGTTGCTGCATGACGGCTCGATGCAATAACGCAATAACGCCAACGAACAGCGCCGATAAGCTGCAAATGGCTCAACAACCCATGAGGAAAGTCACTATGACCCGTATCATCGCTCTGCTTCTGATCGCCGGAACCGCCGCACTGGCAGGTTGCAACACGATGTCCGGCGCAGGCCAGGACATCTCGAAGGGCGGTCAAGCCCTGTCGAACTCGGCGGAAGAGCACAAGTAAGTCACTGCTGCCTGCGTAAGCGCCACCGGCACGGTGGCGGCACGCGGCAGACTCACGGGCACCCGTTTGCGGGAGTCTGTAGAAAAGGGCGTCGCGCGCAAGCAAGACGCCCTTTGTCGTTTCGTGAGCCGTACGACGCGAACAACGCGTTCAGCCCTGCAGGCTCATCCACGAGGCGGCGGGACCCGCCTGTTGCCGGTCGAGCTGGCGGATGCGGAATTCGAGATCATGCAGATCGGTGGCTTCCGACAGGTAATTCGCCTGCCGCGCTTCACGTCGCGCGTCGGCGCTGGTCGACAGGAAAACACTCAGCGAACGAAACATTTTCATTGCGGCTTGCATGACCTGCGCTCCACGATACGGTTTAGGGTTAACCCTATTCTAGGGTATTCCCTAGGACGTGTCCACGCGAATCCGGCTTTTCATTCAACTTGCGCGGAATGATAGGCAGGGTGTATGGTTTAGGCTTCAAAGCGCGGGGGTCCTGCAACGTGTCGTTGCGGGTGAGAAATACCCTTTGAACCTGATCTGGGTAATGCCAGCGAAGGAAGCGCACCGGGATCGGACCCTCTCCAGGCGCTCGCATTCCGTCCGCGTTCAAGTCTCCCCTGCGCTCCCCACCCGGAGACGTCATGAACGCCAAACCCGAATTCCTCTCATCCGACGCGCGCGTCGATGCCGCCGCGATCCAGCCGCTGCCGCAGTCGCACAAGGTCTACGTCACCGGCTCGCGACCCGACCTGCGCGTGCCGATGCGCCTGATTCATCAAAGCGATACCCCGGCGAGCTTCGGCGCCGAGCCGAATCCGCCCGTCTTCGTCTACGACACCTCCGGCCCCTACTCCGACCCGGGCGCCGCGATCGACATCCGCTCCGGGCTCGCGCCCGTGCGTGCCGGCTGGATCGAGGAACGTGGCGACACCGAAGCGCTCGCCGGTCCGTCGAGCGAGTTCGGGCGCGCGCGCGCCGCGGACGAGCGCACCACCGCGCTGCGTTTCCCGGGGCTGCATCGCACGCCGCGTCGCGCCCGCACCGGGGCGAACGTGACACAGATGCACTACGCGCGCCGTGGCGTCATCACTCCGGAAATGGAATACGTGGCGCTACGCGAGAACCAGCAACGCGACGCGTATATCGAGAGCCTGCGCCGCAGCGGCCCGCAGGGGGACAAGCTGGCCGCGCTGCTCGGCCGCCAGCACCCCGGCCAGTCGTTCGGCGCCAGCACGCCGGCCCGCATCACCGCGGAATTCGTCCGCGAGGAGATTGCGCGCGGCCGGGCCATCATTCCGAACAACATCAATCACCCGGAAAGCGAGCCGATGATCATCGGCCGCAATTTCCTGGTGAAGGTCAATGCGAACATCGGTAACTCGGCGGTGACGTCGTCGATCGGCGAGGAAGTCGACAAGATGACCTGGGCGATCCGCTGGGGCGCGGACAACGTGATGGATCTGTCCACCGGCAAGCACATCCACGAGACCCGCGAGTGGATCATTCGCAACAGCCCCGTGCCGATCGGCACCGTGCCGATCTATCAGGCGCTGGAAAAGGTGAACGGCAAGGCCGAGGACCTCACCTGGGAGATCTTCCGCGACACGCTGATCGAACAGGCCGAACAGGGGGTCGACTACTTCACGATCCACGCCGGCGTGCTGCTGCGCTACGTGCCGATGACCGCGTCGCGGATGACCGGCATCGTGTCGCGCGGCGGCTCGATCATGGCGAAGTGGTGTCTCGCGCACCATCGCGAGAGCTTCCTGTACGAACATTTCGAAGACATCTGCGACATCATGAAGGCCTACGACGTCAGCTTCTCGCTGGGCGACGGGCTGCGTCCCGGTTCGATCTACGATGCCAACGACGAGGCGCAACTGGCCGAGCTGCGCACGCTCGGCGAACTGACGCAGGTCGCCTGGCGCCATGACGTGCAGACGATGATCGAGGGCCCGGGACACGTGCCGATGCAGTTGATCAAGGAGAACATGGACCTGCAGCTGACGTCGTGCGACGAGGCGCCGTTCTACACGCTCGGGCCGCTGACGACCGACATCGCGCCCGGTTACGACCACATCACCTCGGGCATCGGCGCGGCGATGATCGGCTGGTTCGGCACCGCCATGCTGTGCTACGTGACGCCGAAGGAGCATCTGGGTCTGCCCGACAAGGCCGACGTGAAGACCGGCATCATCACGTACAAGCTCGCGGCCCATGCCGCCGATCTCGCCAAGGGGCATCCGGGCGCGCAGATCCGCGACAACGCGCTGTCCAAGGCCCGCTTCGAATTCCGTTGGGACGACCAGTTCAATCTCGGCCTCGACCCGGACAAGGCACGCGAATTCCACGACGAGACGCTGCCGAAGGATTCGGCGAAGGTCGCGCATTTCTGCTCGATGTGCGGCCCGCATTTCTGCTCGATGAAGATCACGCAGGATGTGCGCGCCTACGCCGCGGAACAGGGCCTGTCGGAAAAAGATGCGTTGCAACGGGGCATGGAGGTGAAATCGATCGAGTTCGTCAGAAACGGCGCCGAACTGTATCGCGCGCAATGAACGTGGCGCGTCGGATATGCCTGTCCGGTCGAGAGGCCCGGTAAGGCATGTAAGGTTCGCCGCCGGGCGGAAATTATTTCCTTCACGGCGGCGCGATGCGGCAACAATCCATGGCGACCGCCCGCGGGAAGCGCTGGGAGCACACTGCAACGGTACGCGGGATGCGCCAGGAACGCGCGATGATCTGCCAGGCATGGCGCGTTATTTGCTTGAACAGCCTTGCAAGAGTCGTCCTTGCCTTGGGCGGCTGTCAATAAAAGGATAGGAGCGGAAAATGAAATCGATCAGGCATCTGGGTGCGTTGGCTGTCGTGGTGACTCTGGCGGCAGGTCTTACGGGTTGCGACAGCATGACGTCCCGCCAACGCGACACGGCGCTGGGTGCGACGGCTGGCGGCGTGGCTGGCGCGGCGCTGGGCGGCGGTGCGCTGGGCACGATCGGCGGCGCGGCGGCGGGTGGATTGATCGGCAATCAGGTCGGCAAGTAAGACTGAATTCCGTACTCCGTCGCGTGCGTCGTCAGCGCCGCATGCGACAGAACGAGGTTGCGCATTCGTGCTGCCGACGTCGTATCGGCGTTCGTTTTCGTTGGGGTTCTCGTATCGGCGGCACGCTATAATGCAGGCCCGCAAGCACGATCCATCTTGTCGCCCATGTCCGTTCCAACCATCCCCGATCACGAAATCGAGATCAGCGCGATCCGCGCGCAGGGCGCCGGCGGCCAGAACGTCAACAAGGTGTCGAGCGCGATCCATCTGCAGTTCGATATTCTCGCTTCCTCCCTGCCCGCCGCGCTCAAGGAGCGGATGCTCGCGATCAGCGACCACCGCATCACGCGCCATGGCGTCGTCGTCATCAAGGCCCAGGTGCACCGCAGCCAGGAACAAAACCGCATCGACGCCCTCGAACGCCTGTATGAACTGGTGGCCCGGGCCAACGACGTACCGCGCGTGCGCAAGCCCACCCGTCCGACCCGGGCCTCCGGCCGGCGGCGACTCGACGGCAAGACGCGGCGCGGCGAGATCAAGGCGCTGCGCACCCGCGTCACCGAGTGAACGCCGCAGGGGCGGACGATCGGCGGGGGTATCCATCGACGCACGGGCTGGCGCGCGGCGCCCCGTCCGGGATGACGCCCGCGGCCCCGTTTCCACCGGCATGGGCCCCTCGGCCTTCCGGTTCGTTCCTTCCCAGGTCAGAGGGTGTCGTGTACTTTTACAGGCCCGCTGCCCCGGTTCCCTTCGGATCGGGAGTCAAGACGCGGGCCTGTAAAGGTACATAATACCCTCTAGACTGGCGGCTCATTACCGCCCGCCGCCATGCGCTATTCGATCGAATTACGGAAGTTCCTCTACAGCCAGCATCTTTTCAGCGGCTTGCGGATATCGCTGGGCATCGTGCTGCCGGCCGTCGTCCTGCTGTTGGGCTTCCACAACCGGGAGCTCGGCTTCACGCTGGCGAGCGGCGCCATCGCGGCCAGCGTGGTCGACCTGCCGGGGCCGTTGAAATACAAGCACAACGAGATGCTCGCGTGCTCGTTTCTGGGCTTCCTGTCGGCGCTGGCGACGGGGATCGCGACGTCCAGCGGGTTCGCGCTCTGGCTGACGGTGGTGCCGCTGACCTTCCTGCTGTCGATGATCGTCATGTTCGGCGCGAAAGGGCCGCAGATCAGCTTCGCGACGCTGTACATGATGATCACCAACCTCGAACAGCACTTCACGCCCGGCGAGGCGCTGGTCAACGCGCTGTGGCTGCTGGGCGGCAGCCTCTGGTACACATACTGGTGTTATCTGATCAGCCGCTGGCAGATCGAGCGCATCGAGCGGCAGGTGATCGCCGACGCGATCTTCTCGACGGCCGACTATCTGCGCGCGCGGGCGCGCTTCTACGACCCGGACACGGCGCTCGAGGACGACTACGAGGACCTGGTCAAGAAGCAGATCGCCGCCGTCGAGCAGCAGGACGCGGCGCGCGACATCGTGCTGCGCACCCTGCCGCGTCTCAAACGCAGCGACGGCGACCCGCGCCGCACCCGGCTTTTCAACCTGTTCATCAATTCGGTCGACCTGCACGACACGGCCGTGAGTTCGCATACGGACTACGTGCTGCTGCGCAACACCTTCCGCGACGCCGACCTGCTCGTCTTCTTTCATGACCTGCTGGAGAAATTCGCGAACGATCTGGAGACCGTCGGTCTGGCGATCCTGCAGGATCGCGCATCGGTGCAGCGCGTGCGGCACAAGGCGGAACTGCGGGCGATCGAATTCGAGATCGACCGGATGCGCCGCAAGGATTTTCCGGCGCGCGATTCGGAAGCGTATGCATCGACGGTCGCCACGTTCCGGCGCATGTGGACCGTCTCCCGCCTGACCGAGCGGATGCACCGCAACACGCGCGCGGCCACCGAGGGCAAGCTCGAGACCGAGATGCGCGTCGACCAGGCGCTGCACGGTTTCCTGAAAAGCCGCCGCATCAGTCTGTCGCAACTGGTATCGAACCTGACGATGTCCTCGCCGCCGTTCCGGCACGCGTTGCGGGTCACGATCGCCGTGGCCGCGGGTCTGGGCATCGGCAAACTGTTGCCGATCACCAACAGCTACTGGATCGTGCTGACCACGGTGATCATTCTCAAACCCGGTTTCTCGCTGACCCGGGAGCGCAACACGCAGCGTATCGTCGGCACGGTGATCGGCTGCGCGGCCAGCCTCGCCTTCCTGTTCATGGTCAAGAGCACGCCGGTCATCCTCGGTGTGGTGTTCGCGTGCATGTTCATGGCGTATTCGCTGCTGCTGATCAACTACGCGGCGGCGGTGGTGTTCATCTCCGCCTACGTGCTGCTGCTGTACCACCTGCTCGCGCCGGTGGGCATGCGGCTGATCGGCGAACGCGCGCTGGACACGGTGATCGGCTCGTCGATCGCGGTGGCGATCAGCTATCTGTTCGCCAACTGGGAATACCGTCTGATGGGGCCGCTCGTCAAGGCGACGATCGCGTCGATGCGCGAATACATGGACGCAATCCGCGCGGCGCGCCCGCGCACCGGCGCGGCGCCGGGCGGGACTGCCGTCGCGGCCGACGCTGGCGCCGCCGCTCCCGGCATGGCGGCGGGTCCGGCCGCGGCGGGCGCGGCGGGCGCGGCGGCCGGGCTGGACGCGGATTATCGTTACCGGCTGGCGCGCAAGACGGTGCACGTCAGTTACGCGAATCTCGGGCAGGCTTTCCGGCGCATGATGCGCGAGCCGAAATCGAAACAGCACTACGTGGCGGAACTGAACGATCTGCTGGTGCAAAGCCACGCGCTGGCGTCGCAGATCACCGCCGCGGCGCCGATGATCGCGGCGGTCGGTTCGCCCGAGCCGCCGGCGCTGCGGATCGCGCTGGACGCGGTGCGGCGCAATCTGGCCGATGCGGAGGCGGCGGCGTTGCGTGCGGCGGCGTCCGCGCTGCCCGGCGTGGCCGCCGCGGGCGACACGCCCGAGGAACTGCGCGCCATGGCCAAGGCGCTCGACGACATGGCGATGGCGGTCGAGAAGACGCAGGGCGTCCCCGCGGACGCCACGCATGAGATCAAGCTGCTGGTCTACCAGTGCAAGCAGATGCTGCGCTCGTCGCAACTGATCCGCAAGGACGCGACGGCCATCCATCTGCCCGTCGACGAGCACGACGGTGCCGGCGCGAGCGCCGCCGTCGAGGCCACCGCGACCGTCGAAGCCGGGGCCCGAGCCGCCGCGGCCGTCGAGATCGCGGCTGAAACCCGCGCCGCCCCCACCGCCGTCACGGTTGAAGCGGCGGCCGTCGAAGCCGAAGCGGCGCCCATCGAAGTCGAAGCAGCGGCCGTCGCAGCCGACGCGAGGCCCGGCGGCGATCGCGACGCCGACGCCAATGCCGGCGCCGACGCCGGCGTCAAACCCGACGCCGCCCCTGGCATGCCCCTGAACGAAACGTCAGGGCCGGGCGAGCGCGGACGACGCAGCTAGCGGCGCCGCCGGCGGGACCACGTCGGCATGCGTCCGCTCCCAGGCGCGCGCCTGCGCTTCCTGTTCGGCCTGATACGCGGCCTTGCCCGACAAGGCCTTGTACACCAGCGTACCGAAGACGAAGAGGACCGCGACAACGATGATGAACATCACGGGCCGTGTCGGGTCCCGGGGACGGGGCGTTTTCGTGCTGCTTTCTACCATGTTGGCGCTACCTGCTGGACATCGGGGAATCGGAGAATCGGAAAGACATGTCACTGACCGGCGCACGCCGGCGACGCCCCGATTGTACGCTGCGGGAAACGCCGCGCCGACCGCGCGACCCCGTATCCGGCGCGGCCGCACGCACGATCAGCGCATGGCGAACGGGGCCTTCGCCGCCGCGCTGCGTGCGCCGTGCGCCCGGCCCGGGCTCAATTCTCGCGCACCGGCAGCGCCGTCGAGTACTTCACCTGCTCCATCGCGAAATTCGACGTGATGTCGTGGATCTGGATCGATTGCACCAGCGTGTGATAGACGCGATCGTAATCGTCGATGCCCCCCACCGCGAGCCGCAACAGGTAATCGCGATCGCCGGTCATCCGGTAGACCTCGACCACCTCGGGCACGCTGGCGACCAGCGCCGAGAACCGCTCGCTCCATTGCGCCGAGTGCTGCGCGGTGCGCAGCGAGACGAATACCGTCGTGCCGACGCCCAGCGCGGCGGGATCGCACAAGGTCACCTGCCGGCGAATCACGCCCGAGCGTTTGAGGCGCTGCACCCGTTTCCAGCACGGCGTCTGCGTCAGATGAACGTGTTGCGCGAGTTCCGCAAGCGGCAGCGAAGCGTCCATTTGCAACAATTCCAGAATGCGCCTGTCCGTGGCGTCGAATCGCATAATGTCTCCCCCGGGAAAATGGATGGTCTTTTTTATCAAAATTTCTCCCGCTTAGAAAGCGCTTTCTATGGACTCCTAGCAAATTACGCCACGCGAAAATGCTTAGAATCGTCACGTTTGGCGACATACGTTCTCTTTTGATTTACGACAATGGGAAAACTCTGATTCGTACCCCCCCGCGGGGGAGGCGATCCTGCCTTTCGATATTGCCGCTACAAAAGACGCCCCGCAGCGCCCCCGCGATGCTCCCGCGGGTTTTTCAGGAGGGCGCCGGGTCCGTCCGCTCGCCGCCGTCCGCGGTCGGCAGGGTGGTCGGCATGGGGGTCGGCAGCGACACTGATGCGATACCCGGGGGCGCGACCGATGCCGGCACTGGCGAGAAGACGGTCATGTGCGGCGTCGGCATGACGAGTCCCGCCTCGTCCATGCGCGTCTTGAGCAGCAGGTTGAACGCGCGCGCCACCCCGTTCTGCTGCAGTGGCCGGGTCTTGATCTGCCCCTTGACGATCATCCAGTTGGCCTCGAAACGGTCCAGGCCCCAGATCTCGACCGGCCCGAGGATATTGGCGCGATAGCGCACGTCCTCGAGCATCTCGTCGCCCACCGCGCGGATCATCCGGGTCACGTCCTCGACATCGGTCGAAAACGCCAGACGCACCTCGAAGACCGCGTACGCGAAATCGCGCGAGAGATTCTTGACCGTCTTGATCTGGCTGAAGGGCACCGAATGGATCGCGCCCTGCCCGTCGCGCAGCCGCACGGTACGCACGGTGAGGTTCTCGACGATGCCGGCGTGGCCGCCGTCGACCTCGACCGAGTCGCCGATCGAGATCGTGTCCTCGATCAGGATGAAAAGCCCGGTGATCACGTCCTGCACCAGGGACTGCGCGCCGAACCCGATCGCCAGACCGATCACGCCGGCGCCCGCCAGCAGCGGCGTGACGTTCAGACCCATGTTCGCGAGCGTCGAGATCGCCACGATCACCACCAGCGCGCCGAGCAGCACATTGCGCAGCAGCGGCAGGATGGTGCGGGCCCGGGTGCTGGGCGCAGCGCGCGCCTTGCCGCGGTGGCCCGAGGGGTGAAGCGTCTCGACGATCGCCGTGTCGATCACCAGCCAGAGCAGCCAGGCCGAGAACAGCGTGACGCCGGTGCTGGCCAGCGCATGGCTGATGCGCTGCGCCGCCGGCGAACCGGAGAGCGCGGCGAGCAGCGAATGCCCCCAGAAGCGCGCGGCCAGCTCCAGGAACACGCACCACGCCCCGAACACCAGCAACGTGCCGAAGAAGTGCACGAAGCGTCCGACATAGCCGGACAGACGGCGTTTGCGACGGGCGTCGCTGCGGTGCGCGTCGTGGTGGTGGCCGCCCGCCTGCCCGAAGGCTGCGGGCGCGCGCGTGATGCGCCGCACCACCGCGGTGATGAAGAAGGCCAGCACCAGCAGCAGGGCCGTGACGATCGCGCGACGCAGCGCGTCGGTCGACGAATCGAGCCCCGCGAGGGTCGCGGTGACGGCGCTCACCGCGAGCAGCAGCATCGGGATGTGCCAGAGCGTGCCGAGCAGCTCGAAGATCTCGGTGAGCGCCTTCTGCCGCACCCGCTGGTCGTGCGAGCGGTTGATGAACAGGTGCGCGACCGGACGGCGGAAGGCGAGCGCGAAATACCCGGTCAGCACGGCCGCGCAGAGATTCGCGGCCGTGGAGATCAGGCTCGCGAGGTTCGAGCCGAGCGTCATGCTGACGTCGTAATTGCGCGTGGCGTCGCCCAGCGCGCCGCAGGCGCCGATCAGGAACAGCAGGCGGCGGGCGTGGACGATCAGCAACTGCACCGCGACGCGCCGGTGTCCCGCGCCGAACAGGGAGAACATCGTCAGGCACAGCGCCGAGAACACCGCGCCCACCACCACCGCGTAGGCCAGCACCATGGCCACCGTGCGTCCGAACGAGGGGGCGAGCGTGCGCGCGAGCACCAGGCTGATCAGAAAAGCGATGATCCATGGCCCCACGCGACGCGCGAGGAACAGCATCAGTTGCCGCGTGGTCGGTTCCGCCTCGAGACCGAGCACGACGCCAAGGCGCCGATATATCCGATGCTGGGCGTAGATCAGCAGCGCCGCGCTGCCGCCCCAGAGCGCGAGCGTCGCGACGAGATCGAGCAGCGCGCGCCCCGTCGAATAGCTGCCGCGCCCCGCCGCGATCGTGTTCAGCTCGTTGCCGGCGGCGTTGAAGCGTCCCGACCAGTACTGGACCGGCGCATCTTCGCCGGCATGGCGGCTGAGCGCGCCCACCGCCGAGCCCAGCATCCCCAGCAAACCCGCCTGGACGGCGCGCACGGTTTCGGTCGCCGACTCGCTGGCCGACGCCGGCGCACTCGCCGCGGCATCGCTGGACGGCCCGGCTCCGGCCGCTGCGGTACCGTCGTCGGCCGCCTGCGTTGCCGCGTCGGCGGCCGGCGACCCGGCGGCCGGCGACCCGGCGGCCGGCAACCCGGCGGTTGGCGACCCGGCGGTTGGCACTCCGGTGACCGGCACTCCGGCCTGCATCGCGGCCGCGCCCCGCGCCTCCCGGGTCGCGGCGCGCAACTGCCTGAGCTGGGCGAGGAGCGCGGCGCGCT
>JBPBQT010000410.1:0-12381 GCA_050955065.1 Janthinobacterium lividum | reverse complement strand
CTCGGCGTCGCGGATACGCTGCAGGATGACCTGTTTGGCCGCCTGCGCGCCGATGCGCCCGAACTCGATCGACGCCACCGGCTCTTCGATGAACTCGTCGACTTCGATCTGCGGATTCTGCTCCTTCGCCTCGAACAGCAGGATCTGCTTGTCCGGCTCCTGCAAACCCGCCTCGTCCGGGACCGCCAGCCAGCGGCGATAGGTCTGGTGCTCGCCGGAAGACCGATCGATTTCAACCCGAACGTCGACGTCGCGGTCGTAGAGCTTCTTGGTGGCGGACGCCAGCGCGGCTTCGAGCGCCGCGAACACGACGTCCTTGTTCACGTTCTTCTCGCGAGCGAGCGCATCCACCAGCATCAGTACTTCGCGACTCATTGTTTGCGGCTCCTAAAATCAACGTGGGGGACCAGTCGCGCGCGATCGACATCAGCGATCGTAAAATCGAGCACGGCGGGCCCCGTCTTGCCTTCAAATTCCAAACCGATGGTGTCGCCCTGGGGCGCGTGCAGCACGCCGAGGAACTTCTTGCGTCCGTCGATCGGACGCTTCAGCGTCACCGCCACTTCCAGGCCGGCGAAGCGCGTGTAATCGGACAGTTTCTTGAGCGGCCGGTCGAGGCCGGGAGAGGAGACTTCGAGGCGATCGAAGTCGATGTTCTCGACGGTGAAGACGTGCTGCAGCTGGCGCGTCGCCTTCTCGCAATCCTCGATCGCGATGCTGACATCGCCGCTCGGATGGTCGATGAAGACCTGCAGCAGCCCGCCCCCCGAACGTTCGAGGTCGACAAGCTCATAGCCCAATCCGGCCAGAGCCGTTTCAATCAGTTCGGTCAGTTGCACAAATACCCCAGTAAATCCTGGCCGGGGCGCGACGCCGCCCGGCTGCCGCGCGCTGTCGGCCCGGCGTTTCGGTCATACGCCGCACGTGCCGTCGGAGCCCCGCGAGCCACGTCCCGCACGCGGGCCGCTCATCTCGGGTCCGACCTTTTTGATGCGAGATCGACGCTGCCGGCCGCGCTCCTTCGTGTCGAAAACGCCGTCGAAACCGTCAGGCAAGGACGGTTTCGACGTGCTTCGCACAAATTTCGCGCAAAAAAAAATGGGCGCACGCCCATCTGCTTGTTACTTCCCGCCTGGCGTCCGGAACGGCGGGCTTTCCCGCGTCGTCCGTACGGCGGCGCCGGTGGCGTTTTCGCCCGACCCGGCCCCGCCGATTTCCGACCACCTGCCCACCGCGCATTGCCTGCCGCGCATTGCTGCACGCCGACGAAGTCGGCAGGTGGTGAATCTCAGCCTTGGCGACGCTAGGATTCTACGCTTTTTCGCAGGCGATGGCAATCCACCAGCGTCTGGACAGCGGTATCGACCGCTACCGCAGACACTGACCCGCACGGCCTGCCCCGACCGAAAAAGCCCGGCGCCGCCGTGTTTCCGGAGGCGATACGGACGCGTCAGCGTCCGCGACCGCCGCCGTGACCTCCTCCATGACCGCCACCGCTGCCGCCGCGCCCACCGCCATTGCCACCACGGCCGCCGCCAGTGCCGCTACGCCCGGCGCCGCCGGGATTGCTGCCATTACGGCTGCGGCCACCCGGCGCGGCGACCGGACCCGGACCCGACGTCGTCGGCCGGGCCGGCTTGGCGCGCACGTTGCCGTTCACCTCCCGCACCGGCCGACCGGGATCGGCGGCGCGCGAGTGATCGCGCATCGGGAAGCTCGCCGTGGCATGGCTGGGCGTGCGCGCCCCGCCACCCGCCTTGCCGCCCGCTGCGCCCGGACCGCCCGGCGCCGCACCCGGGGCGCCGTACGGGCGACGCGGACGGACATTGCCGTAACTGTAGCGCCCGGCATTGGTCATCGCGCCGTTCTCCGGAACGATGACGCCCAGGAACGACTGCATCGGATCGGGCTGACGCTTCGCGGGCGCCGCGGCGGTGCGCGACGCGCGGCCTTCGTCACTGCTCGCGCCCT
Organism: Janthinobacterium lividum; assembly: GCA_050955065.1. Taxonomy (GTDB): domain Bacteria; phylum Pseudomonadota; class Gammaproteobacteria; order Burkholderiales; family Burkholderiaceae; genus Robbsia. Next base: position 10,410 of record JBPBQT010000410.1, on the reverse strand, counting down.
TGAGCCCGACCATCGACATCAGCGTGCGGACCTGCGCCTCCTCCAGTTCCTCGTAGCGCCCGCGATGCACGTTGCGCGACAGCGTGATCGGGCCATGACGCGTACGGATCAGACGGCTGACGGTCAGTCCGACCGCGAGGAACATCCGGCGCACCTCGCGGTTGCGCCCTTCGGCGAGCGCCACGTGATACCAGTGGTTGGTGCCTTCCCCACCGCCGTCCGAGAGCCGCAGGAAGCTGGCCGGGCCGTCGTCGAGCTCGACGCCGGAGAGCAGCTTCTGCCGCGACGCCTCGGACAGTTCGCCGATCACGCGCACCGCGTATTCACGCTCGACGTTGTAGCGCGGATGCATGAAACGGTTGGCGAGATCGCCCGACGTCGTCAGCAACAGCAGCCCTTCGGTGTTGTAGTCGAGGCGGCCCACCGCCAGCCATTTCGCGGTTTTCATCGACGGCAGCTTGTCGAACACCGATGCCCGCCCTTCCGGATCGGAGTGACTGACGATCTCGCCGGCCGGCTTGTGATACAGCAGCACCCGGGGCGGCTTGCTCGCGAGCTTGCGACGCACCGGCTTGCCATTGATGCGGACCTGGTCGGCCGGCAGGATGCGCTGGCCGATATGCGCCGGCTCGCCGTTCACCGTCACGCGACCGGCGACGATCAATTCTTCCATCTCGCGGCGCGACCCCATGCCGGCTTCGGCCAGCACCTTGTGCAGCTTCGGCGCGTCGTCGTCCGGCGCGAGCACGCGCTTGACCGGTGCGGGTTTGCGTCCACGCCCCGTCAACGGCGCGTGCAGTGACGCGTCCGTGTTGTCGGCGTCGAACGCCGGCGAGGTGACATAGGCGAACACGTCGCTGGCGTCGGCCGCCGGGGCCGCGTCCGGGCGGGCCGCACCCGGGAGAACCGCGTCGCGCGTGCGTGGCGCACGGGCGGCACGCGGCGCCGGCGCCGTGCCGGAGGAAGCGTCGACGGGCACCCGGGCATCGGGGCCGGGTCGCGCGCGAGGCGTACGCGGGGCGCGCGGGCCCTGGGCGCCACGGCGCGGCGGAGCGGCCACGGCGGCCGCGACGGCGACGCTCTCGTTGGCCCCCTCGGCCGCCACGCCGCCGGCCGCGTCATGCGGGGACGGGGCGGTGTCGCCCGCCTTGTTCTTGCCGCCGCCGGCGCGCCGGCGCGCGATCAGGCTGCGGGGTCCACGGCGCAGGCCGCGGCGCGGACGTTCCTCGCCCGTGTCCTGTGCGGCATCCTGCGCACCATCGTTACGGCCAGAGTTTTCGCGCCGTGCGCCACCGGTATCGTCCGCCTGCTGAGGGGCGTCGCTGTCGTGGGTCTGCTTCAAAAGCACCTCTGAAATGAATGAAGGGTCCGCGTCGTCCGTGACGTGCGCGGCATCCGGTCCCGGAGCGAGGTCCCGGGAGCGGCAAGGTTTTAATCCGGCGTATCCGGCGTATCCGGCATGTCGGGCGACCGGGCAATGGCCCGGCCCGTCTGCTCGAGCGCCGTCGCGAACGCCAGCATGGGCGGCGCGCCGTCGGCGGCCTGGGCCGGGTCAAGCAGCGGCGGTAGATCGCCGAGCGATTTCAGGCCCAGGTCGTCGAGAAAATGCCGGGTGGTCGCATACAGCGCGGGCCGTCCCGGGACATCCCGGTGTCCGATGACCTCGATCCAGTCGCGATCCTCCAGCTGCCGGACGATCTGGGTATTGACGGTGACACCGCGGATTTCCTCGATGTCGCCGCGCGTGACCGGCTGACGGTAGGCGATGATCGCCAACGTCTCCAGCACGGCACGCGAGTACCTGGGCGGTTTTTCAGGCATCAGGCGATCGAGATGCCGCTGCATCGACGGCGTGCTCTGAAACCGCCAGCCCGAGCCCAACGCCACCAGCTCGACCCCCCGCCCCGACCAGCGCTCCGCCAGCGTCTGGAGCAGCGAGCGGATCGTGTCCGCCGATATGTCCTCATCGAACAAACGCCGCAGCTCGACGAGCTTGACCGGTTCGCGGGCACAGATCAGCGCGGTCTCGAGGACGATGAGCGCCTCTTGGGTATTCATGAAGCCAAGGTCAGACCCTTTGGGTCGCATACGAACAACCCGGACCGGCGCGCGGAAGTGACAGGCGCGGTGACCGTGATTGATCGATCATTGTGGTACGAAAGCGTGGCGCAGCCGGCGTGCGGGCGTGCAACGGACACATCGCGGATCGGGATCCGGGGCGCGGCACCGGCGGCACCCGCGCAAGGCAGAAGAAGCGGCGAGCACGATGTCCTGCACCGGACGACTCGCACCTTCCAGCATCTTACAAAAAAAACCGGCAAGGGTAAAGTCCCGTCTCGTCCGCCGTCGGCACATGGCGTCGCGTGACGTGTGCGGAATGCGCGGGAAACCCGCCGACGACCGGGCGCATATCAGGCCGCGATGCCGCCCGGACCCCGTTCCAGGAACCGTGTCAGGCGGCGTACTCCCTCGTCGAGGCGCGCCGTGTCGCTCGCGTAGCACCAGCGCACGAAGCCCTCTCCCTCGTCGCCGAAAGCCACGCCGGGCGCAAGGCCCAGGCCCGCGTCCCGCACCAGCGCCTTGCACAGGCCCAGACTGTCCGCGTGGCCCGCGATCCGGAAGAAGAGGTACATCGCGCCGTCGGCGGCACGCACGTCGATACCCGGCACCTGCGAAAGGCTCTGCGCGAGATGGTCGCGCCGTGCGTGCAGCTCCGCGCGCAGCGCCCGGGCCATCTCCTCACCCTCGCGCACCGCCACGAGCCCGGCGTGCTGCACGAAATCCGGCGCGCAGCAGGTATTGTATTCGGCCAGCTTGCCCCAGTCCTGCATCACGGCCGCGGGCGCCACCGCCCAGCCCAGCCGCCAGCCCGTCATCCGCCAGGCCTTCGAGAACGAATTGACCGCGATGACCCGTTCGTCGCGCGCGGCGAGATCGAGGAAGGACGGCGCGGCGTCGCCCGCACCCGCGCTGGCGCCATAGTAAAGACGTTCGTACACCTCATCGGCGATGATCCAGATGCCGTGCCGGCGGCAGTGATCGAGCACGATCCGTTGCTGTGCGCGCGGCATGACCCAGCCGGTCGGATTGTTCGGCGAATTCACCAGCAAGACCCGGGTGGCCGGCGTCAGCGCGGCAAGCAGGCGCGCCAGATCGAGCGTCCAGCCCCGCGCGCCATAATCCAGCGGCACGGTTTCCACCGCCGCGCCGAGCAGCGTCGGGATCTCGACCAGATTCGGCCACACGGGCGTCACGGCGACGAGCCGGTCGCCCGGTCCCAGCAGCAATTGCGCGGCCAGCATGATCGCACTCACGCCGCCGCTGGTCACCGCGACGTTGGCGGCGTCGGTGGCGCCATGCAGCCGCGTCACATACCCGGCGAGCGCATCGCGCAACGGCGCGTTGCCCATGTTGTGCGTATAGAACGTACGGCCTTCGGCGATCGACGCGCGCGCGGCGTCGCCGATGAAAGCCGGCGTGGGCCGGTCGGATTCGCCGAACCAGAACGGCAGCACGTCCGTCCGCCCCAACCCCGCATTCGCGACCTCCCGGATCTTCGAGGCGCGCAGCGCGGCGACGGCGACGCGCGCGGCGGGCGAGGTGGAGGACAGAGGCGCGGTGGACGTGACGGAAGGGTTCATGGGCGATTCACCGACAGCCAGGAGGCATGAGGAAGATCGGCATGGTAACAGGTGCGTGCCGGGCGGGCACGGCGCGTTCGGAGACGGGTCGACCCGTGTGGCATGTCACGGACCCGCGCCGGGCGACCCGAGCACGGGCGCGCCATCGCGCCACTCGCCCACCAGCGACCAGACCGCGTCGGCGGCCGGGGACAGCGAGCGGGCGCAGCGACGCACGCGCGCGATGGTCCGCTCGCCGCGCGGCACGAGCGGAATCGCGACCAGGGAGGCGTCGGCGGGCAGCGGCAGCGACAACGACGGCAATACGCTCAGACCCACGCCCGCCTCGACCAGACCGAACACCGTTGCCGACTGCGCGAGTTCCTGGACGATATGGACATCGACGCCGCGCTGGCGCATCAGCTGGTCGATCACCGGCCGGCTGCCCGACGTGCGGTCCAGCATCACCAGCTTGATGCCGGACAACGCCCGCCAATCGACCTCGGTCCGCGCGGCCAGCGGATGGTCCGAGCGGCAGATCAGCACGAAAGGGTCGCGCATGACGTCCTCGACGATCAGGTCGTCGCTTTTGAACGGGCCGATGATCACGCCGAAATCGGCCTCGCCGGAGCGCACCCGGGCAATCACGTCCTGCTGCACGTCGTCACGCAATATCAGATTGACGAAGGGGTAGCGCGCCTCGCAACGCGCGAGGCACGCCGGCATCAGCCGGGCGGAGACCGTCGGGCTCGCGGCCACGACGACCCGGCCGCGCCGCTGCTCGCCGATCTCCCGGATCTCGCGCAGCGCGCCGTCGAGATCGGCCAGCAGACGCGTGGCCGTGGCCTGCAGATTGAGTCCGGCCCCGGTCAACTGCACGTCGCGCGTGGTCCGGTCCATCAGACGCAACCCCAGTTCGCCCTCGAGTTCGCGCACGCCGCGGCTCACGGCCGATTGCGTCAGCCCGATCTCGTCCCCCGCGCGGCTGAAACTGCCGTGCCGCGCGACCGACACGAAAATTCGCAACTGCCGCAACGTTACGTTCATGGTTTCCGGGCACAACCCTTTTTATTGATAAGCGATAGTAAAGCATATCTTCCGCGCCATGCCCTCCGCGCGCCTGCCGTGGCGCGCGCCATCGAAATCGCCTGCCGTGGTGCAGGCGCGCGCGCGGATGGCGCACGTCCACGGTGCATGCACGACATTGGTGATTGTCCCGATAGTCCAACGACACGGTTCAAGTGCATCCTTGCGGCCACGTCACGCCTTTCAGAACAAGCGTTTACATCAATCGCCAGGCGTTTCGACCGCACATGGCACGGCTGATGCTTTATAGGCTATGGAAGCGAACCGAAGCTCGAAAATGCGGGAATCGAGATGCCACCGACGCATCGCGTCATTTTGAACGAGCCTCGGTATGACGCTGGGCCGGAACAGGGGAGCACGCAGGACAGGTGCCGAACGAGTACGGTGGACCCGATTTGTTTCGTGAGGTGAGACATGCTGTTTGATGACCTGAAAGACCACGAGTGGGAACTGGTTGAGATGCTGTTCAGCGACGAGCCGAAGCGCAGCGAACGCCGCGGTCGCCCGCGCGTCGAACCCCGCGCCGTCGTGAACGCCGTCCTCTGGGTGCTCAGCACGGGCGAAGGCTGGTCCAAGCTGCCGGGTCGCTATCCTTCGCCCCCGACCTGCCGGCGTCGTTTCGACGAATGGCAGACGGACGGCACGCTGACCGAAATGGTCAAGCTGCTGGCTTGCTCGGGTCGCAGCGTCTCGCTGCGCGGTCGTGCCGGATCGATCGCCGTGAAGCCGCCCGCGCCGCCGAGCCGCGATCGTCTGCGGGGCGCCTTCTGGACCAATCCCGAATCGTGGCGCGCGCCTGCCAAGATGGCCTGATGCGGCCCGCAGCGGCATCCACGCATGCCGGTGGCGGCCACGGATAGCCGCAGCGGTGCCCACAGATACCGTTCATAGATACATTTGTCACGAAGATTTACAGCGCTTTCGCGCCGGATTCCGTAGAGTCATCGTACCCCGTGCCCGTTCCCTGAACGGGCGCAAGCGCCTCCCCGAGGCAGGAGGAACACGATGTCATGCCTGATCCGAATCGCCCTGGCGACATGCGCGCTGAGCACCGCCGCGATCGCCCTCCCCGCCCAGGCCCAACTGCACGGTGACTGGCCGATCGATGCTCCCTGGTCGACGGCTCGCGACAACGCGACGGCCCATGCCGAGCGTGTCGGCGCGCACCCCTCCCCTGCATCGCTGGACGTTCCGCGTGGCAACCTGCGCCGGGACGTGGCCGAAGCATCCCGCAGCCTGCCGCCGCACCCCAGTCGATGATGCCGGGTTACCACACATCGTCCGACGCAGCCCCGGCCGGGAAATTCGCTGCATGAGGCGCGCGCGCACCCTCTAGAATGCGAACACGCATTCGCTGACGGGTTCTCATGATTCTTTTCGAAATCGTACTGCTTTTTTATCTGGTGCTTGGCATCGTCGCCTGCTTGCACGCTCATGGTCGCGGCAAAGCCACGCAGACAATCGTTTCTCCCGCCGCGGCGCACCCGGACGCGCATCGTCGCACCGCCACCTTCAGGATGCGCGCGCGCGCCTTTATCCGGCGTCATCTTGCCGTGCCGAGCGTGCTGGCGGTGGCCTGGCTGTGGTTGAACGGCACCGGCCTGGCCATGCCGCTTTACGATCGCATGCTGAATGTTGCGCACTGGCCCGCCGCGCCGACGCGCCCGTTCTCGACGATCGTGCTGCTTGGCGGCGGCACCGAATTGACCGGTCCCCGGCATGCACCCCGCCCGCAAGGCGATTCGCCCGAAAAGATCGCGCTGACCGCGCGCCTGTACCGCGCGGCGAACGCCTCGCGGACGCGGGAAGGCGGCGCCTCGACCTCGCCCCTCGCGCCGCTGCGGGTGGTCGTCAGCGGCGGCAATCCGCAGCACCATGGCGTGACGGAAGCCGACAACTACGCGCCGGATCTCATCGCGCTGGGCGTGCCGTCCGTCGCCATCATCCGGGAGCGCCGCAGCCTCAATACGTACCAGAATGCAAAGTACGTTCGTGAGTTGTTGCCGGTTGCCGGGAACGACCCCATCGTTCTCGTGACGACGGCGCAGCACATGCAGCGCGCGATGCTGTATTTCACGCGCTTCGGCTTCGACGCCCAGCCGGTGACGCCGCCTCCGCACGCGCCGCCACGCGTCAGCTGGCTGCCAACGGCATTCGGCTTCGGTCGTTCCGTCGGCGCATTGCACGAGCTGATCGGCATCGCGCAATTCCACGTCTACCACGCGCTGCATCTCTACTGAGGAGTGCGACGCGCACGGGAATGGGAAACCGCACCCGTACCCGAAAGGGCCGCGAGCAGGCAATCATCGGCATCTGAGCGATAATGACGGCAGGCGCGGCGCCCATTGCCCGAACGGCGTGGGGGCCGCGTTCCCGATCATCTATAGGACGGTCCGCGCACCCCCGCCCGGGACTGCAGGCGGACCTGTTCCGGCAAGGAGCCTGCCCTGAGCAATATCGAATTCGACATCGAATGGACCGACGACGCGCTGAAACGGATTCAGCGCCTGATGCCGTCGACCGGCCAGAAATCCGCCGAGCCGCCGCAGATCGCGTTGCCGCCGATCGAATGCCTGCCCGCCGAAGGCGATGTCCTGTTTCTGGGACCCGCCGACAACAAGCAGCCGTTCATCGTGGTCGAGCGGCAGTACCACCATGAAGGCGGTCCGGATTGGACGATCGTGCTGATCCTGGACATACCCGAGACGGATTGAGTCCATCGTGCGCCGCGTCCGCGAGGGCCCGGCGCACGAACGCGAACGCGTTTTACAGGTTGCCGACGATCAGGCGCATGATGCGCTGCGCCAGCGGCGAGGTATCCGGCTGACCCTGCGCATTGAGAATCGACACGCGTGTCGAATTCGGCGTCAGCGCGCGGACGTTGATCGCATACTGCGTGGCGACCTTCTCTTTCTTGCCATGGAACACCTGGTTCCAGAAACCCTGCGACGCGGTGCCGAGATCGTTCGGGTCGACGTAGCGCATCGCATACAGCCCACGCTCCCGATCCCGGCTGTCGACCGTGAAATTGGCCCGATCGAGCGCGTTCCCCACCCGGGTCCAGGCATGGTCGTAGTCGTCCGCCAGCTCGACGCCACCGTCTGCCGGCGCGACGCCGGCCGGCAGCACCGGCGGCGGCACCACCGGCTCGTCGCCAGCGGTTGGCTTCGCGCGCCGCGCGGCCACGGGAGCAGGCGCCGGCATGCTCTCCGGCCCCACCGCCGCGCGCTTCGGCCCTTCGGCGAGCGCCCGCTGCAGACGGCCGAGGTAATCGGCCTCGAGGCCCGGATCGTTCGGCCGGCTTTCCCATTGGCTGCCCTCGTTCGACGTGCCGGTCAGCACTTCGTGCAGCCCCTGCTGGCTGACGAAAACGTAGGTCGCGCCGTTCGGCCCCGCTTCCAGCCGGGTGCGGAAGCGATTGCGCTCACCGGTCACGTACGAGTTGTTGACGGCCAGCGTCAACGTGTTGCGGATCAGGCCCTGGTCGAGCCGCGCATGCGTCTCGAGCCAATCCGTCTGCATCACGCCCTGCTGCCGGGAATCCTCGGTCAGCACGAAACCCTGTTCCTGCCAGAAAGCGCGGATCCGTTCCCAGAGCTGTTGCGCCGGCAATGCCGTCACGACCAGCCAGCGCTGGCTGCCGTCGCGCTCGATGTGCAGGCCCTGGCTGGCCGGCAGCACCGTCGGCGACGCGAGGGGCGGCGTGCCGGGACTCGTCCTGTACCCGGACAACGACGCGTCGCCGCCCGCCGGCGCATCGGTGCGCGCGGGCGGGTCCGTCAGCAAGTCCGGCGGGATCGCCAGCGACGGCGCCTTCGGCTGCTTGCCGGTGCTCTTGTAGTCGATGGCCTGGGGGTCCGGCGTGCCGCACGCCGAAAGCAGCGCGGCCATCGCCAGCGCCGCGCCGGTGTAGTGGAGCGAACGCGCCGTCGCCTGACTGCGCGAACGGGGAGCGGGCCGATTCGACCGACCCTCGAGAGATGACACTGACTGACGTTTCATGGAATCCTTTGACTGGCTCCACGGCCTGTTTCCGCGGGGATCAACCGGGCATTTTACCGATGTCCTCCAGTCAGGTGCCAAAAACTTGCTGGACGTGTCAATTACCGGCGATTTCAGAGGGGTGACGGAGGCGCGATGAAGGTGTCGAACGGCACGCGCTGCATCCGCACCGCCTGTTGCGACCCGCCGGGAAGATCCGCCTGGAAGCTGCCGCACAGGGACGCCAGTTCCCGCAGATTCGCGGTGAAGAGCGCATAACCACGCAGGTCGTCCCGTGCGAAGGCCGCGAAGCCCGCGGGGGAGAGAAACAGGAAGACGTCCAGCGGCGCGGGATACAGGGCCGTCGCGGTACGCGCGGCGGTGAGCAGAAAACCCGGCTGCGCGTCGATGACGCAGGCGCCGACATGCCGCAGCGCGGGCCAGGCGTCGTGGATCAGGCTGGCCATGTCGGCGCCCCAGACATCGACGAACCGGTCTGCGTTCATGGTGCGTGGTCGATCTGGCATAGGTGTCGGAAAAACGGGAAGAGGCCTCCATTGCGACGCGCCAAAAGAAAGGTGTCAAGGCACGGGAATGTGCGTCAGCGCACCGACACGTGCACCATAATGAGGACGCTGTGCCGCAGGTTCCGTCATCCCGTTCGCCGACAGGCCCGTCAGTGCGATAAATGGCCCGCCCGGGCGTCATGCGCACAAACCTTGCTTTATGCTCTCGACTCGCCAGACAGGGCGTCTTTTGCCCGGAGAACAGCATGCTCGAGAATTCCAGGGATGTCCCCCGCACGGGAGCCAGCCGATGACCGGTTTCGCCCTCCTCGAAGATCCGCCCACGCCGCCGCGCCCGACGGTCGACGACGACGGCCGCCGGCGCACCGTGCGTTATGGCGGCCTGACCTTGTTCAGTGCGTTCGAGCCGATCTTCAGCGTGTCGCACATGCGCGCGGCCGGCTACGAGGCCCGCTTGCGCGCGCACGACGAACTGAACCAGAGCGTGTCGCCGCTGGAGGTGTTCGGCCAGGCCGCGCGCCTGGGCGACCTGCTGGAACTCGATCGCCTGAGCCAGTCGCTGCACCTGGCCAACTTTCGCGGTCTGCAGGAGGATCAGGGGTGGCTGTTCCTCAACATCCATCCCGCGGCCATCGCCGATTTCCGCCACGGCACGGCGCTCATCGAGGAAATGAAACGGCTCGACATTCCGCCGCAGCGCGTGGTGCTGCAGATGCTCGAGCAGCCCAACCTCGATCCGCGCCGGATGCTCGACGCCGTGCAGCTGTTCCGCCGCCATGGTTTCCTGATCGCGATCGACAACTTCGGCGCCGGGCACTCGAACATCGACCGCGTGTGGAAAGTCCAGCCGGACATCGTCAAGCTCGACCGCAGCATGGTGCTGCAGGCCACGCAGCAGCCCCATGTGGCGCGCGTCCTGCCGGGCCTCGTCGCCCTGCTCCACGAGTCGGGACGGCTGGTGCTGGTCGAGGGCATCGCCAGCGAACAGGAGGCGCTGATCGCCATCGGCGCCAACGTCGATCTCGTGCAGGGCCATTATTTCGCCCGTCCGAGCGTCAGCGCGGTGGATACCGCGGCGTCCTACCGGTGCTTCGATCAGTTGATCGATCACTACCGGCTGCGCACCGAGGAGCGCGAACACGACGAGAAGCGCGAACTGGCACCCTACGTGGCGGCGGTCGCGCTGGCCGCGCGGC
>JBPBQT010000409.1:0-12685 GCA_050955065.1 Janthinobacterium lividum | reverse complement strand
TCGTCCGCGGCGCCGGCGAAGGCGCCGGTTCCGGCGCTGGCCGATACCGGCGCGGCCGACGCGGCATCGTCTTCCGACCGGGCGACCGGTGCCGGGCGGCAGGGCGTGCGTGCCGTCGAACGTCCGGCCGCGGGCCCGGCGGCCCGCACCGCCCGTTCGCGGAGCAAGGCCGGGTCGCCGGTCGCCGACTGAACGGGCCGGGCGGGCGATGACGCGAATCGATTTCCACACCAACGTCGCCGACCGGCTCGGCTATGCCTGCCGGCTCGTGCGCAAGGTCTATGGCGCGGGCCAGCCGGTGGTGGTGCTGGGCGACCGCCCGGCGCTGACGGCGTTCGACGCGGCGCTCTGGACGTTTTCGGCGCTGGACTTCATTCCGCACTGCATGGGCGACAGTCCGCTCGCGGCGCAGACACCGATCGTGCTCGCCGAAAACACGGACACGACGCCCCATCACGCGATCCTGCTGAACCTGCGCGACGAGGTGCCGGCGAACTTCGCGCGTTTCGAGCGTCTGCTCGAACTCGTCAGCGACGCGCCCGACGCGCTCGACGCGGGGCGCGAGCGCTACCGGTTCTATCGCGACCGCGGCTACCAGCTGAATCTGTTCAAGCAGGGCTGAGAACCTGCGACGGCGGCAACCGGTCCGGCATCGCCGTTTTATGACATCATGGCGGCCTGCCCGGCGGCCGGGCAGTCCCGTCGTCTCATGCTCCAGGGTCATTATGCTGATTCATCCGCAATTCAATCCCATCGCGCTCCAGATCGGGCCGCTGGCCATCCGCTGGTACGGCCTGATGTACCTGCTCGCCTTCGTGCTCGGCATCCTGATATTGCGCCTGCGGCTGCGGCAACACCAGATCGCCGAGCAGCAGTGGACCAGGCGGGATATCGACGACATCCTGTTCTACGCGGTGCTGGGCGTGATTCTTGGCGGTCGCATCGGTTACATCCTGTTCTACAAGGCCGATTACTACCTCGCGAACCCGCTGGACGTGTTCAAGGTCTGGCAGGGCGGGATGTCGTTCCACGGCGGCTTTCTCGGCGTCGCGCTGGCGATGATGCTGTTCGCGCGCGGCCGCAAGCGGCCGTTCCTGCAGGTGACCGACTACATCGCGCCGGCGGTGCCGCTGGGCATCGCCGCCGGCCGGTTCGGCAATTTCATCAACGGCGAGCTGTGGGGGCGGGTCACCAGCCCGAGCGCGCCCTGGGCGATGCTGTTTCCCGATGCCGCCGGCGAGGATCGGCAGTGGATGCTCGGCCACGCGAGCGAGGCCGTGTCGCGCGGTCTGGTGACGGTGTACGAACAGACCCGGGGTCTGTTGCCGCGGCATCCGTCCGAATTATATGAGATGGCGCTGGAAGGCATCATCCTGTTCATCGCGATGTGGCTGTTCAGCCGCAAGCCGCGGCCGCTGGGTGCGGTGACCGCGTTGTTCGTGATGGGCTACGGCATCGCGCGCTGCCTGGTCGAGTTCACGCGCCAGCCCGACGATTTCCTCGGCCTGCTCGCCTTGGGGCTGTCGATGGGGCAGTGGCTGTCGATCCCGATGATCCTGTTCGGCGTCGTCCTGATGACGTGGGCCTACCGCCGACGCGCGGTCAGCGCGTCATCTGCACCGCGCCATTGACGGTGACGGTCACGGTCGACGTGCCGCCCTCGATCGGCACGTCCTGGCTTTTCGCGGCCGAGGCCGCGTAGAGCATCCGTGACGCGCCGCGCGGCTGCCGGTAACCGCCATTGCGGCCGACCGTGACCTCGCGCACGGTGAAGCCGTTGTATCCGAACGCCTGGGTGGCCGCCATCGCCTGCTGCCGAAAGGCTGCGATGGCCTGTTTCGTCAGATCGTTCTCCGCCTGGCGTTGCGCCTCGGGCGAGAGCGAGAAGCCGACGTCGCCGACCTGCAGCGTCGTGCCCAGTTGCCCCGCCAGCCGCGACGCGGCGGCGAAGTCGCGCGATTCCAGCACCAGTTCGCTGCGCCCCCGCCATGCGGCGATGCGGCCGTCCCGATCGGTTGCCGGCGAGATGCTGAACGCGCCGGTCTTGACCTTCACGACCTCCTGTTGCCGGGTGAGCTTCAGCGCCGCGTCGGTGTGCTGGTTGAGCGCCTGCGTGAGCGCGGCGGGGTCGTTGCCCTGCTGTTCGTAGAAGAGATCGATGCGGACGATGTCGGCGGGCACGTCGGTGCTCGCGCTGGCGTCGAGCGACAGCACGCCCGAGGGCAGGTCGGCCAGCGGCGGCGCAATGCCCTGGGCGACGGCGGAAGCGGGCAGGACCAGCAAGGCGAGCGGCACCGACAGGGAGGCCGGCAGGGCCAGCGAGACAGGCGAGACAGGCACGGCCAGGGCGGCGGTGACGAGGGTGGTGCGGAAGGCGGAAAGCGGGGATGTCATGCGGCGATGTCTCCGGTCTGCGGGAGATCATCTTAAACGCGTCGCGGCATTCTGTGCGCGCCGCGCATTTGCACGCCGGGGCGAAAGCCGGAGAAAGAGGCGAACGGACAAACAAAAACGGCATCGGAAATCCGATGCCGTCGAAAATGATCCCCACCTTGGCCGCCAGGTCGGCATCCTGAACCGGGGTTCAAGACGGTCGCAGTTAGAAGCACTTCGGGTTCGTCAGACAGAGTGACGCTCACGCCCGCGCTACAAATTCCCACGACCTTGCTGATTAGGCATTGGTTCAAGGAATCTATGACCTTAGCAAACCAGGCAGGGAAACCGTAAAGACTGTGAATCTACGACAGGTTCGGTACCTTCGCCGGACCGGGCGGTGATGGCACCGCGTTGAAACCATTCTGCCACAACGATCGCGAAAGTGCACTCTTCTTCGCAACGCCGCGGCTGTCGCGCCACGATGGCAACGCGCATCGCCGGTGTGGCCTGGCGTGCGGCAGCCACCTGCGTGGCGTCCGGCCGCTCAGGCGCCGTGGTGGGCGACGCGCTGCACGGCCGAATCGATCTGCGCATTCATGCGCGCGATGGTCTGGCGGATCTCCTCGGCCGGAAACGCCTCGCCATGACGCACGCTCTGCTGCAGGTTCAACAGTTCCGATGCGATGCTCAGCGCCGCCATCACGGCGATCCGGTCGGTACCGCGAATCGGGCTTTGCGCGCGGACCTTGTTCATCTCCGAATCGACACGGGCCACGGATTCCCGCAGCACCGCCTCGCTTTCCGGAGAACACGACAGCCGGTAGGGCTGTCCGAGAATCTGTACTTCGATCTGCTTAGCGCTCATAGGTTTCTCCTTCCGCATGCTGGGCGTGCGGATCGGTCAGCGGCTCGGCCGCGGCGGCGAAGCCGCCATGACGCGCCGGCCCGCCGTGTTCCGCCGCGCGCGGCACGGGGAGTTTTTCGAGGATGGCATTCAATTTGATCTGCGCGTCCTCGATCTTCGCCAGCAGCGTGTCGCGTTCGTCGCGCAGCCGGTCGCGTTCCGCGCGCAGGGACAGCGCCGCGGTCATCGCTTCGTCGCGTTCGCCCCGCACACGCATGAGCTGGGCCTCCCGTTCGACGAGCGCGCCCTTGCCGGCTTCCACCGTGTGGAGCAGGCGGTTGATGTTTTCAGACAGTGATTCGAGATCTTTCAGCATGATGAGCGGCATCCTCATAAGACGGGGCATTTTACCCCGGAACCACCGGGGTTCCGCTGGCAAAGTGCGCCAAGATGTAAGAGGATTTGCGGCAATGGGGCAGAAGCGGGTAGACAGGCGCGCGTGCGTCGCTGCATCGCTCGCCCGATGGCATTATCGCCGCCTTTGCCGCTTCCCGCAGCGCCCGGGCGGTAATATCTGCCGCGGCGGCGCAGGCCATGCGCACAGCGGCCGTGAGTTCGCGGATAATAATCGTTCGTTCGAACGTCAGGAGAGGTCATGTCGGTGATCGCAATCGTCAATCCGAAGGGCGGCGTGGGCAAAAGCACGCTCGCGACCAATCTGGCCGGCTATCTCGCGGCCGACGGCGAATCGACGGCGCTGGGCGACATCGATCCGCAGCATTCGTCGCATGGCTGGCTGGGCATCCGCTCGCCCGCGCTCGCGCCCATTACCCGGTGGACGCCCGATGCGGCGCAGCCGGGGCGCCCGCCCCAGGGCATCGTGCACGCGGTGCTGGACACGCCCGCGGGCCTCGACGGCACGACGCTGCATCATGTCGCGGCCATGGCGGACCACATCATCGTGCCGCTGCAGCCGTCGATCTTCGACATCTTCGCGACGCAGGCCTTCCTGGCGCAACTGGTGAAGGAACGCGCGGTCAAGCGCCGCAACATCCGGATCGGCGTGGTCGGCATGCGGGTGGACGCGCGCACCAAGGCGGCCGAGCAGTTGCAGCGCTTCGTCGAGGGGCTCGACGTACCGGTGCTGACGTCTCTGCGCGATACCCAGAACTACGTTCAGCTTGCCGCCCATGGTCTGTCGCTGTGGGACGTGGCGACCAGCCGCGTCGAGAAGGATCTCGAGCAGTGGCACGCGCTGACGCAATGGGTGCGCGCCGCGGACTGAGCCGCCGGGGCGCCGCGTCAGACCTCGATGTTGTCGATCAGGCGGGTGGCGCCCAGTTTCGCGGCCGCCACCACGACGAGCGGCGCGTCGGCGTCCCCGGACGGCGCCTTGCCCGCCGTGTCGTTGCCTGCTTCGCCGGGGTGTCCCGCCGGGGCCGGCGCGCGCAGATCGGCCTGCCGGCGGATCGAGATGTAGTCGGGCTGCCAGCCGGCCGCGGCCAGCGTCGCGGCCGCGCGCTGTTCGATCCGCGCGAAATCACGCTCCCCGTTCTGCAGCTGCCGCCGCACTTCCGTGAGCACCGCGTGCAGCCGCGGCGCCTCGGCCCGTTCGGCAGGACTCAGGTAGGCGTTGCGCGACGACAGCGCCAGTCCGTCGTCCTGCCGCACCGTTTCCGCGGCGACGATATCGGTCGCGAGCGCAAACTGCTGCGCCAGCCGGCGAATCACCATCAACTGCTGATAATCCTTCTTGCCGAACACCGCGACGCGCGGATTGACGCAGCAGAACAGCTTCATCACGACCGTGCAGACGCCCTCGAAGAACCCGGGACGCGACGCGCCCTCGAGAATGCCGCCCAGGTCGTCGGGCGGCCGGACCCGGTACTCCTGCGGCTGCGGATAGAGGTCTTTCTCGCTGGGCGCGAAGAGCACATAGACGTTTTCCTTCTGCAGCTTCTCGATGTCCGCCTGCAGTGTGCGCGGG
The DNA here is from genome assembly GCA_050955065.1 of Janthinobacterium lividum. Taxonomy (GTDB): domain Bacteria; phylum Pseudomonadota; class Gammaproteobacteria; order Burkholderiales; family Burkholderiaceae; genus Robbsia. The sequence goes on along the minus strand of JBPBQT010000409.1, from coordinate 7,478 downwards.
TAGTTGTCGAAGTCCTCGTTCGGGCCGAATTGCAGCCGGTTGACGAAGATGCTGACGACCACGGGATCGCCGTGCAGGCGCGCGGTGCGCATCAACGACAGGTGGCCTTCGTGCAGACTGCCCATCGTCGGCACGTAGGCGATACGGTTCTGACCGCGCAGCTGGTCGCGTAATTCCTGGATCGAACTGATGACTTTCATGGGTGACAGGGGTCTCCATCGGGTGATGTTCGCCGGGCGGCTGCGGTGGCCGCGGCGTCTGACGGCGGGCGGGGCGTCAACTGGGCGAGTAGGCCAGCCGGACGTAGATGGGAGCGAACGGTTCGGCCTGGGTCAGCTCGATCAGCGCTTCGCGCGTGAGTTCGAGCATCGCGATGAAATTGACGACGACCACCGGCACGCCGGAGCCGGCGTCGAACAGTTCGGTGAATTCCATGAAACGCACCGACTGCAGACGGCGCAGCATCAGGCTCATGTGCTCGCGCACCGACAGCTCCTCGCGGCTGATCCGGTGATGCTCGACGAGCCGGGCACGGCGCAGCATGTCGCGAAACGCGCCATGCAGGTCCGCGGCGCTGACGTCGGGCCAGCGCGGCACGAGGCTTTCCTCGACATGCACCTGGACGTCCAGGAAATCGCGCCCGCGCTGCGGCAGCTGGTCAAGACGCTGCGAGGCGAGCTTCATCTGCTCGTATTCGAGCAGCCGACGCACCAGCTCGGCGCGCGGATCGTCGACTTCCTCGGCGCTGTCCGCCTTTTTCATCGGCAGCAGCATCCGCGACTTGATCTCGATGAGCATCGCCGCCATCAGCAGGTAGTCCGACGCCAGTTCGAGGTTGGTGCGCCGGATCTGCTCGACGTACCCCAGATACTGGACGGTGACTTCCGCCATCGGAATGTCGAGCACGTTGACGTTCTGCCGGCGGATCAGATAGAGCAGCAGGTCGAGCGGGCCCTCGAAGCTGTCGAGAAAGACCTCGAGCGCCTGCGGTGGAATGTAGAGATCGTGCGGCAGCTTGAACACCGGCTCGCCGTACAGCCGCGCGAACGCGATCGCGTCGACGCCGGCCGGGGCGCTGTGGGCGGGAAGCGAGGCGTTCGAGGCGTCCGGGGCGTCGGCTTCGGTCCGCGCGGCATCCCCGACGGCGCGGGCCGCCAATGTGCCGGGTCCCGCCTCCGGAGTGGCGGACACAGCGGTCCGCAACGGACTCCGGTGGGCGTGCGCCATCGTCAGAAGGTCTGATAGTAGACGTAGGGCGTCTGCCCGACGCGGGCATGGGTCTCGTTCGCCCGCTGCTCCAGATCCAGGGGTTTCTTGTCCCACAGCAGCGCCCGGCCCAGTTGCTGCTGCCGCTCGAGCTTGGGTTGCGCCGCCTTGAGCTGTTTGAGGAACGAGGTGATCTCGGATTCGTACATGGTCTGAGCCTGCCCTTGGTCGGATGCGTGGTCGGATGTCCAACGGTATATTTTATCCTATCCCCGGGACCTCGCCAGGGAATCCGCTCGCTCCTGCGATACCGCTGCAATGCCGCCGAAAACGATGCGAAAAACCGCGGAGGGGGACCATTTTTCAGTCAACTGTGTTGAAATAGCGGCGACGTGTCATGCACGGCAGGCAATGTGCGGCAGGCGGGGCGGCATGCCGCGCGCGGTACATTCCCTGCCGATGCGGATCAATCGATGATGGAGGGCCGTTCTCCATGGGCGGAATGGGAGATGTGTTTGGCGGGCAGTGAAACGGGAAACGGGGCGGCGCGCGGCGGGCGCACGGATGCGCTCGGGCGCCGTCTTGCCGGCCTCCTTGCGGGTCTGTGGTTGCTGACGCTGGCGGCGCCTGCGCGCGCCGTCTACACGGTCGACATCGACGCGCCGCGCGCGGTGCGCAAGGTATTGAAGCAGCACCTCGACCTCGCGCGGTTCGCGAAACGCGACGACATCGGCGACGAACAGTTGTCCTTTCTCGTCACGGCGGCGCCGCAACAGGCGCGCGAGCTGGTGCAGACGCAAGGCTATTTCAGCCCGGTGATCCAGACCGAGGTGCGCACCGTGAAGGGCCGCAAGGCGATCCTGCTGAGCGTCGCGCCGGGTCCGCAGACGATCATCGCCACGGTCGAGCTGTCGTTCACCGGACCCGTGGCGACCGAGGCGCCGACGCGCGAGACCGCGACCCGGCTCGCCTGGACGCTGCAGTCGGGCGATGCCTTCACGCAGTCCGCCTGGGACGACGCGAAAAAGGCGTCGCTGACCGTGCTGCGCGCGCGGCGCTATCTGGGCGCGCGCATCGCCCATTCCGAGGCGAAAGTCGACCCGCGCACGCATACGGCGGCGCTTTCCGTGCAGTTCGCCAGCGGCCCGACCTTCACGCTCGGGCCGGTGACGGTCTCCGGCATCGAGCGCTATCCGCAGGCCATCATCGATCACGTCAATCCGCTGAATGTCGGCGAGATCTACAGCGCGGCCCGCATCCAGGAACTGCAACGCCAGATTCAGAACACCCCGTACTACGCGAGCGTCGCGGTCGACGTGCACGCCGACCCGCTGCACGCGACCGAGGTGCCGGTCGACGTCAAGGTGCACGAGTACCAGTTCCACAGCGTGCGCTCGGGTATCGGGTACTCGACCGACCGCGGCGCGCGGATCGAGGGTGCGTATTCGTACAACAACGTCTTCAACCGCGCCTATGTCTTCACGGTGCAGGGGCGGCTGGAGCAGAAGAGCCAGTACGGCTCGGTGCAGCTGGCGATGCCACCCGACAGCAAGTCCTACGTCAACAGCGTGCTCGCCTCGTACACGCGCACCGACGACGAAAGCACGGTGATCTACAGTCTGCGCGCGGGCTTTCAGCGCACGCGCTCGCTGCAGTTCTACGATTACACCTATTCGCTGATGTACTACCAGGACCGGCTCGAGCAGAACGTCGGGCCGCCGACCGTCAGCCGCGCGCTGGTGCCGGCCTGGGCCTGGACGCGCCGCAATGTCGACGATCCGGTGTTTCCGCGCAGCGGCAACCTGATCAACGTCGAGGCCGGCTTCGCCGTCAAGGCGGTGGCGTCGGACGCCACCTTCGGCCGGATCTACGGGCGCGCGCGGCAATACGTGCCGATCGGCCGCAACGACCTCGTGCTGCTGCGCACCGAGATGGGCGGCGTGTTCTCGGGCGCGGCGTCGTCGCGGATTCCGGCGACGCTGCTGTTCCGGGCGGGGGGCGCGACGTCGGTGCGCGGCTATGGGTACGAGAGCATCGGCAACAACGTGTCCGGGAGCGTGCTGCCGACGAAATACCTGATCACCGGCGGCGCGGAGTACCAGCACTGGTTCAACCACGACTGGGGCGGCGCGGTGTTCTACGACATGGGGACCGCGACCGATACGTGGGCGGAGCGGCGCTTCTACCAGGGCGTGGGCATCGGCGCGCGCTGGCGCAGCCCTGTCGGTCCGCTCAATGTCGATCTCGGCTATGGCATCCAGAACCAGAGCATTCGTCCCTATCTGACGCTTGGCGTCGCGTTCTGACCCGGTACCGCCCCTCATGATGAACGTGTTGCCCGCCTCCCTGTCCACGACGCTCGCACCGGCCGATTCGCATGCGCCCGGCGCGCCGGGCGCATCGGGAGGCATGCCGTCGGGCGGCAGTGGGGGCAACGGCGGCAACGGCGGCAACGGCGGCAACGGCGGCAACGGCGGTCGGCCCCCACGCGGCATCGGGCGGCGCGTGGGCCGTATCCTGGTCTATACGCTGCTGTTCGTGGTGCTGGTGGCCGCCTTGCTGGTCGGCGCGCTGTTCTGGGTGGTGCATACCGACCGCGGCACGCGCGTCGCGTGGCAGGCCGCCACGCGGCTGCTGCCCACGCACCTGTCGGGCCGGCTGGAGGGCGGCGCGCTGCAGACCGGCGTGCGTCTGCGCGACGTCGCGTGGCGTTCCCCCGGCATGGAGATCCGCATCGACCGCGCAGCGGGGCGCTGGCGCCTGAGCCGGGCGCCGTGGCGTTTTACCATTGACTATCTGCGGGTCGGCACGGTGGATGTGCGCATGGCGCCGACGCCCGCCAAGCCAGGCTCGCCCGCGAAGCTGCCGGACTCGCTGGTGTCGCCGATCCAGCTCGACATCCGCGACGTCCGCGTGGAGAAGATCGCGGTGCACGGCGGCACGTCGACGACGCTGATCAGCGATCTCGCGCTGCACGGCGGGACCGACGGGCGCCACCACCGGCTGGTGCTCGACGGCGTGTCGACGCCCTATGGCGATGCGCACGCCAGCGTCGCGCTGGACGGCGTGCGTCCGTTCGCGACCACCGGCACCGCGCGTTTCGCGGGCGCGGTGAGCGGACAGGCGGTCGACGTCTCGGCGCGCCTCTCCGGTTCGCTCGAAGCGCTGGTCGCCGATGTGGCGGCGTCCGGCATGAAGCTCGCCGGCCAGGCGCATATCGAGGCGACGCCGTTCGCCAGCGTGCCGGTGCAGCTGGTGGCGATCGCCGCCGATCACCTGAATCCGCAGGCCTTCAGCGCCAGCGCCCCCGCCGCGGATCTGAAGATCCGCGCGCAGCTGCGCCCGGTCGCGCCGGAGGCGGCGCGCGCCGCCACGGCGGGAAACGCCTCCGCGTCCCTGGCCGCGGCGTCGTCGGCGTCGTCGGCCGCCGGCGCGCCGGTGAACGTCGGCGCGAACGATACGCCGGGCGCGTTCGTGCAGGCGGTCAGGACGGCGGCGTCGGCACCGGTGTCGACATTGGCATCGACATTGACATCGACATCAACATTGGCATCGACATCAACATCGACGCTAGGATCGGCGTCGGCGGGAGCCTCCGCGTCTGTTCCTGCGTCGGTTTCCGTGTTCACCACCGCGTCCACCACCGCGTCCGGCGTCGCGTCCATTACCGCGTCCGGCACCGCGTCCGGCGCCGCGTTCGCGCCGCCCGTGGCGGGCGTGCCGCTGGTCGTCAGCGGTCCGATCTCGATCGAGAATGCGATTCCCGGCCCCCTGGACGCCAAGCGCCTGCCGCTGATCGACGCGCACGCCGTCGTGCGGCTGGAGGCGAACGCGCAATCGGTCGAATCGCTGCGCGTGCGGTTGCTGAGCGACGCGACGGTGACGGGCCGCGGACGTCTGTCACGGGGCCAGGGAAAACTGGCCCTCGACATCGCGAAGCTGGATCTGCACGCGCTGCATGCGGCGCTGCGCCCGACGCAACTGGCCGGCACCGTCGCGCTCGGCCTGAAAGGCGACACGCAGACCGTCGATGCCCGGCTCGCCGACCCCGCCGCGGGCCTGGCCGTGCAGGCGGCCGTGGTCGCGACGCCCGCGCAGACCCTGTTCCGGCAGGTGCAGTTGCGTGTCGGCCAGGGGCGCGCCGAATTGGCCGGCACGCTCAAGCGCGATACCAACAACAGCTTCGCCTTCAAGGGGACGCTGCACGACTTCGACCCGCTGGCGCTGATGTCGGCGCAGCAGGCCGGCACGTCCGCGCCGCGCGCGGCGGCGCCCCGGGTCGCAATGGGTAACGGGACGGCCAGCGCCGAAACCGTCAGCGCCACCAACGTCGGCACTGGTGAAGCCGTCAGCGCTGTCAGCGTTCTCAACGCCGTCAGTGCCGTGAGCGCCGGCAATGCCGCCAAGGCCATGAGCGCCGTCAATGCCGTCAATGAGGGAACCACCGGAACGGACAAGCCCGCCCGCACCCGCACCGCCAATGCCCGTTCCCGCGCGGCGCCACGCCACGCCGCGGCCCGGCCGAACCCCGGTCGCCGCATCGCGGCGCGCGTGTCCGGCACCTTCGACGCCACCGGCACGCTCGCGCCCGAGATCCGCGCCAAGGTCGGTTTCGCCCTGAACGACAGCGTCTACGACGGGCTGCCGATGACCGGCGCCGGCACCGTGCAACTGGCCGGAACGCGCCTGCTGCCCAGCCGCGCGCAGTTGTCGGTGGCGGGCAACGACGTCGCGTTGAACGGCAGCTTCGGCACGCCGGCGGACCGCCTGAACTTCACGATCGCGGCGCCGCAGCTCGATCGTCTCGGCTTCGGTCTGGCCGGCGAGCTGAACGCGAAGGGCGATGTCACCGGCTCGATCGCGCATCCGAACGTCTCGGCGCAGTACCAGGCGAACGGTCTCGTCTTCGGCGACCTGCGCCTGGGCCACGCGCAGGGGCAGGCGCAGTTGCGCGACGGTGCGAACGGCGCGCTGAACGCGTCGGTGGACGCACGCGATCTGAGCGCGCCGGGCCTGTCGTTGCAGACGCTGACGGCGCGCGTGGCGGGAACCCGCGCGCGGCACACGATCGACGTCGGCGCGCAGGGCAGCCTGCGCGGCAACCGGCTCGACGCGTCGCTTGCCGCGCAGGGCGGGCTGACCGACGACCACGGCGCCACCGGCTGGCGCGGCACCATCAGCCAGTTGCAGAATCGCGGCACGCCGGCCCTGCAGCTGGGCGCGCCGGTGTCGGTCGCCGCCGCGCCGCGGCATGTGGAGATCGGCGCCACGCAGCTGAGCCTGGAAGGCGCGCGGCTCGATCTGCGCAATGCGTCCTACCAGGACGGCCAGATCCGCTCGGCCGGCACCGTCACGGCCATCGACGTGGCGCGCATGTTGGCATTGCAGGCGGAATTCACCGGCAAGCCCGACACCACGCTGACCGATCTGGTGCTCGACGGCGACTGGGACTTCGGTCTGGGGGCCACGGCCAGCGGGCACATCGCGGTGCGCCGCCATGGCGGCGATCTGCAGGTCAACGTCGGTCAGGGCCCGGCCGGCCTGGGCATCGAGAAGCTGCGCGCGCGCGTCGATTTCCCGGGCGGCACGCGCGCGCACCTGACGCTCGACGCCCAGGCCGCGCGGCTCGGTACGCTCACCGGCGCGCTCGACAGCGTTCTGGTCGAGCGCGACGGCATGCTGACGCTGGCCGACGCGTCGCCGCTGAGCGGCACGCTCGCGGCGGACCTGCCGTCGCTGCGCACCACTGGCGGGCTGCTCGGTCCCACCTATATTTTCGACGGCGCGATCGCGCTGCGGCTGGCGATCGCGGGAAATGTCGCCAAACCGACGCTATCGGGCACGCTCACCGGACAGAAGCTGGGCGCGACGCTGGTCGATCAGGGGGTGCAGTTGCGCAACGGCGTGATCGACATCGCGATCAGCGAGAACACCGTGCAGTTCCGCAATGTCAGCTTCCATGGCAGCACCGGGACCCTGAGCGCCACCGGGCGGGTGCAGCTCGACGCCGACAACCCCGACATCACCGCGCGGATCGTCGCCGACAAGCTCGAATTGTTCGGCGCGCCGGATCGGCAGCTGTCGATCTCGGGGCAGGCATCGGTCGCCAACGGCGGGCCGGGCGGGGGGCTGGCGATCGACGGCAGGTTCGTCGTCGATCACGCGCGCTTCGACCTGCCGAAAACCTCGGCGCCGCGGCTGGGCGACGACGTCGTGATCGTGCGCTCGAACGGGCAGACCGACACCGCCGCGCCGCAGAAGGTGGCGTCGGG
>JBPBQT010000408.1:0-13098 GCA_050955065.1 Janthinobacterium lividum | reverse complement strand
GTGATCGCCAACAATGTCTCGCGGGATCTGTTCGAAGGTCTGACCGCCGTCGACGCGCATGGCGACGTCATCCCCGGCGTCGCCAGCACGTGGGAACAAACGGACCCCACCACCTGGGTTTTCCACCTGCGACGCGACGCCCGATGGTCGAACGGCGCGCCGCTGGTCGCGGCGGACTTCGTCTATGGCTGCCAGCGGTTCGTCGATCCGAAGACCGCGTCGCCCTATGCCGGAACGCTTGGCATATTCTTCGTCAACGGCAACGACATCATCGCCGGCAAGCAGGCCCCCGGCGCGCTCGGCATCAAGGCGATCGACGCGCATACGCTGGAAGTGCGCACGCCCTTCCCGGTGCCCTTCCTGCCCGAGCTGATGTCCTACGGCAACGTGGGCCCGGTGTACCGGCCCGCCGTGGAAAAGCATGGCAAGGACTGGGTGAAGCCCGGCAACATGGTCAACAACGGCGCGTTCGTGCTCGCCGACTGGCGCGTCAACAGCAAGATCGTGCTGACCCGGAACCCGCACTACTGGGATGCCGCGCATGTACCGCTCACCAAGGTCACCTTCCTCCCGGTGGAGGACGCCAACACCGACGTGAAACTCTACGAGGCCGGGGACAACGATATCGTCCATCAGCTGCCATCGGGTACCTATCCGCGTTACAGGCAGCGCTATCCGAAGGAATTGAAGCGCGGCCCGCTGCTCGGCATCCGTTATTACAGTTTCAACAACCGCGATCCGCTGCTCAAGGACGTCCGGGTACGCCAGGCCTTGTCGATGGTCATCGACCGGGAGGTGCTCGCGAACAAGGTGCTCGCCGACGGCCAACGGCCGCTGTACGGGCTGCTTCCCCAGGGCATCCACGGCGCCGAGCCGATCGCGTACGACTGGGCCGCCTGGCCGATGGCGCAACGCGTCGCCGAAGCGCGCAAGCTGCTCGAACAGGCCGGCGTCAAGCCGGGCACGACGCTCGAATTCACCTACGACAATGGCGAATACCACAAAAAAATGGCGTTGTTCGCCGCGTCCGAGTGGAAAAAGAAGCTCGGCCTGAACACCACGCTGAACGCGATGGAATTCAAGGTCCTGCTGAAGACCCGTCATCAGGGAAGCTACCAGATCGCGCGCAATGGCTGGATGGCGGACTACAACGACGCCCATACCTTCCTCGGCCTGGTCCAGTGCGGCTCCGCGGCGAATGACCAGTCCAGTTGCAATCCCCGCGCCGACGCGCTGATCGAGGAAGCCAATACCGCCGCCGATCCGGTCCGCCGCCAGCAATTGTTGACCCGGGCGACGAAGCTGGCGATGGACGACTATCCGATGCTGCCGCTTGCGCAGTACGCGCAGGTTCGCCTGGTCAAACCCTATGTCGGGGGATATTTCGAGAAAAATCCCATGGACCGTTACCGCGACAAGGATTTATATATTATCAAACACTAGATACGGGCTTTCCGGCACCGGTTCCCGGCACGCGTCCCCCGGCGTCTTTTACCGGCGTCTTTTACAGGCATTATTCATATGGTGTCCTACACGATACGGCGCATTCTCCTGACGCTGCCCGTTTTGCTCGCCGTCATCACGGTGTGTTACCTGCTGCTGCATCTCACGCCCGGCGGCCCGTTCGATGCCGAACGCACGATGTCGCCGGAGGTGCTCGCCAATCTGGAGAAGAAATATCATCTGGGCGAGCCGCTCTGGAAACAATACCTGTATTACCTGAACGACCTGCTGCACGGCCAGCTCGGAATGTCGTTCCGGTATGCCGACTGGAGCGTCAATGACCTGGTGGGCCGCGCGCTTCCCGTCTCCCTCGCGGTCGGCGGCGTGGCGATGGTGCTGGCGCTCGCGATCGGCGTGACGGTCGGCATCGTCGCCGGGCTGCATCGCAACGGTCCGGTGGATTACGCGCTGATGCTGCTCGGCAATGTCGGGAGCGTCGTGCCCTCCTTCGTCATGGGACCGGCGCTGATCCTCGTCTTCGCGATCAAGCTGCACTGGCTGCCGGCCGGCGGATGGAACGGCGGCGACTGGCGCTTCATGGTCCTGCCGGTCACCCTGCTCACGGTGATCTCGGTCGCGACCGTCGGGCGCGTGACGCGCGCCAGCCTGATCGAGGTCATGAGCGCGCCGTATATCCGCACCGCGTACGCGAAGGGCCTGCCACGCCGCACCGTCGTGTTGCGTCACGCGCTGCGGCCCGTGCTGCTGCCGGTCGTGTCGATCATCGGCCCGCTGGCGATCCAGTCGATCACGGCCGCCGTCGTGACGGAAACGGTGTTCTCGCTGCCCGGCATCGGCAAGCTGATCGTCAACGGCGCGGGCAACCGTGACTACACGCTGGTCCTCGGCCTCGTCGTGCTGGTGACCCTGGTCGCCGTCTTCCTGAACCTCGTCGTCGATCTCGCCTACGCGGCGCTCGATCCCAAGATCCGTTATTGAGTTGCCCGCCATGCGTCGAACCCAGCGCGCCGCCCGCGCATCCACCCTTTCCACCCTTTCCGCTCCCTCGCCACAGGCTGCCGACCCGGTCCTGCCACGACCACCCGGCCGCGACGCGTGGCGGCGCTTTCACGGCAACCATGCCGCCGTGTTTTCCACGGGATGGCTGCTGCTGGTCGTCCTGGTCTGCCTGCTGGGACCGCTGGCGCTGCCGAACGCCTACGACCGTACCGACTGGTCCGCGATGAGCCTGGGTCCCACGCTGATCGACGGGCACGTCTTCGGCACCGACGAACTGGGGCGCGACCTGCTGGTGCGCTGCATGGTGGGCGGACGCGTGTCGCTCGGCATCGGCGTCGTCGCCACCCTGACCTCCGTCTCGCTCGGCATCGCCTGGGGGGCGATCGCCGGCTTCGTCGGTGGTCGCACCGACGCCTGGATGATGCGCATCGTCGACATGATGTACGCGAGTCCCTATCTGCTGATCGCGATTCTGTTGGTCACGCTGCTGGGCCGCGATTTCCCGCTGGTCGTGCTGACCATCACCGCGTTTTCCTGGATGGACATGGCGCGGGTGGTGCGGGGTCAGACCCTTGCGATCCGCTCGAGAGAGTATGTCGAGGCCGCGCGTGCGATGGGCGTCTCCCCGGCCCGGATCATCCTGCGGCACGTGGTTCCCAATCTGCTCGGCATCGTCGTGATCTACACGACGGTCACCGTGCCCGGCGTGATCCTGACCGAATCGGTGCTGTCGTTCCTGGGCCTGGGCGTCCAGGAGCCGCTGACCAGTTGGGGGGTGTTGATCCACGATGGCGCCGGCGTGATGGAAGCCTCGCCATGGATGCTGCTGTTCCCCGCGGCCCTGCTGTCGCTGACCCTTTACTGCATCAATTTCATCGGCGACGGGCTGCGCGACGCGCTCGATCCGAAGGAGCGTTGAACGATGACCTTACTCGACGTCAGCCAACTGGAAGTCACCTTCACGCGTGATGACCGCACCGTCCACGCGGTCAACGGCATCGATTTTCGCGTCGAGGAAGGCGGCACGCTCGGCATCGTCGGCGAATCCGGCTCGGGCAAGAGCCAGAGCATGCTCGCGCTGATGGGGCTGCTCGGCGCGTCGGGCCACGCGCGCGGTGTCGCGCGCTACCGGGGCGAGAATCTCCTCGGCCTCTCCCAGGCGGCGTTGAACCGGATTCGCGGGAACAGCATCTCGATGATCTTTCAGGACCCGATGACGTCGCTGAATCCCTACCTCAGCATCGAAAGACAGATGACCGAGGTGCTGGAGTGCCACCGGAACATGACGCGACGCACCGCGCGCAAACGTGCGATCGACATGCTCGACGCGGTCCGCATCCCCGAGGCCGCACGGCGCATCCACCGCTACCCGCACGAATTCTCCGGCGGCATGCGGCAGCGCGTGATGATCGCGATGGCGCTGTTGTGCGAGCCCCGCCTGCTGATCGCCGACGAGCCGACGACGGCGCTCGACGTCACGGTGCAAGCCCAGATCCTGCAACTGCTGCGCCAGCTCCAGCAGGATTTCGGCACCGCCATCGTGCTGATCACGCACGATCTCGGCGTGGTTGCCGGGATGTGCGAAAACGTGATGGTGATGTATGGCGGCCGCGTGATGGAACACGGGCAGGCGGACGCGCTGTTCGCGAGGCCCACGCACCCCTATACGATCGGGTTGCTCGACGCGTTGCCGCGGCTCGACCACGATGCGGTCGCGCTGCGGCCGATTCCTGGCAATCCTCCCGACATGGCGCACCCGCCCGGCGGTTGCCCTTTTCATGAACGCTGCGGCTGGGCCCACCCCGAGTGCCGCGTCACACCGCCGCCGCTTACCGTCTTCGGCGCACCGGGCACGGCACGCGGCGATGCGCTCGGCGTCGAGGCAGTGCGCTCCGATGTGCCGGGCGCCATGGCATCACGCACGGTTGCATCACATACCGCTGCATCACATACCGTTGCATCACGCACCGCTGCGCCACGGTGGCGCGCGTGTCGCGTGCCGGCAGAAACCGTGGCCGCGACCTTGTCGGAGACGCCGCATGCCTGACGCCCGGAATACGCCGCTGCTGTCGGTACGCAACATGCGCGTGCATTTTACCCTTCCCGGCAATGTGTTCCGGCCTTGGACCCCTGCCCGGGCGGTCAAGGCCGTCGACGGCGTGAGCCTCGACATTCATCCGGGGGAAACGCTGGGCATCGTCGGCGAATCGGGCTGCGGCAAGTCGACCCTCGCGCGCGGCCTGCTCAATCTCGTGCCGGCGACCGGCGGCCGACTTGCCTGGATGGGGCAGGACCTGCCGCTCGGGGTCCGGTCCGCGGCACCCGAATGGCGACCCGTGCGCGCGCAGGCGCAGATGATCTTCCAGGACCCGCTAGCCTCGCTCGATCCGCGCATGAAAGTGGGAGACCTCATCGCCGAGCCGCTGGGGGTGCATTTCCCCGGGCTGCCCGCGGCGCAGACACGGCAGCGCACGCTGTCCATGATGGACAGGGTCGGCCTGCGGCCCGACATGATGCACCGCTACGCACACGAATTCTCCGGCGGGCAATGCCAGCGCATCGGCATCGCCCGCGCGTTGATCGTCGAACCCCGGCTCGTGGTCTGCGATGAACCGGTGTCCGCGCTGGATGTGTCCATCCAGGCGCAGATCGTCAATCTGCTCAAGACACTGCAGGCGGAGACGGGCGTCGCCCTCGTCTTCATCGCCCATGACCTCGCGGTCGTGCGCCATATCGCCGACCGCGTGCTCGTCATGTACCTGGGACGCGTGATGGAACTGGCGGACAAGCGAACGCTGTACGCGACACCGCAGCATCCCTACACGCAGGCGCTGCTGCGTGCGGTGCCGGTACCCGATCCTGCCATCGAACGGACAAAGCGCGTGATCCTGCTCGCCGGCGACATTCCCAGTCCGATCGCCCCGCCCGGCGGCTGCGTGTTTCGCACGCGCTGCCCCGTCGCGCAGACGCGATGCGCGAAGGACGTTCCACCGCTGCGGCGTCATCGCGGCAGCGACGTCGCCTGCGTGCTCGTCTGAGCGAATGTCCGAGCGCAGTCCACCCCCCCGTCCTCACCGGCCCACGTCATGACCGCACCCACCGATCCGCCGTCCTAGGCGGCTTTCTGCATGGCACCGACGATTCACGTCGTCGCCACCCTCTCACGTTTCACCCCGGGACCCGCGCCATCCACCGCGGGCGGGCCGGCGCACGCCCGATTTTTTGCTGCAGCGCGGGTCCGCCATCGCATTTTCCACAAAACCGCATCGTCACAGGAGCAGGCAATGAAGAAAACGAAAATTTCGGTCGCGCTGGCCTTTGCGCTTGGCGGTCTTCCCATCGCGTCCGCCAACACCGGTGATACCGCGGACGATTCGGCGAGCGTCCGACCGGTGGCGACCAGCGGCCCCCCTCCCGCTGCCGACACCGCTTCCGCGTCCCGGTCAGACACGGGCGTCGCGCCGGACACGGGCGTCGCGCCGGACACGGGCGTCACGCGGGGCGCGGGCGTCACGCCGGACATGGGCGTCATGCCGGAAACGAGCGTCACGCATTCGGGGCTGTCGGGCCCCGGGCCGACGCCGAACACCGCCAACGCCGTGGTCAACGCCGAAGCCGCGCAGGACGGCCCGGTCGCGACCACCGTCTCCCGTCAGGCGCAAAGCAAGGGCCTGCTTGCCGACAGCCATCTCGACCTGCTGCTGCGCAATTACCTCGATTATTCCGAGGTGCGCGACACGGGGCACCGCCATGCGTGGGTGCAGGGTGCGATGCTCGATTACGAGTCCGGTTTCACTCGGGGGCCGATCGGATTCGGCGCGGATGTGTCGTTTTACGGCGCTTTCAAGCTGGACGGCGGTGTGGGCGCCGGCAACATGGTGCACGTCGCCCGGCACGGCAACGGCGCGAATCAGCTGGCGTGGGCCTACCCCGGTGTCTTCGACATCAAGGCGCGCATCTCCGAGACGGTCGTCAAGTACGGGCAGCTGCGCATCACGGACAATCCGTTGACGGGGGCACACGACAATCGCTCGCTGCCGTCGACGTTACGAGGAGTACAGGTGACCAGCAACGAATTCGCCAATCTTTCGCTCGAGGGCGGCAGCTTCAACGGCGCGCGCGCGCGGGGCACCAGCTATCTCCAGAAATTGTCGACCGCGGCCGGGGGCACGCGTTTCGACCGCCTGACGTATGCCGGCGCCAACTGGCGCTACGCGAAGGAGGGCACGCTGTCGCTGTACGCCGATCACGCCGAGAATGTCTGGAAACAGTATTACGGCTCGCTCACGCAGAGCATCGGTGACGCCGAACGCATCAAGTGGACCGGCGTCGCCACCGCGTACGCGACGCGTGGCGACGGCGCGAATCGGCAAGGCAGCATCGACGGCAACGCGTACAGCCTGTCGCTCGCCGCGCAGCACGGGGCCAACGAGATCCTGCTGGCCTATCAGAAGATCCTTGGCGACCAGTTCTTCGATTACGTCGCCGAAACCAGCGGCAATTATCTGGCCAACTCGATGGACGTGGACTACAACGCGCCGCACGAGCAATCGCTGCAACTGCGCTACACGTTCTACGGGGATCACGCCGGCGTCCCCGGCCTCAAGGTGATGGTATGGGGGCTCCAGGGATGGGGCGCCGATACGTCGGCGGAAGCGGCCGCGAACGCGGCCACCGGCGCCGCCCGCCACGATCTCTACTGGCGCAACGGCGGCACCCTGCGCGGCCGTCACCATGAGTTCGGCATCATTCCCACCTACACGCTGCAGAACGGCACGATGAAGGGCACCAGGATCAGCGCCTTTCTCGCCTGGCACGTGGGCTCGACCCATTATCCGGACACCAGCAGCAAGGCGTTCCGGCTGGTCGTCAACGTGCCCGTCAAATTCTTCTGATGACCGCAGGGTGGTGGCCACCCTGCCCGGCCATCGTGATCGTCGCGACGATGCCACCCGCGTTCAAGCGCGCCCCATCGGGCTCACGTCAGAAGCGGCGTCAGATCCGGGTCGCCTTTGGCCATGGCCCGCTGATAGGCGGGCCGGGCGCCGATGCGCTGCAGGTATGCCAGTATGCGGGGATACGGCGTGAGATCGATCGGAAAGAACAGGCGCATCGTGGTGAGCGAGAAAACGCTCATGATGTCGGCCGCGGTGAACGTCTCTCCCGCAAGGTGGTCGCTCTGCGCCAGTTGCGTGTCGATCAGCGTCAGCACCTGGTCCAGTCGTCCCTGCGCTGCCGCCCGCACCGGATGCTCCGGCGCCAGTCCGCAACGTGCCACCGTCAGCGATCGCATTATCACCGGTTGCAGGTTGCCATTGGCGAAGTGGAACCAGCAGAGATAGGACGCGAAACGGGGATGATCGGCCTTGTATTGCAGACGTCCCTCGCCATGGCGGGCCAGGATGAATTCGACGATGGCGGCCGACTCGGACAACAGCATCCCGTCGACTTCGAGAAGCGGCGCCGCGCCAAGCGGATGCAGCGCCTTGAGCGCCGGCGGCGACAGTCGCGTGACGGGGTCCCGCGTGTATTTCTCGAGCGTGTACGGAATGTCGAGTTCTTCGCAAAGCCAGACGATCCGTTCCGACTGCGAGTGGCCGAGGTGATGTATTTTCAGCATGGCGTTGCCTTGCAGGAGTGAGGTGTCATTGAATATTACGGCAAGCGCCCTTGCCGAACCTGGCAAAGGGCCATGTCCGGAAAAAATATCGATAGACTCGTGCCTGAGCGATACTTTCGAAGCCACGACATGAACGAGAGAAAGGAGTCCGACATGCGGCGTCCGCCGACTTTGCTGATGAAGAACGCCCAGGTGCTCGTCACGATGGATGCGACACGACGCGAGATTCGCGATGGCGGCGTATTCATCGAAGGCAACCGCATCACGCAGGTGGGCGCCACGTGCGACCTGCCGCAACAGGCGGACGACGTGCTGGACATGTCGGGCCATCTGGTCCTGCCCGGACTGGTCAACACGCATCACCACATGTACCAGAGCCTCACCCGGGCCATCCCCGCGGCGCAGAACGCCGAACTTTTCGGCTGGCTCGGCCATCTCTACAGGATCTGGGAGCACCTCACGCCCGAGATGATCGCGGCATCGACGCTCACCGCCATGGCCGAACTGATCCTGTCGGGCTGCACGACGTCCAGCGATCACCTCTACCTCTTTCCGAACGGCATCCGCCTGGATGACAGCATCGCGTCGGCGCAACGCATCGGCATGCGCTTTCATGCGGCGCGGGGCAGCATGAGCCTCGGCCGGAAAGAGGGCGGATTGCCGCCCGACAGCGTCGTCGAGAAGGAAGCCGCCATCCTGAAAGATACCCAGCGTCTGATCGAAACCTACCATGACGCGGACCGCTACGCGATGCTGCGCATGGTCGTGGCGCCGTGTTCGCCATTTTCCGTCAGTCGCGAGCTGATGCGCGATTCGGCGTTGCTGGCGCGGGAACATGGCGTATCGCTGCACACGCACCTGGCGGAGAATGTGCACGACGTCGCGTACAGCCGGGAGAAATTCCGCATGTCGCCCGCCGAATACGCGGAAGACCTCGGCTGGATCGGCCCGGACGTATGGCATGCGCACTGCGTCCAGCTCGATCCCGCGGGCATCGCGCTGTTCGGCCGCACCGGCACGGGCGTCGCCCATTGTCCCTGCTCGAACATGCGGCTGGGATCGGGCATCGCCCCGCTCGGCGCGATGCGCCGGGCGGGCGTACCGGTCGGGCTGGGGGTCGATGGCTCCGCGTCGAACGACGGCGCGCAGATGGTGGGCGAGGCGCGGCAGGCGCTGCTGCTGCAGCGCGTGGCCTCCGGCGCGGACGCGATGAGCGCGCGCGAGGCCCTCGAAATGGCGACGCTGGGCGGCGCCAGGGTGCTGGGTCGCGACGATATCGGGGCGCTCGCGCCCGGCATGGCCGCCGATGTCGTCGCCTTCGATCTGAACCAGTTGAACTTCGCCGGTGCATTGCACGATCCCGTGGCGGCGCTGATCTTCTGCGCGCCGTCGAAGGTCTCGACCAGCGTGATCAACGGGAACGTGGTCGTGCGCGATGGCCGGCTGACGACGATCGATCTGGAGGGCATCGTCGATCATCACAACCGGCTGGCGGCCCGTCTCGCCGAGGCCGCGG
Organism: Janthinobacterium lividum; assembly: GCA_050955065.1. Lineage (GTDB taxonomy): Bacteria > Pseudomonadota > Gammaproteobacteria > Burkholderiales > Burkholderiaceae > Robbsia. Next base: position 3,499 of record JBPBQT010000408.1, on the reverse strand, counting down.
ACATGCGGGCATCGTAGCGTCCCGGCGCTTTGTCGGACCTTGCCGGTGCCGCGTAACTGCGCGGCGCGCCACGCACATGACACCATGCGCAAATATACGCCGGCATCGCCGGAAAATCGGATTGGACAAATCGAGGGAATGACGACAAGCTAGCTGCAACATCAAAACGGGAGACTATGGCAATGACCGGTTTGGACAAGCGGGTCGGCTCGTACGAGGAGGCGCTGGACGGACTGCGGGACGGGATGACCGTCCTGTCCGGAGGTTTCGGCCTGTGCGGCATCCCGGAGAATCTGATCGCGGAGATACAACGCCGCGGGGTCGGCGGCTTGACGGTGGTGTCCAACAACTGCGGCGTCGACGGATTCGGTCTCGGCGTTTTGCTGGAAAAACACCAGATTCGCAAGATGATCGCCTCGTATGTCGGCGAAAACGCGCTGTTCGAGAAGCAGTTGCTGAGCGGCGAGCTCGATGTCGAGCTGGTGCCGCAGGGCACGCTTGCCGAAAAGATGCGCGCCGGCGGCGCGGGCATTCCGGCCTTCTTCACGGCAACCGGCTATGGCACCGAGATCGCCATCGGGAAGGAATCGCGCGTCTTCAAGGGCCGTCACTATATTCTGGAAGAGGCGATCACCGGCGACTTCGCCATCGTGAAGGGCTGGAAAGCCGACCGCTTCGGCAACGTCATCTACCGGCATACCGCCCAGAACTTCAATCCGGTCGCGGCCACCGCGGGCAGGATCACGGTGGTGGAGGTCGAGGAGATCGTGGAGCCCGGCGAACTCGAACCCAGTCAGATCCATACGCCCGGCATCTTCGTCGACAGAATCATCCAGGGCCACTTCGAAAAACGGATCGAGAAGCGCACCCTTCGCGCTTGACAGGGAGACAGGAATGGGACTTTCCCGCGAACAGATGGCGCAGCGCGTCGCGCGCGAACTGAAAGACGGCTACTACGTGAATCTGGGCATCGGCATCCCCACCCTCGTGGCCAATTATGTGCCGGAGGGCATCGACGTGATGCTGCAATCGGAAAACGGTTTGCTGGGCATGGGTGGTTTTCCCACCGAGGCGGAACTGGATGCCGACATGATCAATGCCGGCAAGCAGACGGTGACGGCACGCCCGGGCGCATCGATCTTCGATTCGGCCACCTCGTTCGCGATGATCCGTGGCGGGCATGTCGATCTGACGGTATTGGGCGCGTTTGAAGTCGACGTCGAGGGCAATATCGCTTCCTGGATGATTCCGGGGAAGCTGGTGAAGGGCATGGGCGGCGCGATGGATCTGGTGGCCGGCGCGGAGAACATCATCGCCGTCATGATGCATGCGGCGAGGGACGGCGCATCGAAGTTGCTGCCGCGCTGCGCGTTGCCGTTGACCGGTGCGCACTGCATCCGGCGCGTGCTGACGGATCTCGCCTATCTTGAAATCGATCAGGGCGCGTTCATTCTGAAGGAGCGCGCCCCTGGAGTCGGCGTCGGGGAGATCGTCGCCCTGACCGCCGGCAGATTGATCGTGCCGGATCACGTGCCGGAGATGTCATTCGACTGATTTTCACGGCGTATCACGCCCCGGCGCCGGTTCGGCGATCTCCAGATCCATCAAGGCCGAACTCAGCGATTTGCCGTGGGCGTCCAGCGCCAGCGAGCGCGTCACGCCCCCGCCCAGCGCCTTGCCCAGCACGAAGTTGAACGCCGCCAGGCGCGGCAGCTCGTACCGCAGCACGTCCCCCAGTACGACATCGGACAGGAACGACTTGACCCGTGCCGCCGTCACTTCGTTTCGCAGATGCCCGTAATGCCGTGCGTCGTGACAGATGACGGATATGTTGAGCGTATTGCCCTTGTCGCCCGTTCGCGAATGCGCCAGTTCCCGAAGTTTCATGTCATGCCTCCACAAACGAAAATACCGGTTTCACATCGTTGCGCGGCAGCAGTACGGACTGTACCGCCAGCACCTCGCGCGTCGATTTCGTCGCCCCGCCCCCGCCGGCCGGCCCGTTGGTGTACAACGTCTCGACTTCGTTGCCGATGCGCAGGGCCTGCTCGAGCGACGCCGTGCGCCCGGCCACGCGCACCCGTACCTCATGAGGCGCCCCGTCCGGCCTTCCTGCCCATTCTCCCTCCCCCCCGTGCAATGCATTCACACCGATCAGGTCGAAGCGCAATTCGCTGGTCCGCACCCCGGTGAGCATCAGACGCTCACGGACGATATCGAGCGCCAGCCGCGCACGCGCGACCGCCCCCGGGCCGCCATAGGACATCTGCCCTTCGCCGATGAAACCGTCGACATACGCCACCGAGACCTTCAACGTGTCGGTGCGCGGCGTGCCGCGTCCTCCGGTGACCCGCACCCGGTCCGCTGCCTCTTCGGCCACGCACACCTGTGAAAAGTCCGCGACGACGTCGGGCTGCAGATAGCGCTGCGGGTCATGAATCTCATAGAGCAGCTGCTCCTTGCACGTCGCCTCGGTGACCCGGCCGCCGGCGTGCGGCACCTTGGTGATGACGACCGAGCCGTCCGCCGACACTTCGCCGATCGGAAAACCCAGCCTTGCCAGGTCGGGCACGTCCTTGTAGCCCGGATCGGAGAAATACCCTCCCGTCACCTGGCCGGCGCATTCGAGCAGATGACCGACGACGGTGGCCTGTCCCAATGTGTCCCAGTCGTCCATCCGCCAGCCGAACTCGTGGATCAACGGCGCGGCGAACAGCGACGGATCGGCGACGCGGCCCGTCAGTACGATCCGCGCGCCCGCCGCGAGCGCGTCGACGATGGCCGCCGCACCCAGATAGGCATTGGCCGAGACGATGCCGTTCCGGTAATCGGCGACGCGCTCGCCGGACTCCTCGAAACGGAAGTCACCCGCCAGCACCGCATCCAGCACGTCATCGCCGGTGACGGCCGCCACGCGCACGCCGTTCAGCCCGAGAGCGCGCGCGATCTCCACGGTTTTTTTCGCGGCGGCGAGCGGATTGGCGGCGCCCATGTTCGAGATGATGCGCACGCCGTTGCGCATCGCCGTCGGCAGCACGGCGCGCATGCGCGCCTCGAGCAAGGGGTCGTAGCCGGTCTGCGCGTCCTTGCGCCGCGCCTGTTGCGCGATCGCAATGGTCCGCTCGGCCAGGCATTCGAAGACCAGGTAATCGAGCGCGCCATGCTCGACGAGTTCGACGGCGGGCTCGATACGGTCGCCGGAGTAACCCGCCCCCGCACCGATCCGCACGCGGCGGACATCCTGCGTGATTGCCATGCTTGTCACATCCGTCAGGTAACGCTCATAAAGGAAAGACGCCGAGTACGACGCAGGCGATCGTCATCACGATCGACGCGCCGAACAGCAGGGGAAACGTGAATCGCTGATGATCGGCCAGATCGATGCCGCACAGGCCCACCACGAGGAACGTCGCAGGCGTGAGCGGACTGACCGGGAAGCCGGTGGTCATCTGGCCCAGCAACGCCGCCTGCCCGACATGCACCGCCGGCACGCCGAGCT
>JBPBQT010000407.1:0-14880 GCA_050955065.1 Janthinobacterium lividum | reverse complement strand
CCAGCGCGTGCTCAATTCCGACATCGTCATGCAGTTCGACGAATGCACCGCGTACGAGACCGACGGCGTGCCGACGTCGCACGAACTCGCCGCCGAATCGATGCGCATGTCCGCGCGCTGGGCCCGCCGCTCGCGCGACGAGTTCGACCGCGAGGACAATCCGAACGCGCTGTTCGGCATCGTCCAGGGCGGCATGTACGAGGACCTGCGCGACGAATCGCTCGAACGCCTGGCCGACATTCCGTTCGACGGGCTCGCGATCGGGGGTCTCTCGGTCGGCGAGCCGAAAGCGGACATGGCCCGCGTGCTCGCGCACCTGGGCCCCAAGCTGCCGGCCGACAAGCCGCACTACCTGATGGGCGTCGGCACGCCCGAGGACCTGGTGAACGGCGTGGCGCAGGGCGTCGACATGTTCGATTGCGTGATGCCGACGCGCAACGCGCGCAACGGCTGGCTGTTCACGCGTTTCGGCGATCTCAAGATCAAGAACGCGACGTTCAAGAACGATCTGCGCCCGCTCGACGAATCCTGCGGCTGCTACGCCTGCCGGCAGTTTTCGCGCGCCTACCTGCATCATCTGCACCGCAGCGGCGAGATTCTGGGCGCGCAGCTCAACACCATCCACAACCTGCACTACTATCTGCAGTTGATGAGCGAGATCCGCGAGGCGATCGAACAGCAGCGTTTCACCGCGTTCGTCGCGCACTTTCACGAGGCGCGGAGCCGCGGCGTCCAGTAGCGCGGCGATGTGTGGCGCGCCCGCCCTCGCCGGAGCGCGCGCGGGCCGATGCAGGAATGGTTTGGCATTGCCGCCGCGTCACAGTGCTAGAATACGCGGCTATTTTCCCTTACAGACGGCGGAGACGACAACGTGTTCAATTTTGGCTCAGGTGGCGGTACCGAATCGAGTTTGATGAGCTTCGCACCGCTCATCCTGATGTTCGTGGTGCTCTACTTCATCATGATCCGCCCGCAGATGAAGCGTCAGAAAGACCACCGCAACATGCTGGCCGCGGTCGCCAAGGGCGACGAAGTGGTCACCAGCGGCGGCATCGTCGGCAAGGTCGGCAAGGTCGGCGAAGCGTATGTCGGTGTCGAGATCGCCGACGGCGTCGAGATCACCGTCCAGAAGGGCGCGATCACCACCGTCCTGCCAAAGGGCACGGTCAAGGCGCTATAACACGGTCGACACGGCCGTCGCGTCCGGCGTCGTGCTTCCCCGCCGCACCGGGAGACCCGCGCCGTTCGCCCCGTGCGCTGTGCCCGAGCCGTCCGCTCCACCCGACGCTTCGCGCGTTCCGCGTCGGGTGCCTGTTTCACCCCGGAACGCCTGCGTGATCCATCGGCCGGATGGATCGCGTGTCCATCTCTTCGTCGGCCCGCCATGAATCGTTACCCCCTCTGGAAGTACATTGTCATGCTGGTGGCGCTCGCCATCGGCCTGCTCTATACGCTGCCCAATCTTTTCGGCGAGAGCCCCGCCGTCCAGGTCTCGAGCCTCAAGGCGACCGTCAAGGTCGATCCGGCGGTGATGGACCGGGTGGAGCAGGCGCTCGCGGCCAGCAAGATCGACGCGGCCGACGTCTCGTACGACGCGAACGCGAACAACGCCAGCGTGCGCGTGCGGCTGGCGAACACCGACGCGCAGATGCGCGCGAAGGACGCGCTGCAGCATGCGCTGAACACCGACCCGAGCGACCCGACCTACATCGTCGCGCTGAGCCTGCAAAGCGCCTCGCCGCGCTGGCTGACGGCGCTGCACGCGATGCCGATGTACCTGGGCCTGGATCTGCGCGGCGGCGTGCACTTCCTGCTGCAGGTCGACATGGCCGGCGCGCTGGCGAAGAAGCTCGACGCGGACGCGACCGACGCGCGCGCGCTGCTGCGCGGCAAGAACCTGCGCGACGGCGGCGTCTCGCGCGTCAACGACACGCTCGTCGTGAATTTCGCGACGCGGCAGGTCGCCGACGCGGCGCGCGACGCGCTGGCGCTCGGCGTGACCGAGCTGCAGTGGCGCACCGTGGCGGCCGGCACCGGCTTCCAGGCGATCGGCTCCTTCACCGACGAGACGCGCCGCACCGTCCAGGACAACGCGATCAAGCAGAACATGCAGACGCTGCACAACCGGGTCAACGAACTCGGCGTGTCGGAGCCGGTGCTGCAGCAACAGGGCGCGGACCGCATCGTCGTCGAACTGCCGGGCATCCAGGACACCGCGAAGGCGAAGGACATCATCGGCCGCACCGCGACGCTCGAGGCCCGGATGGCCGACGCCAGCGCGTCGCGCAACCCGTCGCCGGGCGACACGCCGCCGCCGGGCGACGACCTGTTCACGCAGGGCCAGGGCGCGCCGATCTTCCTGCAGAAGCAGGTGATCTTCTCGGGCGACCGCATCACCAACGCGTCGGCCGGTTTCGACGAGCAGCAACGCCCCGCCGTGCAGATCAAGCTCGATTCGGCCGGCGGCCGGGTGCTGCGCGACATCTCGCGCGACAACATCGGCAAGCCGATGGCGATCGTCCTTTTCGAGCATGACAAGGGCGAAGTGCTGACGGTCGCGACGATCCAGTCGGAACTGGGGCAGAGCTTCCAGATCACCGGCTCGGCGTCGACGCAGGCCGCCAACGATCTGGCGCTGCTGCTGCGCGCCGGTTCGCTGGCCGCGCCGATGAGCATCATCGAGGAACGCACGATCGGCCCGAGCCTGGGCGCGGACAACATCCGCAAGGGCTTCGATTCGGTCGCCTACGGCTTCATCGCGATCGCGATCTTCATGGTCGCGTACTACATGCTGTTCGGCGTGTTCTCGACGATCTCGCTGTCGGTCAACCTGCTGCTGCTGGTCGCGGTGCTGTCGATGCTGCAGGCCACGCTGACGCTGCCGGGCATCGCCGCCATCGCGCTGACGCTGGGCATGGCGATCGACGCGAACGTGCTGATCAACGAACGCATCCGCGAGGAACTGCGCGCCGGCGCGCCGCCGCAGACCGCCATTTCCGCGGGCTTCACGCACGCGTGGGCGACGATCTTCGACTCGAACGTGACGACGCTGATCGCCGGCCTCGCGCTGCTCGCCTTCGGCTCCGGCCCGGTGCGCGGCTTCGCGGTGGTGCACTGCATCGGCATCATGACCTCGATGTTCTCGGCGGTCTTCTTCTCGCGCGGCCTCGTCAACCTCTGGTACGGCGGCAAGAAGCGTCTGAAGAGCCTCGCGATCGGTCAGGTCTGGCGTCCGAAGGACGGCACGCTCGATCCGCTGGCGGTCGACTACGATACCGACGCCCATGACGCCCATCATGCTCCCGCGGTCGCCGGCGCCCTGCGCCCCGCCGCGAAGAACGTCCCGCTGACCCCCGACGCCGCCGGTGCGCCGGCGTCGAAAGACGGTCAGAAACGCAAGAGCAAGCTGACCCGCGCGCAGGAAAACAAGCGCGGCTCGTCGCGCTGAACCGGCCGCTACAGGAACCATCATGGAATTCTTTCGCATCCGCAAAGACATCCCGTTCATGCGCCATGCGCTCATCCTGAACGCGATCTCGCTCATCACCTTCGTCCTCGCGGTGTTTTTCCTGCTGCACCGCGGGCTGCACCTGTCGGTGGAATTCACCGGCGGCACCGTCGTCGAGGTGCGCTACCAGCAGGCGGCGGAACTCGAACCGGTGCGCCACGCGCTGGGCGGCATCGGCTACGACGACGCGCAGGTGCAGACCTTCGGCACGTCGCGCGACGTGCTGATCCGCCTGCCGCTGAAGACCGGCGCGGACGGCAAGCCGCTGTCCTCGGCCACGCAGAGCGACCAGGTGATGGGCATCCTCAAGGCCCAGCACCCGGACGTCGCGCTGCAGCGCGTCGAATTCGTCGGCCCGCAGGTCGGCAAGGAACTCGCCACCGACGGGCTGCTCGCGCTGCTGTGCGTGGTGGCCGGCATCATGATCTATCTGTCGATCCGCTTCGAATGGAAGTACGCGATCGCCGGCGTGATCGCCAATCTGCACGACGTCGTCATCATCCTGGGCTTCTTCGCGTTCTTCCAGTGGGAGTTCTCGCTGTCGGTGCTCGCGGCGGTGCTCGCGGTGCTGGGCTATTCGGTCAACGAGTCGGTGGTGATCTTCGACCGGATCCGCGAGACCTTCCGGCGCGAGAAGAACCTGAGCGTCGTCGACGTGATCAACCACGCGATCACCAGCACGATGTCGCGCACGGTCATCACGCACGGCAGCACGCAGATGATGGTGCTGTCGATGCTGATCTTCGGCGGCGCGACGCTGCACTACTTCGCGATCGCGCTGACGATCGGCATCCTGTTCGGCATCTACTCGTCGGTGTTCGTCGCCGCGGCGCTGGCGATGTGGCTGGGCGTCAAGCGCGAGGATCTGATCCGCTCGGGCAAGTCGGCGCACGATCCGGCCGATCCGAACGCCGGCGCGCAGGTGTGAGTCGAGTGTAACTCAGGGCCGGCAAGGCAAAAAAAGGGGGATGGCGCGAGCCTCCCCCTTTTTTCATGTCCGTGGCAGCGCCGCCTGCCGTGCTGCCTGCGGCAACCCCTGTCGCGGCACTTACCGCGGCACTTACCGCGGCACCTACTGCAACCCCTACCGCGGCACAACCAGGTGGAACTTGATCTGCACCTCGTCGGCGACCACCGACGTATCCTTCCATTCGTTCGCGCCGATGCCGTAGGCCAGCCGCTTGATCGCCAGCACGCCGTCGAACACCTGGGCGCCCGCCTGCTGCGTGACCGTCAGCGGCACCGTGACATCCTGCGTCTTGCCCTTGATCGTGAGCTTGCCGGCGACGTTCAGCTTGCCCGTACCCGCCGGCGCGATCGCCGAGGACGCGAAACTGGCCTGCGGATAGGCCTTCGCATCGAACCATTCCTTGTCGCGCAGCGTCTTGTTGTATTCCTCGGCGCCAATGTCGTAGCTGGCGATATCGATCGTCACGTGCGCGCTGCCCGCGGCCGGTTTCGCCGGATCGAAACTCACGTCGCCGCCGATCTTCTTGAACGTGCCGTCCACGGCGACGTTCATCTGCTTCGAGGTGGTGATCACCGTGCTCCTGGCGGCGTCGATCGGCGCGGCCGTGGCCGACAGCGGCAAGCCCGCCACCGCGGCCGCCAGGAACGCCGACGTCAGGGCCGGCGTCATGAAGCGCGTCGCCACATGCGGCAGAAAACGCGCGGAAAGCGGCTTGGCAAAGGTCTCGAACATGCTTTGTTCCCCAGACATCGATTAACGAAAAAACGCCATTGCGCGACCCGGCAAAGCGGCATGCCGGTTGGCCGGCGCCACGCCGGCGTGCCCGGTTTTTCGCCATCGTACCTTAAGGCGTATGCATGCGTACAACAGGTCGAATACACGGCGAGCGCCCTTTTGGTAAGATGACCCAGCCCGACCTCCCGTGATCGAAAGAATATTCAGAAAGAATTTCGCAACGGCCCTGTCCCCTTCGAGTCGACACGGCATCCATGCCCTACACCGAACTGATTGCCTGCAAGTACTGCGACAAGCTGCACGCGAAGGTAACGCTGCCGTCGCGTTCGGCCGCGCGCTGCAGCCGCTGCAACGCGGTCCTCTATCAGTCCACCGACGGCCGCGTCGACCGCCTGCTGGCGCTGACGCTGGCCGGGTTGATCACCTTCCTGATCGCCAATTTCTTTCCGATCGTCGCCCTGGAGGCGCAGGGGATCACGACCCAGACCACCCTGCTCGGGGCGGTCGGGCAATTGATGGAGCAGGGACGCTGGCTGATCGCGCTGCTCGTCGTGTGCGCCGCACTCCTGTTTCCGCTGTTCGACCTGCTTGCCATGCTGTATCTGTTGGTGCCGTTGCATTTTCACACGCGACCGCGCCACTTCGACAGCGTGCTGCGGGGCCTGCTCTCGATCCGGCCGTGGGGCATGATCGAGGTGTTCATGCTGGGGGTGCTGGTAACGCTGGTGAAGCTGTCCAGCGTCGCGCGCCTGCTGCCGGAACCGGCGCTGTTCGCCTTCGGCGTCCTGACCGCGCTCACCGCGCTGACCTCCTCGTTCGAGCCACGCACCCTCTGGGATGTCGCCGACGCCCGCTGCGGACGCTGGCGTCGCAGCCGCGCGCAGCGGCGCGCGCATGCCTTGCGGATCGCGAATCATGCCATTTCCCGTACCCTCGCCGGACCGCCTTCGCAATGAGTGAGCACCCTGTCGACCTGCCGGGCGACCCGCAGCACGCATCCGACGACGGCGCCTCCGAGGCGGCGGTCACCGCGCGCGATCACGGCCTGGTGGGCTGCGACGCCTGCGGACTGATCGCGCAGCGTATCCAGACGATCGACGCCCAGCACTGCCTGCGCTGCGCCGCGCCGCTGCATTCGCGCAAACCCGACAGCGCCGCGCGCGTCTGGGCGCTGCTGATTTCCGCGGTGCTGCTCTACATCCCGGCGAACCTGCTGCCGGTGATGCATACCGCGACCCTGCTGGGCGCCTCGGACGACACGATCATGAGCGGCGTGGTCTATTTCTGGACCAGCGGCTCGTATGGGCTCGCCATCATCGTCTTCGTCGCCAGCATCCTGGTGCCGATGCTCAAGCTGGCGATCCTGTCGCTGTTGAACTTCACCGTGCAGCGCCGCTCGACCTGGCGCCCGGAGCAACGCACGCGCCTTTATCACATCGTCGAGGCGATCGGCCGCTGGTCGATGCTCGACATTTTCGTCATCACGCTGACGGTCGCGCTGGTGCGCTTCCAGTCGCTGGCGGTCATCACCTCGGGACCGGGCGCCGTCGCCTTCGGCTGCGTGGTCGTGCTGACGATGCTGGCTTCGCTGCAATTCGACCCGCGGCGGATCTGGGACCCCATCGACGAATCTGGATTACCCCGCAAATGACCCAATCGCAGGACAACACGGCACCGCCCGCCGCGCCGCAGGATTCCGCCACCCGCGCCGCAGGGCGCGATGCAGCGCGCACGGGTGTCGACGCATCGTCTCGCGCCGGCGGCATCGGCGGCGGCGCGGTCGACAGTCCGGCCGGGAACGCCGGCGGCGCGACGGCTGCCGCAGACGCCGGGAGCACGGGTAACGGATCGAACGGCAAGGGCAACGGCGGCGGACACGACGGTCCCGGCTGGCAGACGCCGGTCATCGCGCCGCGCGGCCGCTGGCTGCCGTCGCTCGTCTGGCTGATCCCGCTGCTCGCGGCCCTGATCGGCGTCTCGCTCTTCATCCATCAGGTGGTGCAGCAGGGCCCGACCATCACCATCAGCTTCAAGTCCGCCGACGGCATCGAATCGGGCAAGACCCGCGTCAAGTTCAAGGACGTCGATGTCGGCGAGGTCAAGTCGGTCCGCCTGTCCGACGACCTGTCGCGCGCGCTCGTGACGGTCGACCTGACCAAGGAAGCGTCGAATTTCGCGGTGAAGGACACGCGGTTCTGGATCGTCAAGCCGCGTGTCGCGGCAAGCGGTATTTCCGGGCTGGGCACCCTGCTTTCAGGCTCCTACATCGGCGTCGATGCCGGCCGCTCGACCGAGACCGAAAAGGAGTTCGTCGGACTGGAGACGCCGCCCGCGGTCACGCGTGACCAGAAAGGCCATCAGTTCGTCCTGCACGCGGAGAATCTCGGCTCGCTCGACATCGGCTCGCCGGTGTTCTACCGCCGCCTGCAGGTGGGCCAGATCGTCGCCTATTCGCTGGACCCGGATGGCAGCGGCCTGACGCTGCGCATCTTCGTGAACGCGCCGTACGACAAGTACGTCGCCAGCAACACGCGCTTCTGGCATGCGAGCGGCGTCGACCTGCGCCTCGATTCGGGCGGCTTCCGTCTGAACACGCAGTCGCTCGCGGCCGTCGTCATCGGCGGCATCGCCTTCCAGGCGCCGCCCGATCAGCCGGCCGGGACGTCCGCCGCGAACAACGCCGCGTTCCGCCTGAGCAGCACCGAGGGCGACGCGATGCGCGATCCGGATACCGAGCCGGTGCCGGTGGTGCTGAACTTCAACCAGTCGCTGCGCGGGCTGTCGGTGGGCGCATCGGTGGATTTCCGGGGCATCACGATCGGTGAGGTGAAGCGCATCGGTGTCGATTTCGATCCGAAGGCGCAGCAGATCAACATGCCGGTCACCGTCGACATCTATCCGGAACGCCTGGGCAAGACCTTCGCGGCCGTGCTGCGCAAGGACAAGGTGAAGGGCGATCACGAGATGTTCATGACGATGATCCACCGCGGTCTGCGCGCGCAGTTGCGTACCGGGAACTTCCTGACCGGCCAGCTCTACGTCGCCCTCGACTTCTTCCCGAACGCGCCGCTGGTGAAGGTCAACTACGACAACGACCCGACGCAGTTGCCGACGCTGCCCAACACGCTCGACCAGCTGCAGCTGCAGGTGGCCGACATCGCGAAGAAGCTGCAGAAGATCCCGTTCGACAAGATCGGCAACAACCTGAACAACACGCTGGCGAGCGCCAACACGCTGTTCCAGCAACTCGACACCCAGGTCGCCCCGCAGGCCACGGCGACGCTGGAGGAGGCGAAAAAGACGTTCGCCAGCGCGCAGCAGACGCTGGCGGTGGATTCGCCGCTGCAGGGCGACGTGCGTCAGGCGATGCGTCAGGTGACGCAGACCGCGCAATCGCTGTCGGTGCTGGCCGACTATCTCGAACGCCATCCCGAAGCGCTGCTTCGTGGCAAGACCGGAGACAAACCATGATGTCCCTGCGGCCCTTGCCGTCCCTGCGTGCGCGACGCCCGCACTCGCACCGCCCCGCCGCGGGCATCCGGCTCGCGGCGTGCGCGCTGGCGGCGTGCGCCGTGCTGACGCTCGGCGGTTGCGCGCATACGCCCGACAGCCGTTTCTTCACGCTGTCCGGCGGCGCCGCGGATGTCACGGAAACCGCCGGCGCGGCACCGGCCGGGGCGTCGCTCGCCACGGGCGCCCCGTTGCTGATCGAGGTGTTGCCGGTCAATATCCCGGGACAGGTGTCGCGCCCGCAGATCGTCGCCACGACCGGCGCCGGCGATGTGAAGCTGGAGGAATACAACCGTTGGGCGAGCCCGCTGGCCGACGAGATCGGCGGCGCGCTGTCGCAGTCGCTGACGCGATCGCTGGGCGCGATCGACAGCTACCGGACGCCGCATCCGGCGGGATCCACCGTTTACCGGATCACCGTGAACGTGCGGCAGTTCGAATCGGTGCCGGGCGAGCGGGCCACGATCGATGCGGTATGGAGCGTGGTGCGTTCGAGCGATGCGCTGACGCTGACCTGCCGGTCGACGGCCAGCGAAACGGTCGCGGCGGGATATGACAATCTCACCGCAGGCCATCGCCGGGCGCTCGCGCGCGTCGCGACGGACATCGCGCAGGGCGTGCGCGCCGAACAGGCGGTGACGCCGCCGCCACCCGCCGTGCCCGCCCCCGCGAAGGCGGCCACGCCGGCGGGCGGCAAGAAGAAGGGCCGCGGACAGGCAGCGGATCCGAGCCCGGCGCCGGTGACGCCGACGCCACCGCCCTTGCCCATGCTGGCCTGCCCGATGAGCACCAGCGCCGCGCAATAAGCCGACGAAAGGCCAGCCATGCGGTAACGCGGCAGGTGGCAACGCGTCGAGCCCGGTTCCCCAAGGCCCGGACGCGACGCAGCAGCCGATTCAGCCGACCCGACGCGCCAGCACCGCCGCCAGCCCGATGTAGTTCGCCGGCGTCATCGCCATCAGTTGCTGCCTGGCGTCGTCCGGGATCGCCAGACCGGCGACGAACTGCTGCAGCGCCTCGCGGGTGATGCCCTTGCCGCGCGTGAGTTCCTTCAGTTGCTCGTACGGGTTCTCGATGCCGTAGCGGCGCATCACCGTCTGCACCGGCTCGGCCAGCACTTCCCAGCATCCCTCCAGATCCGCGTTCAACCGTTCGCGATTGACTTCCAGCTTGTCGAGGCCGCGCACGCACGCGTCATACGCCAGCAAACCATAACCGAGCGCGACGCCGATATTGCGCAGCACCGTCGAGTCGGTGAGGTCGCGCTGCCAGCGCGAGACCGGCAGTTTCTCGGACAGGTGCCGCAACAGCGCGTTCGCCAGGCCCAGATTGCCCTCCGAATTCTCGAAATCGATCGGGTTGACCTTGTGCGGCATCGTCGACGAGCCGATCTCGCCGGCTTTCAGGCGCTGCTTGAAATAGCCCTGCGAGATATAGCCCCAGACGTCGCGATTCAGGTCGAGCAGGATCGTGTTCGCCCGCGCGATCGCATCGAACAGCTCGGCCATGTAGTCGTGCGGCTCGATCTGGATCGTATAGGGATTGAACACCAGCCCGAGCCGCTCCTCGATCACCTGCTTCGAAAACGCCTCCCAGTCCTTTTCCGGATAGGCCGACAGGTGCGCGTTGTAATTGCCGACCGCGCCGTTCATCTTGCCGAGCAGCGGCACCGCGGCGATGCGCTCGATCGCGCGCTCGAGCCGCATCGCGACGTTCGCCATCTCCTTGCCCAGCGTCGTCGGGCTCGCCGGCTGACCGTGCGTGCGCGAGAGCATCGGCTGCTCCGCGTGCGTATGCGCCAGCGCGACCAGGCGCGCGTGCAGCTTGCGCAGCGCCGGCAGCACGACATGCTCGCGCGCGCCCTTGAGCATCAGGCCGTGCGAGGTGTTGTTGATGTCTTCCGAGGTGCAGGCGAAATGGATGAACTCGCTGGCCTTCTCCAGCTCCGGCTGACCCTTGACGGACTCCTTCAGCCAGTACTCGACCGCCTTCACGTCATGGTTCGTGACGCGTTCGATCGCCTTGATGCGCGCGGCGTCGTGCACGCTGAAACGCTCGGCGAGCCCCAGCAGGAACGTCTCGGCGGCCGCGGAAAAGCGCGGCACTTCGGCGAGATCCGCCTGCGAGAGCGCGATCAGCCAATGGATCTCGACCGTCACGCGGTGCCGCATGAACGCGGCTTCGGAGAGCCACTCGCGCAGCGCCTCGGTCTTTGCGGCGTAGCGGCCGTCGAGCGGGGACAGCGCCGTCAGCGCATTGAGGGAGTCGGTCTGTGGGTCGGACATGGTGGGCCTTTTCGGCGTTACTTGAGGATTCAACGCAACGATTGCGACGAAACCGGATTTTAGCACCCGCGCCCGCGCAAACGGGTCCTGCCGACACCGGGCGAAGGAGGATGCCGTCGTGGCAACCGCCTGCGCCGGCCGGCCACTCAGACAGGTCTGCCCTCTGGACAGCCTGCGGCGTGTGGCCGCTTTCTCGTGGAGCCGTGACGATGCCGAATCATGCAAAGCCCGGGGCGCTGCCCCCTTCTTCGTCGAACCTGCAGGGCCGGCCTCTCCCCGGACCACAGACGACGTGGCGCACGACCGCATCGCTCGATGCGCTTGCGATCGCGATCGAACCGGCGATGCGCGGCCTCGACCGGTGCGAGGAGAATGCGTGGGGTTTCCGGCAGCGATGGGACCGCCGCTTCGTGTTCGTCGTCGATTCCCGCGAACCCCATGCGCTGCTCCGGTCCGCTCCCGTTCGCTTCGCAGCGTCCGACTGGGCCGGCATGCAGCCGATGCTCGGCGCGGCGCGCACCACCCTGCGTGGCTGGGCGACGGCGCGGGACGCCCGCCGCCACGCGGACCATATCGCAAACGGCGGCGCGGCGCGGTATTGCGTCTATCTCGTCGATACGCGCGGCCAGCCGACCGCCGCGCGCAGCGACAATGTCGACCGCCTGCCCGCCCCGCCATGCGACCGGAAAGGCGCCGCGAACCCCTGGCACGGCGAGGTGCACCTGCGCAACAGCGTGGCCCCGGAACGGGTGTTGCTGGTGGCGGTCGACGGCGGACACCACCAGATCGCCTCGCCAGCCGACGTCCGCTCGCTGCTGGCCCGCACGCCCAGCGACGTCGACGCGCACTGCCGCGACGTCAGGCCCGCGCTGCCGGACGTGCGACGGTCTCGATGATCCCGCCGCCCAGACACTCGTCGCCGGCATACAGCACCGCCGACTGGCCCGGCGTGACCGCCCACTGCGCGTCGTCGAAACGCAGGCCGAATGCGTGATCCGATATGGCTGCCGGGATGCCGGCCACCGGGATGCCGGCCACCGGGATGCCGGCCACCGGGATGCCGGCCACCGGGATGCCGGCCACCGGGATGCCGGCCACCGGAACGCCGGCCGCCGGAACGCCGGCCGCCGGAACGCCGGCCGCCGGAATCATCACGCAGGGCGCGTCGGTCTGCCGGTAACGCGTCTTCGCGGTAAGCGGCCCGTACGCTGCCGGATCGGGCGCGACGCCCGCGGTCCAGCTGACCTGCCCCGCTGCCAGCACATGCGACAGCAGCCACGGGTGGTCGTGCCCCTGAACCACATGGAGGGTGTTGGCCGCGACATCCTTCGCGGCGACGAACCAGGGCTCGCCGCTGCCATCGCGGCTGCCGCCGATGCCGATCCCCTTGCGCTGCCCGAGCGTATAGAACGCGAGACCGACATGCTCGCCGACCTGCTGCCCGTCCGGCGTGCGCATCGGCCCCGGATCGGTCGGCAGGTAGCGGTTCAGGAAATCCCGGAACGGCCGCTCGCCGATGAAGCAGATGCCGGTCGAATCCTTTTTCGCGGCGTTCGGCAGACCGATCTCCGCGGCGATGCGGCGCACCTCGGTCTTGGGCATCTCGCCCAATGGAAACAGCGTCTTCGACAACTGATGCTGATTCAGCCGGTGCAGGAAATAGCTCTGGTCCTTGGTCGCGTCCAGCGCCTTGAGCAGCGCGAAACGTCCGGCCTGCGCGCCGTCGCCCACTTCCCGCACCCGCGCGTAATGGCCGGTCGCGATCGTGTCCGCGCCCAGTTCGATCGCGTGGTCGAGGAAGGCCTTGAACTTGATTTCCGCGTTGCAGAGCACGTCCGGATTCGGCGTGCGGCCCGCGGCGTACTCGCGCAGGAACTCGGCGAAGACGCGGTCCTTGTATTCGGCCGCGAAATTGACGGCCTCCACGTCGATGCCGATCAGGTCCGCGACCGACACCACGTCGATCCAGTCCTGCCGCGTCGAGCAGTACTCGCCGTCGTCGTCGTCCTCCCAGTTCTTCATGAACAGGCCGACGACGTCGTAGCCCTGTTCCTTCAGCAGCCAGGCGGTCACCGACGAATCGACGCCGCCGGACATGCCGACGACGATACGCTTCTTACTCATCGCGCGGCTCCGACGCGGGTTTGCCCTCCCGTGGCTTCAGGGAACCCGCCTGCATGTCGAAACGGAACAACCGGCATTCGAGCGCGCCGTTGAAAAGCGGCGTCTTCTGCGATTCGCGCAGGCGCATCAGCCCCGGCAGACCGCGGTCCGACGTCAGCACGAACGCGCGCCAGCCGACGAAACGCTGCTTCAGCGAATCGCCCAGCAGGCGGAAGAACTCCGGATCCACCTCCTCGCCCGCTTCCGGACGCGCGCGCTGGAAACCGGCCGCGTCGTCCTCGCCGTTGGTGCGCGCCTCGCGATAGCCGCCCTCCGCGTCGCCGCGCCCGCCGCCACGCGGACCCCGACCACCGCCGTGCGCGCCGCGTCCGCCGCCGTCTCGATCCGCCCCGCGGCCGGCGCCACGGCCGTCGTCATCGCGCTCGATCAGCTCGCCGCGCGCATTGCGCCCGCGCACCTCGATACGTTCGCCGTACGGCGGGTTCGCGATCAGGATGCCCGGCGTGTCGGACGGCGGCGTCATCGAACGCGCGTCGACCTGCTTGAGCGGCAGCATCGGCAGCCCGGCGCGCTCGAAATTGGCGCGCGCCTTCACCAGCATGTCGCCGGAAATGTCGCTGCCATAGATCCCCAGATGCGCACGCGAGCCCTTGGCCCGGCGCCGTGCGTCCATCGCCTCGGCCTTCATCGTCTGCCAGGTGCCCACGTCGTAGCCGCGGATCTTCTCGAACGCGAAACGGCGCTCGCTGCCCGGCGGAATGCCCAGCGCGGCCTGCGCCGCCTCGGCGATGAAGGTGCCGCTGCCGCACATCGGGTCGTACAGCGTCATGCCCGGCTCCCAGCCGGAGAGCCGCAGGATGCCGGCCGCCAGGTTTTCGCGCAGGGGCGCGGCGCCCTTGTCGAGCCGCCAGCCGCGCTTGAACAGCGGTTCGCCGGACGTATCCAGGTACAGCGTGCACTGGTTGACCGTGACGAAGGCGAAGACGCGCACGTCCGGCGCCGCCGTATCGATATCGGGACGGCTGCCGGTCTTCTCGCGCAGGCGGTCGCAGATCGCGTCCTTGATCCGCAGTGTCGTGAATTCGAGACTTTTCAGCGGCGACTTGACCGCGGTGACATCGACGCGCAGGGTCTGCCGGGCCGAGAACCATTGCTCCCAGGCCTGACCCAGTGCGAGCGCGAAGATGTCGCGCTCGTCGCGGTAGCCGCCCACCGTGATTTTCAGCAGCACCCGGCTGGCGATGCGGGAGTGCAGATTGGCGGCGAACGCGGCGGCCCAGCTGCCGCGAAAATGCACGCCGCCGGGCGCTTCGGCGCCCACCTGCATGACGGCGCTGCCGGCGGCGGCGGCCACCGCACGCAATTCGGCCGCGAGCGGCGCCTCGAGTCCACGCGGACAGGGAGCGAAAAATTCAAAAGATGACATAGGGAGCGCCCGGGAGGGCGTCAGACGAGAGACGAAAGCGCCATTGTATAAGGTCGGCGTGTCTTCGAATCTTTTTCCGGCGAAGCGCTGGCTAAACAACGCGTCGGATGCGGTGAAAACGCGCTGCCGCACGGCTTGCCGCCGTGCCCCGCCCTCACCGCGACATGCGCGTCCTTATTCTGCCTTCTGCCCGGTTTTCCGCCGCTGCTGCACCACGTCCAGCACCTGATCGATGATCGCGCCCACCGGCGGCGTGATATCCACCGTCACCGCCTCGTCGGCCGACGGCGTTTCGAGCGTGTCGACCTGGCTCCTGAGCAGC
>JBPBQT010000406.1:0-15412 GCA_050955065.1 Janthinobacterium lividum | reverse complement strand
TGCTCGCTGGCGAGCGCGCGCGCGTCCCTGTCCTGGCCGGATTCGCGCAGCTGCTTGATGCGCTGGTGCAGCAGGAAGGGCGGGCTTTCCTTGAGGCGGCGCGTCATGAAGAAGATGACGATCGCCGGAAAGGTCGCGAAGATGAAACACCCCTGCCAGCCGATGCGCGGCAGCAGCAGCGCCGTGAGACCCGAGGCGAGCAGCGCGCCGATCGGCCAGCCGCCCTGCACCAGACTGAAGATGAAGCCCTTGTTGCGGTTCAACCGGGGGTCGTTGGCGGCCGAGTACAACTCGTTCAGATAGGTCGCGTTGACCGTTTCCTCCGCATAGCCGAGCCCCGACAGCGACCGGATCAGGACCAGCGGCCATTGCCCCATCGCCCCGCCGACGACGGTCAGGCCCGAGCACAGCGCCGCGCCGGCGACGGTCCAGAGCAGCCCCGCCTTGCGTCCCAGCCGGTCGAGCAGGGGTCCGATCGCGAACGCGATGACCGCGGTGCCGATGGCGACGAAGGTCGCGATCTCGGCCTGGGTGGCGGCATTCCAGCCGTAATGCCGGCCGATCTCCGGCAGCAGCGTGCCGAACAGGATGAAGTCGTAGACGGCGAACACCCAGGCGAAGAACGCGACGATGGTCGCGCGCTTGACGTCGACCGGCAGGATTTTTTCCAGCGTGAAGCCGGTGCCGGGCAGGGGGGACGCATGCGGTGAGGTATCGGGCCGCGTTTTCGCTGGCGCGCCGGGGGGCGTGAGGGGCGTGGGAGATGTCATGCGGAAGGACCGGTGGAGGCAGCGGTGGGGGCGCCGGCGGACGACGCGGGCGGCTGGCGACGCAGGAAATCGTCGGCGATCTCGTCGCAGGTGCAGAAACGCACGCCTTCATGCGACTTGAAGTGCGCGATGAGCCGTTCGAGCATCATCAGCACCTGCGGCCGGCCCGAGACGTCGGGGTGGATCGTGATCGGGAAGATCGCGTAGTCGTGCTCGCGATACACCCAGTCGAACTGGTCGCGCCACATCTGCTCGATATCCCGGGGATTGACGAAGCCATGGCTGTTGGGCGACTTCTTGATGAACATCATCGGCGGCAGGTCGTCGAGATACCAGTTCGCCGGAATCTCGACCAGATGCGTTTCCGCGCCGCGCACGAGCGGCTTCATCCACGCGCTGGGATGCTTGCTGTAGTCGATCTTCGTCCACGTGTCGCCCACCCGGACGTAGTACGGATGGAAGTCGTTGTGCATCAGGCTGTGGTCGTACTTGATGCCCTTCTTGATCAGCAGTTCGTTCGATACCGGGCTGAACTCCCACCACGGCGCGACATAGCCGGTGGGGCGGCGGCCGGACAATTGCGTGACGAGCTCGATGCTGCGGTCGAGCACCGCCTCTTCCTGCTCCGGCGTCATCGCGATCGGATTCTCGTGGCTGTAGCCGTGGATGCCGATTTCATGGCCGGCGTCCGCCACCGCTTTCATCTGCTCGGGAAACGTTTCGATCGAATGGCCGGGAATGAACCAGGTCGTCTTCAGCTTTTCCCGCTCGAACAGCTTGAGCAGCCGCATCGAGCCGATCTCGCCGGCGAACAGGCCCCGCGAGATGTCGTCCGGCGAGTCCTCGCCGCCGTACGAGCCGAGCCAGCCGGCAACCGCGTCGACATCGACGCCGATAGCAATCAGGATTTCCTTGGCCATGCGGTGCATCTCCTCGTTGGCGAAAACGGGGACGCGACGGCGACCCCGCAATGCGGTTTCAATTAATGTATGTCGTTGACAATGTACGTTTACGGATTGGATAGGGACAAAATATCGTGTGATATAGGGTAAAACCCTGATGCGGTACTTTTTGAACGAAATTCGAGATTGCGTCTGAGGGGAGCAAGCGGGTGTTGTCGGCGGGGTCGAGGAGGACAGGAACTTGCGTTGCAGCTGGCGAGGCGTGGGTCAGCCCCTTGACGCTTTGCATGTGACTACTGGAATCGTGACATGTAACGGGGAGGATTACATTGTGCGAATCACCATGAACAAGCGCGTACGAGCACACCGCCAAAGTCTGCGGGATGCCGGTCTGCGGCCGATCCGGGTAGGGATGCCGGACACGCGCAGAGCGGGCTTCAGCGAGGAATGCATAAGGCAGTCACAGTCCATTCGCGCCAGCCATATGGAAGGCGCGATGCTCGACTTCATTGAGAGCACTACTGACCTGGACGACGGGAATTGAGGCGCGGCAGCATCGTTGCTGTTAATTCGCACTACGGTGCAACCAAGCGAGAAAAATGGATTACGTGCCCCATCTCAAGTTGCCGCCGACAAGATGTTCACGTTACGTAGGGAAAAAGTAGGGGACGTGATTGGCCAGATCAACGAGGAGACCATGATCGCGGTCAATCGCACGATGCTCGTTGTCCTGGGCCTCGCATGGCGCCCCGGGAAAAGACCTCGGCCGAGGCAGCACGGGGCCGCATTGAAGCAGGTAGCGCCATCGGGGGACGAAACAAGCGAGAGCATGTTTGTCACAGCAGGTCCTCGGATCGAATCGGCAGGCTGCGAATGCGCTTGCCCGTCGCATCGAACACCGCGTTGGCGATCGCGGCGTTGACGCCGATGATGCCGATTTCCCCGAGGCCCTTCACGCCCTCGGGATTGACCTCGCGATCGTCGTCGTCGACGAACAGCGCGGTCAGCTCGCCGACGTCGGCGGCGCAGGGGACCAGATAATCGCCCAGGCTCGCGTTCGGATAGTGCCCGGTGCGCGCGTCGATGTCCGTGCGTTCCAGCAGCGCCGAACCGATTCCCCAGATCATGCCGCCCTCGACCTGGGCGCGCGCGGTCAGCGGATTCAGGATCCGTCCCGCCGCGAACGCGCCAACCATGCGCGGCACGCGGATCTCCCGGGTCAGCGCATGCACGCGGACTTCGACGAATTGCGCGCCGAAGGCCCAGGCGAGCTTGTCCTGCGGCGGCGTGGCCATCTGCGTGAGGCCATGCTCGAGCTTGTCGATCAACTGCGGTTTCGCTCCCGCGGGAAGGTAGGTGTAGGTCGTTTCGATGCGGCCGGCGAATGCCCCCGACAGCAGGCGGTCGAGCGGCAGCGCGCGGCCGTCGGCATGGCGGATCGCTCCCTCGGAGAAATGCAACGCAGCGCGCGGGGTGCCGGCGAAGACGCCGTCGTCGCGCGTCGCTGCCGCCAGCAGCCGGCCCTGCAGCTGCGCGCACGCCTGCGCGACCGCGTTGACCAGGCTGGTCGAGGTGGCGGAGCCG
The DNA here is from genome assembly GCA_050955065.1 of Janthinobacterium lividum. Lineage (GTDB taxonomy): Bacteria > Pseudomonadota > Gammaproteobacteria > Burkholderiales > Burkholderiaceae > Robbsia. Next base: position 12,156 of record JBPBQT010000406.1, on the reverse strand, counting down.
CCGGACAGGCCCGCCGGCGGCAGGTCCGTATCGCCCAACTGCACGTCCACCGCGTCGATGCGCCATCCCATGCGGTCCGCGAGCGTCATCGCCAGCAGGGTGTACAAACCGTTGCCGATTTCGTGATGGGCGGTGGCGACGCCGGCGCGGCCGTCGGCGCGCAGCGCGACATGCACCCGCGCCGCCGCGGTCTTCACCGGGCGCGCCGCGCTGGCGCAGCCGTAGCCGACGAGCCAGTCGCCGTCGCGGCGCGTGCCGGGGCCGGCGCGCGTCGCCGATGCCGGCGTGGCGCCCGGCCAGTCGAACGCGGCGGCGCCGGCATCGAAGCAACGCATCAGCGGCCGGGTGGTGAAGGATTTGCCGCTGACGGGGTCGACGCGGGTGTCGTTGATCCGTCGCAGTTCGATCGGGTCGCGCCCGGTCTGGCGGGCCAGTTCGTCGACGGCGGATTCCAGCGCGAACAGATAGGGCACCTCGGGCGGCGCGCGCATCGGGCCCGGCGTGTTGCGATCGACCTGCGCGGAATGTTCGCGCGTGCGGACGTTCTGATATCCATACAGCGCGGCGGTGACGTCCACGCCTTCCATCGCGAACAGGTCGAAGCGCGACGTCGCCGCGTCCGCTTCGTGGACCAGCGCCGTGAAACGGCCCTGCGCGTCGGCGCCCAGCTGCACGCGGTGCCGCGTTTCGGGGCGGTGCGTCGCCACGGTGAAGCTGTCGCGGCGGCTGATCTGCAGCGTCAGCGGCCGGCCGATCCGGCGCGCGGCGAGCGCCACCGGGGCGGTGTACTGCGACAGGCCGAGCTTCGAGCCGAAATGCCCGCCGATGAAGCACGCGATCACGCGGACGTGGTTGGCCGGGATGTCCAGCTGCGCGGCCAGCCCGTGCTGGACCCCGGCGACGAAGCGGGTGGGCTCATAGACGGTCAGCCGGTCGCCCTGCCAGACGCAGGTGGTGCCCGGCAGTTCGATCGGGTTGTGGTGCTGGATCGGCGTGGCGTAGCGGGCGTCCACGCGGGCGACGGACCCGGCCAGCCCGCGCGCGGTGTCGCCGGTGTGCGGGTCTTCGTAGTCGTCCTTCAGATCGGCCAGCGCACGCGGCGTCAGGCGCGCGTCGTCCAGGCTGTACACGCCCGGCGCGGCGATGTCGTAGCGGATGACGATGCGCGCCGCGGCCTCCTGCGCCGCTTCCCGGGTCAGCGCGGCGACCAGGGCGACGATCTGTCCCGCGTAATGGATCACCGGCGACGCCAGCGGGCGCAGCGTGCTGTTCGCATAGCCGCCGCCGAGCACATGGCCCACCGGCTGGATCGCGTCGCCGACGTTCTCCCAGGTGAGGATGTCGAGCACGCCGGCGACGTTGCGCGCGGCGTGCGTATCGATGCCGAGGATGCGTCCTTGGGCGATGGTGCTGGTCAGCACGACCGCATGCGCCAGTCCGGGAAATGCCTCGTCGAGCGCGAACGTCGCCGTGCCCGTCACTTTCGCGACGCCATCGATACGGGTGTGGGGGTGACCGAGAATCGGGGAAGCGAGCGGCATGCGGTGTTCTCCACGGTGTGCGCCATGGTCCGGGCGGACGGCGATCTGGCAGACGGCAATCTTTCGTAGCAACTAGCGTGCACGGGCCGCCGCCGGAGCCAGCCGTACCGGAGATCATCGCGCGAAGTGTATCGGTACTGTATCGGGCACTGTCGCTACACTGTGTTTTTCCTCGAAACGAAACCGGAGCCTTTCATGTGGATCGACATCCTGCGCGCCCTGCCTGCCGGCGTCCTGTTCGCGATGGTCATGTCGATTACGCCGGGGCCGAACAACATGATGCTGCTTGCCTCGGGGGTCAATTTCGGATTCCGCCGCACCGTGCCGCATCTGTTCGGCATCAGTTCCGGGGTGGCGCTGCTGACGCTGTCGGTGGGTTTCGGACTGGGCGAGGCGTTCCGGCGGTTCCCCCGGCTGTACATGGTGCTCGAAGTGGCGAGCATCTTCTACCTGCTGTACCTCGCCTGGAAGATCGGCACATCGGACAGCGTGCAGGCAAGGAAGGGGGAACGCCGGCCGATGCGGTTCCATGAAGCGCTCGCGTTTCAATGGGTCAACCCGAAGGCGTGGATGATGGTTCTGACCGCCGTGACGACGATTCGCCTGAGTGCGGACTTCGGCATCAACGCGCTGTTGATGGCCGCCGTGTTCTATCTGACCGGATTGCCCTGCATCTGCGTGTGGGCGGGTTTCGGCACGGCGATGCGGCGCCTGCTGTCCCGGCCGGTGTGGCTGCGCGTCTTCAATATCGTCATGGCCCTGGCGCTGCTGGCCACGGTGTATCCGATGGTCCGGCAGATGATCGGGTAGCGGCCGGGCGGTCAGCGCCCGCGTCTCAGCTCGCCAGAATGCGTTTCGCGCGGTCGATCACGGTCCGGTCGACGAACTTGCCGTCGACGGCGATCGCGCCGGGCGGGTGCGCCGTCCATGCGGCGACCACGCGCGCGGCCCACTCGCGCTGCACCTCGGTTGGCACGAAGCCGTGATTGATCGCCTCGACGTCGCCGGCATGCAGACACAGCTTGCCGCCGAAACCGAAGCGTCGCGCCGTCGCCACGGCGGCGGCGATCGCGTCGGGCTTGCTGATCGCCTCCGGCTTGTCGAGCGAACGCGTCACGCCGTCGATCGGCGCGGGCAGGCCCGCGTGGCGCGACGCGATCACGAATGCGGTCCGCACGGCGTCGAGTTCGCTGCCGGTGCCTTCGATGCCGGCATCGATGCCGAATTCATAGCACCCGAAGGCGAGCCGCGCGACGCCGGGCGCCTGCGCGATCTCGTGCAGGCGCACCACGCCCGCGACCGATTCGATCAGCGCGATCACGACCGTCCCTTCGCCCGCGTGCGCGGTCAGCGTCGCCAGTTGTTCCGCATTTTCCACCCTGGGCACCATCACGTGATGCAGCGGCGCGTCCCTGAACATCGCAAGGTCGTCGTCGTGCCACGGGCTGTCCAGCGCGTTCACGCGAATCACGATGCGGCCGCGGTTCGCATCGGTGAGGGTGGTCTGCAGCCAGGCGCGGAGCTGTTCCCGCGCCCGGTCCTTCGCATCGTGCGCGACCCCGTCCTCGAGATCGATGACGATCTGGTGCGCGTCGGTCGCCAGCGCCGGCGCAAACCGTTCGGGGTGATCGCCCGGGACGAACAGATAGCTTCTCAAGGTCATGCTGCTTCCTTTCTCGGTGTTTGTCGGTGAAGGGCGTTGCGGAATTGTTGCACGGCATCACGACGGCTGCGCGTCTTCCGGTGCGGTCGGTATCACCTGGAGTTCCGCCCCGGCTCCTGCCGGCCCGGCGGGGGGCGGCGCGCCGGGTGCGCCGGGTGCGGCACGCAACCGTGCCGAGACCTCGTCGAACTTGAGCCGCGCGGCCGGATCGCCCCCTTGCGCCGCGGCCAGCGCGTACCAGAGGCGCGCCGAGGTCAGATCGACCGTCACGCCGTCGCCGCCTTTCTCGTAAAAACTCGCGACGATGTATTGCGCCGCCTCGTCGCCGTTCTTCGCCGCCTTCAGGTACCAGACGAAAGCCTGCGCGTAACTGCGCGCGGTGCCGCGGCCGTCCATGTACTGCGTCGCCAGCGCGACCTGGGCATCGACATGACCCTGCGCGGCGGCCTTCAGGAACCAGTGGTGCGCGAGCGCCGTATCGCGCGGCACGACCTGACCCTCGTCGTAGAGGCGCGCGTAGGTGAACTGCGCGTGGGACATGCCCGCGCGGGCGGCCTTGCGCAACCAGATCAGCGCGCCGGGGAGGTCCGGCGGCATGCCCTCGCCGTTGAGCAGCATCATCGCGTAATCGAATTCGGCGATGCGATTGCCGGCCCGGGCGAGGGCGGCGAATTCGCGCAGCGCGACGGGGAAATTGCTTTGCCGGTAATCGTCGAGCGCCGTGTGCAATGCCGGCGACGCGGCGGCGCCGGATGCGCCCGCATTGTCCCCCGTGCCCGCCTTGCCGGACGTCCCGGGTACGACATGCGTCGCGGCGGCGTTCGCCGGCGACACCGGCGTTGCAACGGCCGCGGCCACGAAGGCGAGGGCGAAGAGTCGGCCGGCGGTAAGGAAAGGCAGGGACATCGAAACGGCTCCAGGGGGCAATCAGGCTGTCTATCGGGCTATGATATGCGTCCGTAGGCATCCGTGGACGAATCCCGCGAGCGACGACATCGTCGCGCGCGACTCAAACGATCAACCCGTTCCGCCTGGCGGAATCATAGGCTTTCGAAAAAATGTCCGCCTCCTTCGATAAAGAAAAACCGGGCAAGGAAAAGCACGCGCATCTCCTGCCCTACATCGTCGCCGCCACGTTTTTCATGGAATATCTCGACACGACGGTCATCGCGACCGCGCTGCCGCAGATGGCGCAGACCTTCCATGTCGGGCCGAATGAACTGAGTCTGGGCATGACCGCCTACATGCTCGCGCTGGCGGTCTTCATTCCCGTCAGCGGCTGGGTGGCGGACCGTTTCGGCTCGCGCACCGTCTTCGGCGGCGCGATCGTCGTCTTCACGCTGGCGTCGGTGCTGTGCGGCATGTCGGGCAGCGTCGGGGAGTTCACCGCCGCGCGCGTGCTGCAGGGGCTGGGCGGCGCGATGATGGTGCCGGTGGGCCGTCTGATCGTCGTGCGCAATACCGAGAAAAGCCGCCTGATGCAGGCGATCTCGACCATCACCTGGCCGGGGATCGCCGCGCCGGTGGTGGGGCCGCCGATCGGCGGTTTCATCACCACGTACGCGTCGTGGCGCTGGATCTTCCTGCTCAACGTGCCGTTCGGCATCGCGGCGCTGCTTGCCGTGCTGTGGCTGGTGCGCAACGAGCGCGAAAGCACGCCGCGGCCGCTCGACGTCACGGGCTTCGTGCTCAGCGGCGCGGCGTTGACCGCGATCCTGTACGGCACCGAACTCGCCAGCCAGCAGGATGCGAGCATCGCGGCCGCGGTGTGCTACGTGCTGCTGGGCGTGGTCCTGGGCATCGTGTCGTTCATGCACGCGTCGCGCGCGGCGCACCCGCTGCTCGACTACACGACCCTGCGCGTGCCCACGTACTCGGTCACCGTCATCAGCGGTTCGATCACGCGCATCGGCATCGGCGCGGTGCCGTATCTGATGCCGCTGCTGTTCCAGCTCGGTTTCGGCCTGTCGGCGTTCAAGTCGGGATTGCTGCTGCTCGCCAGCGCGGTGGGCAATCTCGGCATGAAGGCGCTGACGACGCGCATCCTGAAACGCTACGGTTTCCGGCCGGTCGCGTTGGCGGATGTGGCCATTGCCGGGCTGTTCGTCATCGGCTGCGGCCTGCTGACGCCGGAAACGCCACTGGCCGTCACGCTGCTGGTCGTATTCGTCTACGGCGTGACCCGGTCGATGCAGTTCTCGCTGCTCGCGACGCTGGCCTACGCGGATATTCCGCAGCAACAGATGAGCGGCGCGAGCACGCTGTGGAGCGCCGTATCGCAGATGACCACCGGGATGGGCATTGCGTTCGGCGCGCTGGCGCTGCGCCTGGCGGCCGTTTCGCGTGGCGAAACCGGGGCGCTGCCCGCCGGACACTACACGCTGGGGGATTTTCGCTGGGCATTCATCCTGGCGGGTATCGTGACCCTGGTATCGCTGCCGGGGTATTTCGGGATGGCGCGCGACGCCGGCAGCCGGCTGCGGCAGCGCTCGGGTTCGTGATGCACGATGCTGCGCGCCGGCCGGAGGGCACCGTATTTCGATCGCCCCCTTGTCACGAGGCACGCGGTTTGCTTGCTTTCCGGTTTGTCTTTCAAATAAAGGGATGCGATTATGAAGATTGAATTCACCGGACGCCGTGAAGTTGTCGCGGCCGCGCGCGTTGCCTTTGAAGCCCTTGTGGATGGAAAAGACGTGTGGTGCAGCGTTTCCCTCGATGCGCTGGCGGATCACTATGGCGTGGAAGGCCCTGCGGCGCACGATCTCGTGACGACCTTCGAGGCCAACCGGGTGCAGATCGAGGAGTCGGCGAGGAAGCTGCTGGAAGAGAATGGCGGCCAGTCGGTCGAGCTCGAAACGACCGATCTGAAGTAAGTTCGGCGCGGATCGCCCGGCCGGATGCGGCCGGGCATCCCGTAAAACCCCTGGTTGGTTTTGCCGCGCCTGTTGTACTCTCCCAGGCTGGCGGAGATGTCCCGGGCCGACCGGGCATCATGCCGTACCACCCCGAGGAGACATCAAAATGAAAGCAGTACGCTGCACTCTCGCGCGCACGCTCGTGCGCGTTGCCGGCGCGGGCTCCGCCGCGCTGACGCTGGCGCTCACCGCCTGTGCCTTTTCTCCTCAATCCACCCCGACGGCCTCGCTGGACCGGCCTTCGTCCGGGAACAACGTCGACGCGTTGAACGGGCCGATCGTGCTCGCCCGTCAGGGCAGTTTCTTCGTCGGCGGTCACGATATCCATTCCGATACGCTGTCTACGTCGCCGAAATACGGTGCCTCGGGCACGGTCACCGTCGATCAGATGTATGTGCATTATCAGGTGCCGGTGCATGCGAAGCCGGTGCCGGTCACGCTCGTCCATGGTTGCTGCCTGACGGGAACCAGTTGGGAAACGACGCCCGACGGCAGAACGGGCTGGGACGAATACTTCGTCAGGCGCGGTTATTCGACCTATGTGATCGACCAGTCCGAACGCGGCCGCTCGGCGGCGAACATCGGCGCGATCAACAGCGTCAAGCTCGGCCAGACGCCGCCGTCGCAGTTGCCGGATGTTTTCGCGGCGTCGCACGAGGCGGCCTGGACGATCTTCCGTTTCGGCCCGGCCTATCCGCAGGCCTGGCCGGGCGAGCAGTTCCCGGTCGAGGCGCAGGGCGAACTCTGGAAGCAGATGGTGCCCGACTGGAGCACCTCGCTGCCGACGCCGAACCCGACGGTGCCGGCGCTTTCGCAACTGGCGGTCAAGCTCGGCCGCACGGTGCTGGTGAGCCATTCGCAGGCCGGCATCTACCCGTTCCAGACGGCGGCGTTGAGCACGCGCGGCGTCGCGGGGATTGTCGCGCTGGAACCAGCCGAATGCCCGTCCGCGAGCGCCGATCTGACGCCTTATACGAAGATGCCGATCCTGGTGGTGTTCGGCGACTACATCGACCAGTCGCCCCGCTGGGAGCCGCGCCTGAAAGCCTGTCGCGCGTTCAGCGATGCGGCGAACCATGCCGGCGGACAGGTGAAACTGCTGGTGCTGCCCGACATCGGCATCCACGGCAACACCCACATGATGATGCAGGACCGCAACAACCTGGAAGTGGCCGACCAGGTGCTGCAGTGGATCGATACGCAGGTCGAGCAGGCCGGGCGGCCCGCGATGTAAGCGGAGCGGGCGGGCCGCCTGCGTTGAACGATGCCCTCTCCGGCGATGCGCTACTTTGTCAGTGCCCGGGACATTTCCGAGATGGGCATCCTGTCGATCGATGCGAGCAAGCGGGTTTCGCCGGCGTCGGGTCTTGCCAGGTCATGGACGCGTGCCAGCGTTTCCCCGGCATGCTTTCCGATCACGGCAAGCATTTGATCCAGAATTCGGCCGGCCCCGCTTGCTCGCAAGCCAAGCGCTTCGGCGAATTGCAGCATATAAGCCAAAAAAAGAAAGGCGGTACCACTGGTATCCGCTCGGGTACGAATTCCTGAATAGGCCCTGTCCGATCAGGCATGACGCGCAACGCCTGCCTGTGAAGTACCCGAAAATCTCCCGTTCTGCTGATTCATCGGTTCCGCGCTGCGACCTGCGGCGTCGACCGCGCCAATCGCGTGCCGCTTGGCTTCTTCCCCGTTGAATGGGGAATTTCTCCGATTCCTGCCTGCACCAGCGGCGCTCCCACGTCATCCACCAGACGAAACGCGCGCGACAGGTGCTCGCGCATGCTTTCGGCGGCCAGCGTCAGGTCGTTCGCCAGGATCGCGTCGATGATCCGCAGGTGCTCGCCGCACCATTCCTTGATGCGCCGCCGGTTCTCGTAACCGCCGAATTCCAGGAGCCGACGCAGCCGGTTCTGCTGCTGCATCGATTGATGCATGAACACGTTGCCGCTGAACTCGGCCAGCATCTCGTGGAAATTCGCATCGGTCTCGAACAGCTGCTTCGGGCTCGCGCCGTTCAGGCCCAGTTGCGACGTCAGCAAAATATGCTCGCGCCGGCAGCGTTCCAGTGCCGAGCGGTCCGGTGAGAAGGTGGCGAGCAACAGGCCGGCCGGTTCGAACGTCATCCGGAAATCGTAGCTGCTGCGCAGCGTGGTCGCGGAGTCGAGCGACGGCTGAAAGCTCCAGCCATGCCCTTTGTTGCGCGCGATCAGTCCGTCCTCCGACAACCGCGACAGCGCGCGCGTCATCGTCACCCGGTCCACGCCGTAGCGCTGCGCGATGTCGGTCTGCGTGAGCGATGCGGGAACATGCCCCGCCAGGCGGTCCGTCACGAGCTGGCCGTACAACGCCTCGTCGCCGGATACCGGCAGGTCGAGCTCCACGCGATGCGTGCCGTCGGCGGGCTTGATCAGAAAGAACCCCTGATTTCTGCGCGCCTCGATCACCCCGAGCGATTCCAGCACCGTCATCGCCGCGCGCACCGGCGTGCGCGACACGCCCAGCAGGTCGGCCAGCTGCTGTTCGCGCAGGTGATAGCCCACTTCGAACCGGGCTTCCCGGATCAGATCCAGTATCTGCTTGGCCAGGAAATGCGCGCCTTTGCCTGCCGCACGTGCCATTGTTCGTCTCCTCCGGCATTGAAGAAAAAATTATAACAAACAATACAATCTCGAAAACGAGAAAGTACTCTCACGACCCGGGAAAACGGCGGTAACTCCGACCGAACATCAATAAACGGCTTGACTCGTCAATTTCGTATTTGTATAAATTGATACAATTCAGACAAACGAAGTCATTTTCCCGGAGCGCGATATGTCACTTCACCTCCTGCTCGAGTACCTCATGTCGGCGGCCTTCGCGCGCGGCGCGCTCGTCACGCTGGCGCTGACCGTCGTCTCGCTGTTCTTTGGCATGGTGATCGGTCTGGTATTGGCGTTGTTGCAGGGCCTGCCGGGCCGCATTCCCAGGACGATCGCCTTTTTCTATCTCTGGCTGTTTCGCGGCACGCCGGTACTGTTCCAGATCATCTTCATCTACAACGTGCTGCCGTCGTTCGGCATTCGCTTCAGCGCGTTCGTGTGCGCGGTGCTGGCGCTGTCGCTGAACGAGGGCGCGTTCATGTCCGAGATCTTCCGCTCCGGCCTGCAGGCGGTGAAACGGGGGCAGCGCACGGCCGGAATGGCGCTGGGCATGACGCGCGGCAAGATCTTCCGGCACATCGTGCTGCCGCAGGCATTGCGCGTCGTTCTGCCGCCGATCGGCAACCAGATGATCGGCATGCTGAAACTGAGCGCGCTGGTGTCGGTGATCGCCGTGCAGGAATTGCTGCTGGTCGCCGACCAGACCGCGAGCGCGAATTTCCGCTATCTCGAAGCATTGACCGCTGCCGGCATCTACTACCTCGCGCTGACGACACTCTTCATGCTTCTGCAGGGCTGGATGGAACGGTCGATGGATCCGCAACGCAAGGCGCTGGCCGCCAAGCTGTCGTTCGCCCAACGGTTGCTGGGCGGTTCGCAATCCGTCGTTCGTTAAAAAGGATCGCTCCATGTCGACCCCCAACCCACCACCGTTGCTGCGCATCAGCAGCATCGACAAAAGCTATGGCGATACGCAGATCCTGAAGCGCTGTTCGATCGAAGTGGCGTCCAAGGAAACGATCGTCATCATCGGGCCGTCGGGGTCCGGGAAATCGACGCTGCTGCGCTGCGTCAACCTGCTCGAAACCATCGACGCCGGCAAGATCCTCTTCGAGGGGCGCGACGTGACGCGCGAGCGTCGTCATGAACACCTGGTGCGCCAGCAGATCGGCATGGTGTTTCAGAACTTCGAACTGTTCTCGCACCTGTCGGCGGTCGAGAACATCATGCTCGCGCCGGTCACGGTGCTGGGCATGTCGCGTCACGACGCGCACGATCTCGCCCTCGGCCTGCTCGACAAGGTGCGGCTGCGCAACCGCGCCGAGGCGTTCCCCGACGAGCTTTCGGGCGGCCAGCAGCAACGCGTGGCGATTGCCCGGGCGCTGGCGATGAAGCCGAAGCTCATGCTCTACGACGAGCCGACCTCGGCGCTCGATCCCGAAATGATCAGCGAGGTGCTGGACGTGATGACGGACCTCAGCGCCGAAGGCATGACCAGCGTCGTGGTGACCCACGAGATGGGCTTCGCCCGGCGCGCGGCAGACAAGATCGTTTTCATGGACGCGGGCGAGGTCATCGTCACGGCCGGCAGCGAACACTTCTTCAGCGGCGTCGTGCACGAACGCGCGCGCCGTTTTCTCGACCAGATCCTGCATTGAATCCGGAGTCCAGCATGTCCCTGCAACCCGATCTCGCCCGCATGAAGCGGGACCTCGCGGCGCTTGTCGGCGTCAATACCGAAAACCCGCCCGGGCGCGAACTCGAGGCGGCGCAACGGGTGCATCGCCTGCTCGCGGCCGAGGGCTTCGACCTGTCGCTGAGCGAGTACAAGCCCGGTCGCGCGAACGTGATGGCGCGGATGGAAAACGGCCCCGGCCCGACCTTCGCGTTCAACACGCACCTCGACGTGGTGCCGGCGGGCGACGGCTGGCAGTCCGACCCCTTCATCCTGCGCGAGGCGGACGGCCGCCTGTATGCACGCGGCGCGTGCGATGCGAAGGGCCCGCTCACGGCGATGATCGAGGCGATGCGCATGCTCGCGGCGAACCGCGGGCGGTGGTCGGGTACGCTGCTCGGCGTGTTCACCGCCGACGAGGAGATCGCCAGCGAGGGCGCGAAGCACTACGCGGCCGGCCGGCCGCACGTCGATTTCGTCGTGGTGGGCGAGCCGACGTCGAACGCGACGTTCTCCGCGCACAAGGGTAGCTTGCGACCCCTCGTGCGCGTGCACGGCGTGACGGCGCATTCCGGCACGCCGCATCTCGGCGAGAACGCGATCTATCGCGCGGCGCAGTTGCTGAGCCTGATCGAAGGTCACCACAACGACGTGGTGCGCTGTCGCTGCCATCCATTGGTCGGCGCGGCGAGCCTGACCGTCACGCGCGTGAACGGCGGCCATGCGGACAACGTCATCCCGGGCGCGTGCGATCTGCTGCTCGACCGGCGCATGGTGCCGGGCGAACGGGACGAGGACGTCAAGCGCGAATTCGACCAGTTGCTGGCGCTCGCGCACGAGCGCTTCGGCGTGCGCGCGGAGATCATCGAATACCGCGCGACCACCGGCAGCGCGACCGAGACCGCCCGCGACGAGACGATCGTGCAGACGAGCCTGGATGCGTGCCGCACGCACGGCACCTTCGATCCGGGTCCCTTCGGTTTCCAGGGCGGTTGCGACCTCGTGCATTTCCGCAGCGTCGGCGCGACCGGCGTGGTGATCGGCCCGGGCACGCTGGCCGTCGCGCACAAGCCCGACGAGTTCGTGCCCATCGACGAGTTTCTCGCCTCCAGCCTGATCTATCGCGACGTCGCGCTCGACATGCTGCGCGTGGGGGCGTGACAACGTGACGTCGTCCCATTCGCCAATGACCGTGCCGGCGCAGATGTCGTCGCCCGCACCGTCGCCCATCGCCGACGTGTCGCTGCATACCGCGGATCTGCATTACGGCGGCGACCTGGTGCTGCATACCGCGTCGTCGGGCAGCGTCGACCGGCTCGAGGCGCTGTATCTGCGCGTGGTCGAGGACGGCCGGGTCGGCATCGGCGAGGTGCGCATCAATATCGCCTATCTGAACGGGCTGACACCCGCGCAGGTGGTGGCCGATGCGCGCCGGGCGGTCGCCGCGATCGACTGGCGCCAGGGCGCGACGCGCCTGCTGGCCACGGCGCACGAGTGGCTCGCGGGTTTCAGCGCGCCGGTGCGGATGCTGGTCGACTCGGCGTTGCAGGACGTGCGCGCGCGCGTTGCCGACACGAGCGTCGCCGCGGTTTTCGGTGCGCCGGACCGTGGCCTCGGCTGGCGTTCGAACCAGACCCTCTTCTGGTCGTCCGACGCGGCCATGCTCGCGCGTGCCGCCGGCTATGTCGCGCGGGGATTTCACGAACTGAAGCTGCGGGTGGGC
>JBPBQT010000405.1:0-18311 GCA_050955065.1 Janthinobacterium lividum | reverse complement strand
TGCTTTTCTGCGCCACGGCCCTGAGTCCGATGTTCCGGCTGCCCGCGGGCATGCTGCAGGTGCTCGGCGGCGTGATCGTCGCCGCGTTCGCGGCGTTGCTGATGGTCTGCCGCGGGCAGCCGCGTACGCTCGCCGCGCGGCGGCTGCCCTGGCTGGCGGCGCTGGAACTGAGCGTACCGAGCCGCAACGTGCTGTTGTGCGAAATGCTGTATTCGGTGGCCGATGTGGTGGCCGCGGGCCTCGCGCTGTGGGTGATCCTGCCGCACGGCAACGTCCATTTCATCAGTTTCATCGCCATCTACGCCGCGGCGCTGCTGCTGGGCATGATCGGCCATACGCCGGGCGGCCTGGGCATCTTCGAGGCGGCCATGGTGTTCGCGCTGGGGCGCAGCGTATCGACGCCGGAAATGGTCGCCGCGCTGCTCGCCTACCGGGCGATCTACTTCATCGTGCCGCTGGTGTTTTCCGCGGGCCTGCTCGCCGCGTTCGAAGGCCGCCTGCTGTCCGCGCGCTTCGCCTTCGTCAGCCCGCAGCGCATCAGCTGGCTCGCGCCGCTGTTCCTGGGCATCGTCACCTTCGCCGTGGGCAGCATGCTGGTGATCTCCGGCGCCTTGCCCGCGTACCGTATCCGCCTGCTGACGCTCAGCGACATCCTGCCGCTGTGGGTGCTGGAAAGCTCGCAACTGCTTGCCAGCATCATGGGCGTGCTGCTGCTGTTCGTCGCGCGCGGCCTGGTGCGCCGGCTCGACGCCGCCTGGTGGGTGGCGACGGTGCTGGCGGCGTGCAATCTCGCGCTGGCGCTGGCCAAGGGGCTCGCTTTCGTCGAGGCGGGGGTGCTCGCCGTGCTGCTCGTGCTGCTGGTCGCCACGCGGCGGCAGTTCAACCGGTCGGCGTCGCTGTTCGCCGAGCGCTTCACGGCGGGCTGGCTGGTGTCGGTCGGCATCGTCGTCAGCCTCGCCGTCTGGATGCTGTTCTTCGCGTTTCGCGATGTCGCCTACACCGGCGATCTCTGGTGGGGCTTCGCGTTCGACGAACGCGCGCCGCGCGCGCTGCGCGCCACGGTCAGCGCCGGCGTGTGCGCCGCGGCGATCGCGGTCTGGCAACTGCTGCGTCCGGCCGCCGGCCGTTTCGTCAGTCCGCCGCCGGGGGACCTGGATGATGCCTTTCGCATCGTGCGGGCGCAGGAGCGCAGCGATGCCGGCCTGGCGATGATGGGCGACAAGAGCTTCCTGTTCTCCGCCTCGCGGCAATCCTTTCTGATGTACGCGAAGCGCGGCCGGACCTGGGCGGCGCTGCACGACCCGGTGGGGCCGCGCGAGGAGTGGGCCGGCCTGATCCGCGATTTCGTGCTGCTCGCGGATGCGCACGGCGGTCGCGCCGCGTTCTACCAGGTGCGCGCCGACGCGCTGCCGCTGTACCTGGATTCCGGCCTGACGCTGATGAAACTGGGCGAGGAAGCGCAGATTCCCCTCGCGGAATTCAGCATGACCGGCCCGCACCGCGCGAACCTGCGCTATGCGCTCAAGCGCGGCGAGAAGGAGGGGCTGAGCGTGAAAGTCATACCGGCGAACGAGGTCCCCGCGTTCCTGCCGACGCTGCGCCGGGTGTCGAACGCCTGGCTCGACAGCCGCTCGGCCAAGGAGAAGAGTTTCTCGGTCGCGGCGTTCAAGCCCGACTACCTGATCGCGCAGTCGGTGATGGTGGTGTACCAGGATCAGGTCGCGGTGGCCTTCGCCACCTTCATGACGACCGACCTGAACACCGAGGCGACCATCGGCGTGATGCGCCATGTGTCCGAGGCGTCGGCCTACACGATGGAATATCTGTTCACCAAGCTGGCGCTGCACCTGAAGGAGGCGGGGTTCGGCAAGCTGAGCCTGGGCATGTCGCCGCTCTCGGGCATGCAGCCCGGCCCGCTCGCGTCGCCCTGGTACCGGCTGGCGAGCCTGACCTGGAAGTTCGGCGGGCGTTTCTACAATTTTCGCGGCCTGCGGGCGTTCAAGAACAAGTTTCAGCCGCGCTGGGAGCCGCGTTATCTGGCGGCTTCCGGTTCGGTCGGGGTGCTCTTCACGTTGGCCGATCTTTCGTTGCTGGCAGGAGGCTGGCGTTCATGATGGCGTACTTCACACATCTTCTCTCGACCGGGCGGACGGGTCTGCACAAGGGTCTGCATAAAGGCCTGGCGGGCCTCTCGCTGCTGGCGTGCGCGTTGCCGGCGGCGCACGCGGCGGGCGCCACGACGACCCTCGACGGGCGGCTGTACGGCGACGTCGTCGTCGCGCAGCCCGTCGGCCCGATGCGTGCCTTCGTCGTCCTGTATTCGGGCGGCGACGGCTGGCAGGGCGCGGACCAGGACGCCGCCGAGCTGCTCGCGCGCAACGGCGCGCTGGTGGTGGGCGTCAGCACCCCGCGGTATGCGGCGAAACTCGCGGCCACGCAGGAGAACAAGCTCGGTTGCCATTATCTGGTCGACGACGCCGAGGCGATCAGCCACCAGTTGCAGCGCGAGGCGCATTCGACGCGCTACTTCCTGCCGATCCTCGCCGGCGTGGGCCAGGGCGGCCTGCTCGCCGAGCGTTCGCTGGCGCGGGCGCCGGCCAACACCTTGTCGGGCGCGATCGTGCTGGACGCGGATGCGCAGCTCGACGCGCGTTTCAACCCCTGCGTGCCGGACCCGACGATCACCCACGTCAAGGGCTTCCCCGGTTTCATCGAGACCGGCGCGATCGCCGGTGGCAACCGGACCCCGGCGGTGAGCAAAGGGCGGCCCGGGGCGGCAGGCGCGCCCGTGGAGGCGCCTTTGAATGCCGTGGTGAGCGCGACGCTGAACAGCGCGCCGGCGCCGCGCCCGTTCACGAAGGACACCACCGAGGCGCAGGCGTTGCTGACCCTGCTCAAGCCGCATCTGTCGACGCCGGGCGTGCACGACGAGGAGGATCTGTCGGACCTGCCGCTGATCGAGCTGCCGGCCGCGCAGCCGAGCGACCTGCTCGCGATCGTCATCTCGGGCGACGGCGGCTGGCGCGATCTCGACAAGACGATCGCCGAATCCCTGCAGCGCGAGGGCGTGCCGGTGGTCGGCATCGATGCGCTGCGGTATTTCTGGAACGCGAAGACGCCCGAGCAGACCAGCCACGACGTCGCCCGCGTGATCCAGGTCTATGGCGCGCGCTGGCACACGCGGCATATCGCGCTGGTGGGGTATTCGTTCGGCGCGAGCGTGATGCCGTTCGTCTACAACCGCCTGCCCGCGCCGATGCGCGCCGAGGTGTCGCAGCTCTCGCTGCTGGGCTTCGGGCCGATGGCCGATTTCCAGATCCGGGTGACCGGCTGGCTGGGCCTGCCGGCCAGCGACAAGGCCCTGGCGGTGCTGCCGGAAACGGCGCGCGTGCCGACGGCCCTGCTGCAGTGTTTCTACGGGGCCGAGGAGACCGAGGAGGAAACCGCGTGTCCCGCGCTCGCCAGGCGGGGCGTGACCGTCATCAAGACCGCGGGCGGCCACCATTTCGGGCACGATTACGACGAACTGGCGCAGGCGATCGTCACGCGCTGGCGCGCGCAGATCGGTTCGCCGGCGAGGCACTAGGCCGCGCCGGACCCCGGCACCACGGCGGGGTCCCAAACCCCGGGAGGAAGGCCGGGCACCCAGCGCCCGGTGCGACCGCCCAGCGCCCGGTGCGACCGCTCAATGCGACTCGGCCGCGAGCGCCGCACGCGCCGCGTCCACCGCCGCGCGCACCTGGGCGGGCGCGGTGCCGCCCGGATGATTGCGTGACGCCACCGAGCCTTCGAGCGTCAGGCAGTCGGCCACGTCGTCGCCCAGCAGCGACGCGACGGCGGGCAGCTCGGCGCGCAGCGCGTCGAGCGACAGGTCGCCCAGATCGCACTCCCGGTCCACGCAGATGCGCACCGCGTGCGCGACCGCCTCGTGCGCGTCGCGAAACGCCAGGCCGCGCTTGACCAGATAGTCGGCGAGGTCGGTCGCGGTCGAGAAGCCCTGCGCGGCGGCGTGCCGCATCGCGTCGGCCTTGACCGTGATCCCGGCGCTCATTTCCGCGAAGATGCGCAGCGTGTCGACCACCGTGTCGACCGTGTCGAACAACGGTTCCTTGTCTTCCTGGTTGTCCTTGTTGTACGCGAGCGGCTGGCCCTTCATCAGCATCAGCAGGCCCATCAGGTGGCCGGTGACGCGGCCGGTCTTGCCGCGCGCGAGTTCCGGCACGTCCGGATTCTTCTTCTGCGGCATGATCGACGAGCCGGTGCAGAACCGGTCGGCCAGATCGATGAAGCCGATGCGCGGGCTGATCCACAGCACCAGTTCCTCGGAAAAGCGCGAGACGTGCGTCATGATCAGCGCCGCGGCGGCGGTGAATTCGATCGCGAAGTCCCGGTCCGAGACCGCGTCGAGCGAGTTCGCGCAGATGCCGTCGAAGCCGAGGGTGCGGGCGACCGCGTGCCGGTCGATCGGATAGCTGGTGCCGGCCAGCGCGGCGGCGCCCAGCGGCAGGCGGTTCACGCGCCGGCGGCAGTCGCGCAGGCGTTCGGCGTCGCGGCTGAACATCTCGACGTAGGCGAGCAGGTGGTGGCCGAAGGTCACCGGCTGCGCGACCTGCAGGTGCGTGAAGCCGGGCATGATGGTGTCGGCGTGCCGGGCGGCGAGGTCGATCAGCGCGCCGCGCAGTTCGCCCAGCAGGCCCACGATCCGGTCGATCTCGCCGCGCAGCCAGAGGCGGATGTCGGTCGCGACCTGGTCGTTGCGCGAGCGGCCGGTATGCAGGCGCTTGCCCGACATGCCGATCAGCGCGGTCAGGCGCGCCTCGATGTTCAGATGGACGTCCTCGAGGTCGAGCTGCCAGACGAATTCGCCGCGCTCGATCTCGCCGCGGATCTGCGCCATGCCGCCTTCGATCGCGGCGAGATCGTCGGCCGCGATGATCCGCTGCGCGGCGAGCATCCGCGCGTGGGCCAGCGAGCCTTCGATGTCGACCAGCGCCAGGCGCTTGTCGAAAAAGACCGACGAGGTGTAGCGCTTGACCAGATCGGACATCGGCTCGGAGAAGCGTGCGGACCAGGCTTCGGCTTTCTTGGAAAATTGGGACGTCATGGGGGCGCGTGCAAGCGGGTTCGAGTGAGGGGACGGCAACGGCGGCCAGGCGGCAGCGAGGCGGCGGCAAGCGGCGGCGAAGCGAGGCCAGGCGGAATTATAACAACTGCGATGGCGACTGCGACGCCATGCGGCGCCATGCGGCACCCCGCGCCCCGCGCTGCGCCGGTCCGTGAAAAAGCCGCATGCTAACATTCGACATTCCGCGGCCCGCTGCGCCGATCGTTACCGTTGCCCATTTGATGACTACCCCGACCGCTTTCGACGCCGCCGCCGTCCCGTCCCAGCCCCAGCCCCAGCCCCCGGCCCGACTGGTGATCGCCTCGCGCGAGAGCCGTCTCGCGATGTGGCAGGCCGAACATGTACAGGCGGCGCTGCGGCGCCTCTATCCCGCGTGCGACGTGCAGATCCTGGGCATGACCACGCGCGGCGACCAGATCCTCGACCGGACGTTGTCGAAGGTGGGCGGCAAGGGCCTGTTCGTGAAGGAGCTGGAAAACGCGCTGGCCGAGGGCCGCGCGGATCTGGCGGTGCATTCGTTGAAGGACGTGCCGATGGTGCTGCCCGACGGCTTCCTGCTGAGCACGATTCTCGAGCGCGAGGACCCGCGCGACGCGCTGGTCGCGCCGCCCGGCGTCGCGCTGGCGTCGCTCGACGCGCTGCCGCCGGGCGCCGTCGTCGGCACCTCCAGCCTGCGGCGCGAGGCGATGATCCGCGCCCGTTACCCGCATCTGCGGGTCAACAGCCTGCGCGGCAATCTGGACACGCGCCTGGGCAAGCTCGACCGCGGCGACTACGCGGCGATCATCCTGGCCGCCGCGGGCCTCAAGCGCCTGGGACTGGCGCACCGGATCAGCGCGCTGATCGACGAGGACACCAGCCTGCCGGCGGCCGGTCAGGGCGCGCTCGGCATCGAGATCGCGACGTCGCGCGCGGAACTCGCGCACTGGCTCGCGCCGCTGCATCACGTGGCCACGGCCCGCGCGGTGGAGGCCGAACGGATGGTGTCGCGGCTGCTGGGCGGCAGTTGCGAGGTGCCGATCGCCGCGTTCGCGCGCTGGGATGCGGACGGCGCGATGCTGCGCATGCGCGCGCGCGTGTCGACGCCGGATGGCGCCCGGGTGCTCGAAGCCCATGTCGAGGGCGCGCCCGGGGACACGCTGGCCGCGGAAGCGATGGGCCGCGAAGTGGGCGAGGCGCTGGTCGCCCAGGGCGCGCAGGCGATCGTCGATGCGCTGACGATGGCCGGCGAGCGCAGCGACGGCGCCGCCGGCGCCGGGCGCGGGCCCGCCGACGCGTCGTCGCCGCTGGCTTGAGCCGCGCGATGCCGGAGCGCGCGCGTGCCGTCCGAGCGCCCCTGAGCGTGGTGCTGACGCGCCCGGCGGGGCAGTCGGCGCCGCTCGCGGCGGCGCTCGCGCGCCTGGCGCCGTCGCGTATCGAGACGGTCGCGTTTCCGCTGATCGAGATTCGCGCCAGCGCCGCGCCGCATGCGCTCGACGAAGCGCTGCATGCGCTCGCGCGCTTCGCGCTGGTGTTCTTCGTCTCGCCCAACGCCATTGACCAGGCGTTTGCCCGTGGCGCGGCGCTGGGGATCGACGTTGCCGCGGCGCTGCGCCGGAATCGGGACGCGGGCCGGACGCAGGATCAGGGCGTGCTGATCGCCGCGGTGGGGCCGGGGAGCGTGCAGGCGCTCGCCGCGCACGGCGTGCGGCCCGGCACGCACCGGCTGCTCGCGCCGGCGGGCGCGCTGGAGGCGGCGGGTATGCCCGGCGGCCACGATCCGGCCGACCCCGCGAGCGCCCGGCGGCCGTCGCGCGACGACGTCGCCGCGTTGCGCGCGCCGGACGCACCCGATCTCCGGGAAACGTTCGACGCGCCGTCCGATGCGGTGCCTGGCGCGCGGTCCGATGCGGTACCTGGCACGCGGTCCGATGCGGTGCCTGGCGCACCGTCCGACGCGCTGTCCGACGTACCACCCGAAACGGCATTCGACGCATTACCCGACGCGGCACCCGGTGCGATGTCCGACCACGCCCGTGCGCAGCGCCGTCAGGCACAGGCCGAAGCGATCCGTTACGATTCCGAGGCGCTGCTCGACGCGCTCGCGCGTAGCGGCGCGCGCCCGGGGCTGGCGGGCCGGGACGCGCTGATCGTGCGCGGCGACGGTGGCCGCGAGCTGTTCGCCGATGCGTTGCGCGACGCCGGCATGACCGTGCAGGCGGTGACCGCCTACGAGCGGCACGTGCCCGCGCCGGACGCGGCCGCCTGGCGGCCGATCGAGCGCCTGCTGGACGACGCGTTGCCGCATGTCTGGATACTGACCAGTTCGGAAGGCGTGCGCAACCTCGAGACGCTGGCGCGCGCGCATTTCGCGCCTGGCGACGACCGCCATGCGGCCCTCAGGCGCGCGCGGGTGATCGTGCCGCATCCGCGGATCGCCGCCGCGGCGAACCGGGCGGGTTTTGATACGATAACGAACGCCGGCGCCGGCGATGCCAATCTCCTCCGCGCGATTCTCGCGGTATCCGACCTTATCGCACACGACGAGCATGACAGACCCTAACGATTCACGAGCTGCCCCGGACGCCGGGAGCGAATCGAACCCCGGATCGAACGCCAGGTCGAATCCCTACGCCAAGGAGATCCTCGGCGGACGCGCAGGCGGCACCGGCGGCACGTCGTCCCGTCCGACCTCCATGTCGCCTGCCGCGCCGCGCCGCGTGCCGGTCAACGCCATCGCGCTCTGGATCGCGCTGCTGTTGCTCGTCGGCGCCGCGCTCGCGGGCGCCTACCTGCTGAACCAGCGTTTCGAGCGGGCGCTGGGCGCGCTCGGCGAACGCACGACGCGCAGCGACGCGGCGCTCGCCGACATTCGCGCGAAGAGCGAGCAGGCGCTCGCGGCGTCGGGTCGGCTCGACAGCCAGGTGGCCGGGCTGTCGGGCCGTCTGGGCGACGCGCAGACGCAGCAGCAGGCGCTCGAACAGCTCTATCAGGATCTCGCGCGCAATCGCGACGACTGGGTGATGACGGACGCCGAACAGACGCTGTCCACCGCGAACCAGCAATTGCAGCTCACCGGCAACGTGCAGCTCGCGCTGTTCGCGCTGCAAAGCGCCGATGCGCAACTGGCGAGCACCAACGGGCCGCAGGTGCTGGCGATCCGGCGCGTGATCGCGGCCGACACCGATACGCTCAAGGCCCTGCCCGTGATCGACGTGCCGGGCCTCGCGTTGCGGCTGGACCAGGCCATCGTCCAGATCGATCATCTGCCGCTCGCGGGCGACGTGCCGGCCGCGCCGCGCAATGCCGCCACGGATGCCGCCACGGGTGCCGCCACCGATGCCGCCGGCAATGTCGTCGCCCATACCGGCGCGCCGGGTGCGGCAGCGCCCGCGTCGGACGTGCGCGCATCGCCGCTGACGGGGCTGTTCTGGCAACAGTGGTGGGCCCGCCTCACGCGCGGTGCCGGCGACAGCGCGTCGCGCCTGATCCAGGTGCGCCGCATCGATCCGGGCAGCGCCGACGCGATGCTCGTCGCGCCCGCCCAGGCGCAGTATCTGCGCGAAAACGTCAGGCTGCGGCTGCTGTCGGCGCGCCTGTCGCTGCTCGCGCGCGACGAAAAGACCCTGCGCGCCGATCTTGCCGCGGCCGACGACGCGCTCGCCCGGTATTTCGATCCGTCGTCCCCGGCCATCGGCGTGGTGCGCGGCACGATCGCCGATGTCCGGCGCACCGCGCAGCAGGTGACGGTGCCGACCCTCGACGCCAGCCTGCAGGCGCTGCGTCAGTCCAAGCCGCGAGGGTGAGCCGATGACGATCAAGGGACTTCTCTGGATCGCCGCGCTGTTCGCGTTCGCGGTCGGGCTCGCACTGGCGGGCCGCTTCGAGCAGGGCCATGTGATCCTGATCTACCCGCCGTACCGCGTCGACCTGTCCCTGCATGCGCTGATCGGTCTGATCATCGTCGCCTTCATCGCAACGTATGCGCTGATCCGCCTGGTCCGCGGCATCGTCGGCATGCCGTCGCGCGTGTCCGGCCACCGTGCCCGCTCGCGTGCCGGCAAGGCCCGGGAGGCGCTGCGCGACGCGCTCGGCAATCTGTACGCGGGCCGTTTTTCGCGCGCCGAGAAAGACGCGCGCGTGGCCGCCACGTTGCCGGAGAATCGCGACGGCGCCGGGCTGATCGGCGCGCTCGCCGCGCACCGGATGCGCGAGCGCGAACGCCGCGATGCCTGGCTCGACAGCGTCGACGATCCGCAATGGCGGGAAGCCAGGCTGATGACGCTGGCCGAGATGCAGATCGACGGGCACGATCCGCAGGGAGCCCTCGCGGCGCTCGACCAGTTGGAGGACCGGGGCACGAAGCACCTGCACGCCCAGCAGATCGGCCTGCGCGCGCACCAGGCGTTGAAGAACTGGAGCGAGGTGCTGCATATCGTCAAGGCGCTGGTCAAGCGTCAGGCGATCGACCCGGCAACCGCCGCGCATCTGGAGCGGCAGGCGGGCGAACACCTGCTGCGCGAGCGCCGTCACGATGCCGACGCGCTGCTGAAGTGCTGGCAGGATCTGCCCGAGGCCACGCGGCTCGCGCCCCGGATCGCGGACCTGTGCGCGGAACTGCTGCTCGCGCTCGACCGGGCGCCGCAGGCGCGGCGCGTCGTCGAGGCGGCGCTCGCGGCCGAGTGGGACGCGCGTCTGGTGCGCCGTTTCGGCGCCTGCGCCGGCACGGACCCGTTGCCGCTGATCCAGCGCGCGGAGACCTGGCACGGCACGCGTCCGGACGACGCGGACCTGTGTTTCACGCTCGGCCGCCTGTGCATCGAGCAGCGCCTGTGGGGCAAGGCACAGTCTTTCCTCGAAGCCGCGCTCAAACTGGCGCAGGATGACACCCTGAAGGTTCGCACGCATCGCGCGCTCGCGCGCATGTACGAGGCGCTCGGCAACACGACCGAAGCCCATGCGCATTACCGTGCGAGCGCGATGGCGGTGAACCTGAATTGACGAAACAGCCGACCTGACGAAACGATCGCGCCGCAGCGCGTCGCGTCATTCGCGCGCGGTGCGTCTTTCGCACGGCATCTCGCTGTATGATTTTCCACGACCCCCTTCACGTTTTTTTGAGAGAACACGATGAGCTTCAATAACGTACCCGCCGGCAAGGACATCCCGAACGATTTCAACGTCATCATCGAGATCCCGGCACAAAGCGACCCGGTGAAGTACGAAGCCGACAAGGACCTGGGCCTGCTGGTCGTCGACCGTTTCATCGGCACCGGCATGCGCTATCCGGCGAACTACGGCTTCATTCCGCAGACGCTCGCCGGCGACGGCGACCCGGTCGACGTGCTGGTGATCACGCCGTTCCCGCTGCTGGCCGGTTCGGTGGTGCGCGCGCGCACCGTCGGCATGCTGCAGATGACCGACGAATCGGGTGTGGACGCGAAGCTGATCGCCGTGGCCGCCGACAAGATCTGCCCGGCCACCGCGCACATCAAGTCGATCGACGACGTGCCGGCGGACCTGAAGGCCCAGATCAAGCATTTCTTCGAAAACTACAAGGCGCTCGAGAAGGGCAAGTGGGTCAAGGTCGAAGGCTGGCAGGGCATCGAAGCCGCGCAGAAGGAAATCACCGACGGCGTCGCGGCGTTCGGCAAGTAAGGCGGTCGCCTGGCGGGCACATCGTGCCCGGCCAGGCATTCCCGGCGTGCCCCCCCACGCAAACACCGATGGCGCGATGGGGCGGATACCGGGCACACTGGACGGCCGATCCCGCTGCGTAGAACCCCGGATGCTCGATTCCTCCCTGCCGCGCCGCAAACGCCTCGGCTTCGCCGTGCTGCTGGGGGCATCCGTCGCATGCGCGGCGATGGGCGGCTACCGGTACGGCGAGCATCGCGCCGCGGCGGCGCTGCAGGACGCCGAAGGTCACAAGCTCGACCTCTACGTCGACTCGCTGCAGGGGCAGCTGGCGCGCTACGCGTCGCTGCCCGCGGTGATCGCGCAAAGCCACGAGATCACCGAACTGGCCCGGGCGCCGCGCAACGCGCGCCTGCTGGCGGCGGTGGACGACTACCTGCACCGGGTCAACGCGCAGGCGCAGGCCAGCGCGAGCTATCTGATGGATACGCACGGCCATACGGTTGCGGCCAGCAACTGGCAGGCGCGCACCTCGTTCGTCGGCCTGGATTTCTCGTATCGTCCCTATTTCACCACCGCGCTCCAGGGCACGGCGGGGCATTTCTTCGCCATCGGCGCCGCCGGCGCGGAGCCCGGCTATTATTTCTCGACGCCGGTGCGCGACGGGTCCGCCATCCTGGGCGTGGTCGCGGTCAAGATCAATCTCGACGGGCTGCATGAATCGTGGATGCAGGGCGAGCCGCGCCTGCTGGTGGTCGACGACAACGGCATCGCCTTTCTCAGCACGGTGCCGGCCTGGCGCTACAAGTCGCTCGCGCCGCTGTCGCCCACCGCGCGCGAAAACCTGATCGCCACGCGCCAGTACAACCGGGACGGCGTGGTGGGCAGCCTGGACTTTCGCGAGATCCGGCGTTTCGCGCCCGACGCCGTGCTGGTCGACACCCCGGGCGTCGGCGTGGGTGCGGACATGTCGCGCGCGCCGGCGCGCTATCTCGCGCAGACGCGCGCGGTGCCGCAGACGGGATGGCGCGTGGTGGTGCTCAGCAGCATCGCGCCGATCGTCTCGGCCGCCCGCACCGCGGCGCTGCTCGCGGCCTTCGCGGTGCTGTTCCTCGCCAGCGTGATCGTCGCGCTCCACCAGCGCCGCATGGTGCACCGGCAGGCACGCCTCGCGCGCCGGGTGCTGGAACGCGCCAAGCTGGAACTCGAGGACCAGGTGTTCGCGCGCACCCGCGACCTGCGGGAGAGCAACGAGCGTCTGAGCGCGCAGGTCCAGGAACGGGTGCGCGCCGAGGAGGCGCTGCAGTCGGCCACGCAGGGGCTGGTGCAGGCGGCGAAACTGGCGACGCTGGGGGAGATGTCGGCCGGCATCACGCACGAGCTCAACCAGCCGCTGGCCGCGCTGCAGACCCTGTCGGACAACGCGATCAAGATGATGGACCGCGGCCTGACGGCCGAGGCCCGGGCGAATCTCGGCAACATCACGCAGGTCGTCATGCGCATGGCGAAGATCACCGGGCAGTTGCGCAAGTTCGCGCGCAAGGCGCCCGTCGAGAGCCTGCCGGTCGCCGTCGGCGGCGTGATCGGCGACGCGCTGTTCCTGATGGAGCAGCGCCTGCGCCAGGAGGCGGTGACGGTCTACCACGCGATCGACGGCGCGGCGGTGGCGCTGTGCGACGCCAACCGTCTCGAACAGGTCCTGATCAATCTCATGGCGAACGCGATCGACGCGATGGACCGCCAGGCGACGAAGATCATGACGATCGCCGTCGACCGGCGCCCGGGCGAGATCGTCATCTCGATTCGCGACACCGGCAGCGGCATCGCGCCGGAGGTGCGCGAGCGGCTGTACGAACCGTTCTTTTCGACCAAGCGGCAAGGCGTCGGGCTGGGTCTGGGCCTGACGATCTCACTGGGCATCGTCCGGGAATTCGGCGGCTCGATCACCACGGGCGCCAACGATGCCGGCGCGGAATTCATCGTTACCCTGAAGGCGGCCTGAACATGGAAGCGTACGAACGGTTGAGCGTGGTGCTGATCGAGGACGATCCGGCGGTCCGGCTGGGCGCCGCGCAGGCGTTGCGGCTCGAAGGCATGCATGTCGTGGAGTTCGACGAGGCGGAGTCGGCGCTCGCCTGGCTGCCCGACGATTTTCCCGGCATCGTCGTCACCGACGTCCGGCTGCCCGGCCTCGACGGGCTCGGCCTGCTGCGCCGCGTGGTGCGCACCGCGCCGCGCGTGCCGATGATCCTGATTTCCGGTCACGCGGATGTGTCGATGGCGGTGGATGCGATGCGTCTGGGCGCCTACGATTTCATCGAGAAGCCGTTCTCGTCGGACCGGCTGGTGGAGGCGGCCCGGCGCGCGCTGGAAAAGCGGCAGCTGACGCTGGAAGTGCAGGCGCTGCGGGCGACGCTGGCCGCGCGGGAATCGATCGAAGCGAAAATCGTCGGGCGTTCCCCGGCGATCCGGCAGCTGCGGCAACTGGTGCTCGATCTCGGCGACGCCGACGCGAACGTGATCGTCCTGGGCGAGACCGGCGTGGGCAAGGAGCTGATCGCGCGCTGCCTGCACGAGCACAGCCGGCGCGGCACGCAGCGTTTCGCGGCGTTGAATTGCGCCGGGCTGCCCGAGGCGCTGTTCGAGAGCGAGGTGTTCGGTCACGAGGCCGGAGCGTACACGGGCGCGTTGAAGCGCCGTCTGGGCAAGATCGAGTTCGTCGGCAGCGGCACCCTGTTCCTCGACGAGATCGAGGGCATGCCGATGAACCAGCAGGCGAAGATGCTGCGCGCGCTGCAGGAGCGGCAATTCGAGCGGCTCGGCTCGAACGACATGATCGAGATGCGCTGCCGGGTGGTGGCGGCCACCAAGGTCGACCTGCTGGCGCTGTCGGACAAGGGCGCGTTTCGCGCGGACCTGTATTACCGGCTCGGCGTGGCGTTCATCGAGGTGCCGCCGTTGCGCGAGCGTCCCGAGGACATCCCGCTGCTCTTCCATCATTTCCTCCACGACGCGGCGGCGCGCGTCCAGCGCGAGGTGCCGGTGGTGAGCGCGGCGCAGGAACTCGAACTGATGCAGCGGTCCTGGCCGGGCAATGTGCGCGAGCTGCGCAACGTCGCCGAACGCTTCGTGCTCGGGCTGTCGCGGGAATTGCCGGTGGTGGGCGCGGCCGGCGGGCCGGGAACCGGGCACCGGACGTTGACGGACCGCATGGCGGTGGTCGAGCGCAGGATCATCGAGGACGCGCTGAAGCAGTGCGCCGGGCGCACGCTGGCCGCCAGCGAACTGCTCGGCGTGGCGCGCAACACCCTGTACGACAAGCTCAAGCGGCACGATCTCGATCCCGATCTGTATCGCGGCGAGGAGGAGGCGGTGCGGCGCTGAAGCCGCCGGCCCGCGACGGGAATGCGGCCGCCACCGGCGGCATGCGCCCACTTGCGGCAGAATGGGGCATGTCAATCCGTCGCCGCGCGCGACGTCCCTTCCCGCCGACAAGAGATACCGTGAGCGATACCGAGATCCATGTAGTCGATTCGATTGCCGACATCGATGCCGGCCAATGGAACGCGCTGGCCGGACAGAACCCGTTCGTCCAGCATGCCTTTCTCGTCGCCATGCACGCCACCGGGTGCGCCACGGCGAAGACCGGCTGGCAGCCCCATTACCTGCTGATGCATCGCGCCGGCGTGCTGGCCGGCGCGATGCCGCTGTATCTCAAGTCCCACTCGCGCGGCGAGTACGTCTTCGACCACAGCTGGGCCGACGCGTTCCAGCGGCACGGCGTCGATTACTACCCGAAGCTGCTTGGCGCCGTGCCGTTCACGCCGGTGACCGGTCCGCGCCTGCTGGCCGCCGATCATGACGATCGCGTCCTGCTCGCGCGCGCGGCGATCCAGCTGGCGCGGCAACTGGCGGTGTCGTCGCTGCACGTGCTGTTCCCCGCGGAGCAGGACATCGCCGCGATGAGCGAGGCCGGCTACATGCTGCGCGAGGGCGTCCAGTTCCATTGGCAGAACGACGGCTACGCCAGTTTCGACGCGTTCCTCGCGACGATGAACCAGCAGAAGCGCAAGAAGGTCAAACAGGACCGCCGCCACGTGCACGACGCCGGCATCACGTTTCGCCACCTGCGCGGCGCCGAGATCGATACGGCCACGCTCGATTTCTTCTACGGGTGCTACGAGAACACCTACGCCGAGCACTGGAATCCGCCCTACCTGACGCGCCGGTTCTTCCAGCGGCTGCACGGCACCCAGCCGGAGAGCATCCTGCTGGTCATCGCCGAGCGCGACGGCCAGCCGATCGCCTGCGCGCTCGACGTGATCGGGGGCGGCATCATGTACGGCCGCTACTGGGGCACGCGGGAGTTCGTCTCGGGGCTGCATTTCGAGACCTGCTACATGCAGGGCATCGACTATTGCATCGCGCAGGGGCTGACCGCGTTCGAAGGCGGCGCGCAGGGCGTGCACAAGATGTCGCGCGGCCTGCTGCCCACGCCCACCTGGTCCGCGCACTGGATCGCCGATGCGCGTTTCGCGGACGCGATCGGCGAGTTCCTGGACGCGGAAACCTCGGCGATGGACCGGCATATCGAGGAGCTGGAGGCGCATACCCCGTTCAAGAAGGCGGGCGGCCCGCCCGCCGAAACCTGAGCGCCTGCGCCGCTGGCCGCGCATGCGATAATTGCCCGGACTCCGTCAGCCTTCCCATGGCGCATCTCCGCGCTGCACTCCGTCCGAAGCCATGACCATCCGAATCGCGCTTGCGCAAATCAATACCACGGTCGGCGACTTCGCCGGCAATTCGCAGCGGCTCGTCGCCGCGGCGGCCGAAGCCCACGCGCTGGGCGCCCGCGTCCTGGTGGCTCCCGAACTGGCGCTCTCCGGCTATCCGCCGGAAGACCTGCTGCTGCGTCCGGCGTTCTTCGCCGCCGCCGGTCAGGCACTCACGGCGCTGTGCGAGGCGCTGCGGCCTTTCGCCGGCCTGCATGTCGTCGTCGGTCACCCCTATCGCCGCAACGACGACGTCAAGACGCCGCTGGACCGGGCCCTGCCGCCGCGCGAGACCTTCAACGCGGCGTCGGTGATCGCCAATGGCGCGATCGTCGGCACCTACCTGAAACAGGAACTGCCGAACGGCGAGGTGTTCGACGAGAAACGGTATTTCGCCTCGGACCCGACACCGTACGTGTTCGATCTCGACGGTATCCGCTTCGGCGTGATCATCTGCGAGGACGTGTGGCACCGCAGCGCCGCGCTCCTGTCGAAAGCCGCGGGCGCGCAGGTGCTGCTGGTGCCGAACGCGTCGCCGTATCACGTGGAGAAAGGCGACGTGCGGCTGGGCATCGTGCGCCAGCGCATCCGCGAGACCGGGCTGCCGGTGGTGTTCGTCAACGCCGTCGGCGGCCAGGACGAACTGGTTTTCGACGGCGGCTCCTTCGTCCTCGACGGCCATGGCGAACAGGTCGCGCATCTGCCGCAGTTCGTCGAGCAGGTGGGGGTGGTCGACTTCGACGCCGCCCGGGGCGCGACGCCGCTCGCCGCGCCCGGCACGACGGTGGCGCGCCGCGAGTCGCTGGAGGCGCAGGTCTACCGCGCGCTCGTGCTGGGCGTGCGCGACTACATCGGCAAGAACGGGTTTCCGGGCGCGATCATCGGCCTGTCCGGCGGCGTCGATTCGGCGCTGGTGCTGGCGATTGCCTGCGACGCGCTGGGCGCGGACCGGGTGCGCACCGTGATGATGCCGTCGCGCTACACGGCCGACATCTCGCTGACCGACGCGCAGGACATGGCCGCGCGCGTCGGCGTGCGCTACGACATCATCGAGATCGCGCCGATGCTCGAAGCGTTCGGCGCCGCGCTCGCGCCGGAATTCGCCGGCCGCGCCGAGGACGCGACCGAGGAGAACATCCAGGCGCGCATCCGCGGCACGCTGCTGATGGCGCTGTCGAACAAGTTCGGTTCGATCGTGCTGACCACGGGCAACAAGAGCGAGATGGCCGTGGGGTACTGCACGCTGTATGGCGACATGGCGGGCGGTTTCGCGGTGATCAAGGACATCGCCAAGACGCTCGTCTACCGGTTGTGCCGCTACCGCAACGGCACCGACGCGCACGGCCCGCGCGACATCATTCCGGAAAGAATTTTGACACGCGCGCCCTCGGCCGAATTGCGCGAGAATCAGACCGATCAGGACAGCCTGCCGCCGTACGACACGCTCGACGCCATCATGCGCATGTACATGGAGGAGGACCGCTCGCCGACGGAGATCGTCGACGCGGGTTACGCGCCGGAGGATGTCGACCGCATCACGCGCCTGATCAGGATCAACGAGTACAAGCGACGCCAGGCGCCGATCGGCGTGCGGGTCACGCCGCGGGCCTTCGGCCGCGACTGGCGGTATCCGGTGACGTCGCGCTATGTGGACCGCGTCAAGCCCTGAAGGGTCGGGATATCGCCGGACACGGCCGGACGGGGCCGGAGATCTCCCGAGCACGCTTTGAACATGCCCGCCGGCCCGGCCGCCGCATCCGTGGCGGACCGGTGCCGGCACCGCTTCGTGAGGACAGCATGAAACAGATCACCGCCATCATCAAACCGTTCAAGCTCGACGAGGTCCGCGAGGCGCTGGGCAATGCCGGCGTCACGGGGCTGACCGTCACCGAGGTCAAGGGGTTCGGCCGGCAGAAAGGTCACACCGAGCTGTATCGCGGGGCCGAGTACGTCGTCGACTTCCTGCCGAAGAACAAGATCGAGGTGGTGGTGGCCGACGCCCGGGCCGACGCGGTGATCGAGGCGATCGTCGCGGCGGCGCGCACCGGCAAGATCGGCGACGGCAAGATCTTCGTCGCGCCGGTCGAGCGCGCGCGGCGCATCCGCACCGGCGAAGAGAACGAGGAAGCGGTCTGATCCTGGTGCGCGGTGCCCGTCGGACCTTCTAGGCGTGTCGCTGCGTCTGGAGCAGCACGACGACCGCGCCCGCGCCGCCGTCCTGGTCGCGCGCCTCGCAGAACGCCATGACCTCGTTTTTCTGCGCGAGCCACGCGCGCACCTTGCCTTTCAACACCGGTTCGCGGTTCACCGAACCCAGCCCCTTGCCGTGGATCACGCGCACGCAGCGCAGGCCCCGCTTCGCGGTGTCGCGGATGAAGCCCGACATCGCATCGCGCGCCTCGTCCGAGCGCAGGCCGTGGAGGTCGATCTGCGCCTGCACCACCCAGGTGCCGCGGCGCAGCTTGCGCACCACGTCGCGGGCCACGCCGTCGCGCTTGAAGGACAGCGTGTCGTCGATCTCCAGCATCGCGTCCGGATCGTAGGCGTCGGACAGGGCCTCGCGCATGACCTCGCGCTCGTCGAGACGCGTCTTCAGCGGCAGGGGCAGGGGGCGGGGCACGGGCGTCGACGCCCGGTTCGACGCGGCCATCGGGATGATCGCGCCGACCGTGCGCCGGAACAGGTCGATGTCCGCGGCGGCGACGGCCGCCTGCTGCGCGGCTTCCCGCAGCAGGCGCTCGCGTTCCTGCGTCTGATCGGCCAGCGCGCGACGAAAACCCGAGAGGTCCGCGAACGTA
>JBPBQT010000404.1:0-19146 GCA_050955065.1 Janthinobacterium lividum | reverse complement strand
TCGCGCCCGTGTGACCGAGTCCTCTTCTGGGCACCAATTCAAAAAGGTCCGCGCATGCGGGCCTTTTTTTCTTCCGGTTTGGCTTTTCCCGGAAAGGGGAGCGCCCGCGCGCGCTCCGCCTCTCCCCTTAGTTCGCCTTTGCCCGCCCCTTTCCCTGCGAGATGCCCGCGCCGGCCTCGGGAGACAGTTTCGCGAACATCGGCCACGACGCGGCGACCATCAAGGCGACCGTCACGAACGCACAGGCGAAATCGAGCCGTTGCGCATGCGTGTGTCCCGTCAGCCACATCACGCCCTGCATCGATCCCGCCGCCACCGCCACCCCCACCGCCTTCATCAGCTGCTGCGCCGTGCCCTGGAACGACGTCGCCGCGGACAGCTGCGCCGCGGGCACGTCGGCGAACGCCAGCGCGCCCATCGATGCGAAGCCCAACGAACGGCTGAGGCCCCCGAGCAGCAGCAATGCGAAAATCGCGCCCTGCGGCCAGGATGCCGACAGCGTCGCGCAGACCAGCAGCATCGCCGCGAACGAGAGGCTGCTGCCGATCAGCACCGCGCGCACCGACCAGTACCGCAGCGCCAGCGCCGTCATCGGCCGCATGCACAGGGATCCCAGCGAACTCGCCAGCGTGATCAGACCGCTGCGCGAGGCACTCAAACCGAAGCCGAGCTGCAGCGCGAGCGGCACGAGAAAGGGCAAGGCGCCCGCGCCGGCGCGAAACAGGCTGCCGGCGATGGTCGAAACGTGGAAGGTGGGAATGCGCAGCAGCGCAAAATCGATGGCCGGATGCGCGACGCGCCGGCAATGCCGCACCGTCAGCCCGAAGCACAGCAGGCCCGCGAGCACGCAGCATAGCGCCAGCCACACCGGCAGCGCGCCGCGCCCCAGTGTCTCGATGCCGATCATCAGGCTGGTCAGGGACACGCCGACGAGCGTCATGCCGAGCAGGTCCGGCGCGGGCGGGCGCGGCGCGGCGACGGCGGGAATCAGCCGCCAGCTGAGCAGCAGCCCGACGGCGCCCACCGGGACATTGACCCAGAAAACGCTCTGCCAGCCGAGGCTGTCGGTCAGAAAACCGCCCAGCGGCGGCCCGAGCACGGGACCCACCAGCGCCGGCATGGTCAGCCAGGTGGTGGCCGCCAGCAACTCCTCGCGCCGCACGCGGCGAAACAGGATCAGGCGCCCGACCGGCACCATCATCGCGCCGCCGATGCCCTGCACGATGCGCGCGGCGATCAGCTCGCCCAGCCCGGTCGAGACCGCGCACAGCACCGAGGCCAGCGTGAACGTCGCGATCGCGCACAGGAACACGCGTTTCGCGCCGTAGCGGTCCGCCACCCAGCCGCTGACCGGGATGAAGACGGTCAACGCGATCAGATAGGACGTGATCGCGCTGCTCAGGCTCACCGCGCCGACGTGCAGTTCGCGTGCCATGCTCGGCAATGCGGTCGCGACGATCGTCGCATCGACGTTCTGCATGAACAGCGCGCTGGCGACCACCGCCGCCACGAGGCGGAACGCCTGCTTTTCTTCCACCGTGTCCATGTTTCCCCGGGTCCGGCATGCAAAGCCCGACATCATAACGTCGTTTTTCGACAGCGTTATGCCCCGTTACAGGCCGGCAAAAGACAGAAACGCGATGTCGGGCCAGGAGCACGGGCAGCGGCATCGCGGCGGGCGCGCTATGCTGAAGACACCCCGAGGCCTTATCCCCCTCCCTCATGGAGCATGTCGAATGCGCTACAACAAACTTGGCCGTACCGGCCTTTTCGTTTCCGAACTCTGCCTGGGCACGATGACCTTCGGCGGCACCGACGGCATCTGGAAGAACATCGGCGACCTGCAACAGGGCGACGCCGAACGTCTGGTCGGCCGCGCGCTGGACGCCGGCATCAATTTCATCGACACCGCGGACGTGTACTCCGGCGGCGTCTCGGAGGAAATCACCGGCCAGGCGCTGAAAAACCTGAAGATCCCGCGCGACGACGTCGTGGTCGCCACCAAGGTCTTCAGCGAGACCGGCAAGGGGCCAAACGCGCGCGGCAGTTCCCGCTACCACATCATCGACGGCGTGAAGGCCAGCCTGAAACGGCTCCAGCTCGACCACATCGACCTGTATCAGCTGCATGGCTTCGACCCGGCGACGCCGATCGAGGAAACCCTGGGCGCGCTCGACACGCTCGTCAAGCACGGGCATGTGCGCTATATCGGCGTGTCGAACTGGGCCGCCTGGCAGATCGTCAAGGCGCTGGGCATCTCCGAGCACCGCGGTCTTCCCCGCTTCGAGAGCCTGCAGGCGTACTACACCCTTGCCGGGCGCGATCTGGAACGCGAACTGGTGCCGGCGCTGCAAAGCGAGGGCCTGGGGCTGATGGTCTGGAGTCCGCTCGCGGGCGGCCTGCTCAGCGGCAAATACAGCCGCGAGCAGGAAGGCGAAGCCGGCAGCCGTCGCACGCTGTTCGACTTCCCGCCGGTGAACAAGGACCGCGCGTACGACTGCATCGACGTGATGCGCGAGATCGCCGACGCGCACAAGGTCTCGGTCGCGCAGATCGCGCTGGCCTGGCTGCTGCACCAGCCGGTGGTGACCAGCGTGATCGTGGGCGCGAAGAAGATCGAACAGCTCGACGACAACATCGCCGCGTGCGACGTGTCGCTGAGCGCCGAGGAACTCGACAAGCTGGGCAAGGTCAGCGCGTTGCCGGCGGAATACCCGGGCTGGATGTTCACGCGCCAGGGCGAATACCGCCGCAAGCAGCTCGCCGACGCGCGTCACGGCGAGTGACGGCGAGCAACGCGGGGTGACGCCAATCGGCGTCGAGTGACGTCGATCGACGGGCACGCGCCCGACGTCGCCGGCTCAGTATCCGCGCTCGCGTTCGTAGAGATGCGGTACCGGTTTGCCGGCGCGATGCGCGGCGATCGCGCGGGCGGCGTGCCGGGCTTTCGCGCGACGCGAGACGGCCGAGGCGATATGGGGCGTGACGATCACGTTCGGATGCTGCCATAGCGGATGGCTCACCGGTAACGGCTCGACGTCGAACACGTCGAGCATCGCGCCGCTCACCCGTCCCGATTCCAGCGCGGCGAGCAACGCCGGCGCATCGAGCTGGCTGCCCCTGCCGGCGTTGACGATCGCCGCGCCATGCGGCAGGCGCGCCAGCAGCGCCGCATCGATGATGCCGCGCGTCTCACCGGTGTCGGGCAGCAGATTGACAAGGATCTGCGAGCGATCCAGAAACGCGTCGAATTCGTCGCGTCCCACATAGCACCGCACCCGGTCCAGGGCTTTCGGCGAGCGGGCCCAGCCGATCGTCTGAAAACCGCTTGCCGCCAGCCGCGTCGCCGCGGCGCGCCCCAGTTCCCCCAGCCCCATGATGCCGACGGTCGTCTCGCTCGCCAGACGCCCGGTCAGCGACGCATCCCAGCGGCGCTCGCGTTGCGCGGTGACGATGCGGGGCAGATCGCGGCTCAGCGCATAGGCCGCCATCGTGACGAAGTCCGCCATCCGCTCGCCCGTCTCCTCCGTCACCATGCGCACGATCGGCAGATGCCGGGGAATCGTCGCATCGGCCAGGATATGGTCGACGCCCGCCGCGCTGCTCACGATCATCTCCAGATTCGGAAACCGCGCGAGGCGCCCGGCGTTGGGCTCCCACACCAGTGCGTAGCGCACGCGCTCCGGCGCGACCGTCGGATCGTCCCAGCCGCGCACCACCAGATCGGGCGCGAGTTCGGCCAGCAGGGACTGCCATTCGGGAATCGCCTCGGCACCGCCGGACTTGATCAGCAAAACCATTCCTGCACACTCCAAAGATCCCGCGTTTCATCGATGGATGCCAAGTCTACTGAATTCGCCTGTCAGGTCAAATTTTCAATTCTCAGACGACGGCAGAGGCATCGCATCGCGTTTCGCGGGATGCGCTGCGATTCCGGTCCTGCTTCCGGCCTGCCCCGAGCGCGTTCCCGTCTCCTGCTCAATGCTCGATCGTGCGATTCCAGCGGTCGTTCCACTGCGCCCGCTTGTCGTTGATGGTCGCCCAGTCCACCGAATTCAGATGTCGCGTCAGATCCTCGAACCGGCCCAGTTGCGCCTCGATCTGCGGGCCGACCTTGACCGCGCGGTTGACGGGCAGGGATTTCGAATGCTCGAGCGCGGCGGTCTGCGCCGCCGGGCTCACCAGGTACTCGATCAGTTGCTGCGCCAGCGCCGGCTCGGTATTGCCCTTGAGCATGCAGGCGGAATACATGAGCTTCACGTTCCCCTCCTTTGGCGTGGCGAACGCCACCGGCAGGCCCTTGTCCTTGAATGTCTGGATCTGCGTCACGGTCGTCGGGAACAGCCCCGCCTCGTTGTTCTGCACCATCTCGGAAATCTGCGCCGAATTCGAGATGTATTCGAGGACGTTCGGTCCGACCGTCGTCGGCCATTTCGAGAAAGCCGGCTCGACGTTGCCGTCCGTGCCCCCCAGGATACGGTTGACCATCAGCAGCCCGTACAGGCCGTAGGTACTGCTCGAGATCGACTGGAAGATCACCTTCCCCTTGTATTTTGGATCGGCGAACGCCGCCCAGGAATCCGGCGCCGGCCAGTGGTTCGCGTCGAACATCTTTTTGTTGTAGCCGATGCCGACCACGCCGAATTCGACCGCGACGGCCTGATTATCGGGGTAGCGCGCCTCCGGAATGAGGTCCTTGAGAACCGGCGCGTCGGCGATCTTCTCGCACAGCCCCATGCTCACGGCGCGCACCATCACGCCGTCGTCGAGAAAGGCCACCTGCATCGACGGTCGCGCCTTCTGCGCCTGCATCTTGGCGAGGACATCCGCGGACGTGCCGGGCACCACCATGATCTTCACGTGGTGGGCCTGTTCGAACGCCGGAAAGATATACGTCTCGTAATTCTTCTCGAGGGTGCCGCCGTTCATGCCGATATACAAGGTGGTATCGGCGTGCGCGGGAACGAGCGCCGTGGACAGGGCCAGACCGGCGGCGTAGAACAGCGTACGGGTGGTTTTCATCGAAGGCTCCGGGCGGGGGAAAGAGATAGCGGATCAGGGGTCGGAGCAGCGGTCGAATCGGACGTCGACCCGGCGGGCAAAGCAAACCGGTCGACGCGAAACGCGTCGAGCGGCGTCGTGCTGCGGCCGTCGCACAGCAGTTCGGCGAGCACCTCGCCCACCGCGGGCGCGAGCTGGAAGCCCCCGCCCGAAAAACCGAATGCATGCACCAGCCCCGGGGTCGTGACGCTGGGCCCCAGCACCGGCTGGTGGTCGGGCAGCGCGCCCTCCACGCCGGTCCAGCTGCGGATGACCAGCGCCTGCGCCAGCGCCGGCACGTGGCGGCACGCGGCCTGCAACGCGCGCCGCGTGCTGGCGCCCACGGGCCGGCTGGCGTCCAGCGACAATGCGCCGGTGCCGCGTCCGCCGCCGATGACGACATTGCCGCGCGCGACCTGGCGCGCGTAGAAGCTGCCGCCGACGATGCCGACATTGATCGTCATCAGCGGCGGCAACGGTTCGGTGACCAGCATGTTCGGATGGATCACCATGGCGGGCACCCGCTCGCCGAACGTGGCGGCGAGCGTCGCGCCCCAGGCGCCGGCGCAATTCGCCAGTTGCGCCGCCCGCACCCGGCCGCCGCCGGTATCGAGCACGAAGCCGCCCGCTTCCCGATGGATCGCCAGCACCGCGCAGTGCTCGTGCACGCCGACGCCCGCGCGGCGCGCGCGGCGCGCGTAGGCGGCGGCGAGCAGGCGCGGATTGGCCTGGCCGTCCTCGGGCGACAGCGACGCGCCCACGGATGCCGCGCCGAGCCACGGATAGCGCCGTTGCAGCGCCGCGCGCGACAGGAGTTCGAGCGGCATGCCGTGGGACGCCGCGAGCGCGTGATACGCCTCCAGTTCCGCCAGGCCGGCGGCGTCCGCCGCCAGTTTCAGGTGGCCGGTGCGCACGTACTCGATGTCGCACTCGAGCGTGTCGGCCAGCGTCGCCCAGAGCGCGTGCGCGCGCTCGGCAAGCGGCAACTGCGCGGCGCCCCGCCCCTGCCGGCGCACGCCGCCGTAGTTCACGCCGCTCGCCTGCGCGCCGCACCAGCCCTGTTCGAGCAGCACCACCGAGCGCCCGCGCCGGCGCAACGCGAGCGCCGTCGCACAGCCCATCAGGCCGCCGCCGACGATCGCCACGTCGGCCGTCCCGCTCATGCCGGCCGGCGTATTCATGCCGGCCGGCGTATTCATCGTGCTGCGGACCATGCGCTGCGGAAACGCGCCACGTTGGGTCATCTCAATGCGCCTGCGGGCCGATGAGCACCTTGTCGAGACCGTAGACGCGGTCGATCGCCAGCATCGTCACGGCGGTGAGCGCGATCATCAGCGCCGACACCGCCGCCATCATCGGATCGATCGACTCGGTCGCATACATGTACATGCGCACCGGCAGGGTCAGCGTCGCCGGGGTGGTGACGAAGATCGACAGCGTCAGTTCGTCGAAGCTGTTGACGAAGGCGAGGATCCAGCCGCCGGTCACGCCCGGCAGGATCAACGGCAGCGTGATGCGACGCAACACGGTCCAGCGACTCGCGCCCAGCGACAGCGCGGCATGCTCGACGCTCGCGTCCAGGCCGCCGACCGAGGCCAGCACCAGCCGCAGCGCGTACGGCGTCACGATGACCACGTGCGAGGCGACCAGCCACGCGAACGAACCCGTCATGCCCAGCAGCGTGAACATGCGCAACAGCGCCACGCCCAGCACGAGATGCGGCACGATCAGCGGCGACAGGAACAGCGCGTTGATGACATCGCGCCCGGCGAACCGGTG
Source organism: Janthinobacterium lividum (assembly GCA_050955065.1). GTDB lineage: Bacteria > Pseudomonadota > Gammaproteobacteria > Burkholderiales > Burkholderiaceae > Robbsia. The sequence goes on along the minus strand of JBPBQT010000404.1, from coordinate 12,327 downwards.
CCGGCCGATCGCCAGCCCGGCCGGCACGGCCAGCGCCAGCGAGAACGTCGCCGACAGCACCGCCAGTTCGAGGCTGTTGCAGAAGGACGCGACGAACGCGTCGTTGGCGAACGCGGCGTGAAACCAGCGCAACGACACGCCATGCACCGGCAGGGCCAGCGTATCGCCCGGCGTGAACGCCACCAGGCAGACGACGGCGAGCGGCGCCAGCACGAAGATCACCACCAGCGTATGAAACGCCAGGGCGAGTGGTCCATTGCCTCGCATCGTTCGCACGCTCCGGGGTTCAGCCGAGCGTCGCGCGCTGGCGACGTTCGAGCAGGCGGTTGTAGCCCAGCATGATGACCAGGTTGGCCAGCAGCAGGATGACGGCGATCGCCGCGCCGAGCGGCCAGTTCAGCGAGCCGAGGAATTCGTCGTAGACCGTGGTGGCGACCACCTTCAGCCGCCGGCCGCCGAGCAGCCCGGGAATCGCGAACGCGCTGGCGGAAAGGCCGAACACGATCAGGCTGCCGGACAGCACGCCGGGGATCACCTGCGGCAGCACGATGCGGCGCAGCACGACGAACGGCGACGCGTTCAGCGACAGCGCCGCCTGTTCGAGCGCCGGATCGAGCCGCTGCAACGCCGTCCAGACCGGAATCACCATGAAGGGCAACATCACGTGCACCAGCGCGACGATCATCGCGCCGTTCGTGAACAGCATCCGCACGCGGCCGAGGCCCAGCGCGACGAACGCCGTATTGATCACGCCGTCGGTGCCGAGCAGCATGCCCCAGCCGAACGCGCGCACCACCACCGACACCAGCAGCGGCCCCAGGATCACCACCAGGAAAATCGAACGCCACGGCGCGCGCATGCGCGACAGCACATACGCCTCGGGAACGCCGATCAGCAGGCAGAACAGCGTCGCGAGCCCGGCGACGGTGAAGGTGCGGGCGAAGATGCCATGGAAATACGTGCTCGACAGCACTTCCCGGTAATTGTGCAACCCGAGCGTGTCGCGGATACCCGTGTTGAAATCGAAGCCACGCAGCGACAGCAGCAGGGTCATCGCCAGCGGCGCGATCACCATCGTCAGGAACAGCACCACGCCGGGCAGCGTCATCAGGCCGGCGCCCGCGCCGGCGCCACCGCGCGTCGTCGGCGCCACGTCGGGCCCGGTCGTTCCGGCCACCGTCGGTTCAGCCATGCGCGATCTCGTGCGCGAGCAGGTGCAGCGCCTCGTCCGGCCAGCGCAGGCGCACCGCGTCGCCCACGGCGCGGGGACGCCGCCCGGCGTGCGGCCAGACCACGCTCAGCATGCCGATCGGCGTGTCGATGCGGTGCAGCCACTGGTTGCCGAGAAACATCGCCGTGACGATCGTGCCCGGCAATGCCGCGGTGTGCCCGGGCAGGGGCGCGGCGTTCGCTTCGTTGACCTCATCCGTTTCGTCCGCCCGCACCAGCTCGGGACGCAGGCAGAACGACCGGCGCTCGCCGTGGGCCAGATCGCGTCGCGTGGTCTGGAGGCGCCGGCCCGCGACGTCGAGCACGGCGCCCACGTCGTTGATCGCCACCACGCAGGCATCGAACAGGTTGGCCCGGCCAACGAACTGCGAGACGAAACGGTTCGCCGGCGCGTCGTACGCCTCGCGGGGCGTGGCGACCTGCACCACCCGTCCCGCCTCCATGACCACGACGCGGTCGCTCATCGACAGCGCCTCGGCCTGATCGTGCGTCACCATGAGCGTCGTGGTGCCGACGGTGCGCTGGATCTCGCGCAGTTCCTGCTGCATGTCCTCGCGCAGCTTCGCATCGAGGTTCGACATCGGCTCGTCGAGCAGCAGCACCGGCGGCTCGATGACCAGCGCCCGGGCGAGCGCGACGCGCTGGCGCTGCCCGCCGGACAATTCACGCGGGTAGCGCCCGCCGAACCGGTCCAGATGCACCAGCGCCAGCGCGCGCGCCACACGCTCGTCGCGCGCCGTGGCGGCGACCCCCCGCATTTCCAGGCCGAACGCGACGTTGGCGCGCACCGTCATGTGCGGGAACAACGCGTAGCTCTGGAAGACGATCCCCAGCCCGCGGCGGTTCGGCGGGCGGTGCGTGATGTCCTGGCCGTCGAGCGTGATGCGTCCGGTGCTGGCGGCGACGAAGCCCGCGATCATCTGCAGGGTGGTCGTCTTGCCGCAGCCCGAGGGACCGAGCAGCGACACGAATTCGCCCTTCTCGATCGACAGGTCCAGCCCCGCCACCGCGGTGAAATCGCCGTAGCGCTTGCCAATGCCGGAGAGCGTGAGGAAGGTCATCGAGCACGGTCGCAAGGAGGGATCGGAAAAAGCCGCAAAACGGCAAGGCCATGGACGGCAGCCAGCAGGAGATGCACTCGATCAAGTTAAAAATCCAAAAACCCCGTGTCAATGAAATATTCCGCATGCAGGAAATTTTCACGAGCGTTTTCTTTCAGGCGGAATTTTTTTAATTTAGGATAGTTTAAAATTCCATTTTCCGGAATTTCCAGGAGATGCGATGCCCGCAAAAGAAGATCCGGACCGGACCGCCAGCAGTCTGCAACGGGGGTTCGCGCTGCTGCGCGCGCTGGCCGCCATGGACCAGAGCGCGCGCCTGGGACAGCTCGCCGAGGCGACGGGCCTGACACAGCCGACCACCCATCGGCTGCTGCACGCGCTGATCGCCGAGGGCATGGTCGAGCAGCAGGCCGACCGGACCTACCGGCTGACGCTCGAACTGTTCGCGCTGGCCGCGCGCGCGCCGCGCCATCACGCGCTGCGCGACGTCTGCCGGCCGCATCTGCTGCGGCTCGCGGGTTCGCTGGGCGACACCACGTTTCTGCTGGTGCGCAGCGGCTACGACGCGATCTGCCTCGACCGCGCCGAGGGCGCGTTGCCGATCCGGTCCTTCACCGGCGACATCGGCGGCAAGATCGTCATGGGCACGGGTCAGGGGTCGGTGACACTGCTGGCCTTTCTGCCCGAGGCGGAGCGCGAGGAGGTGATCCGCTACAACCTGCCCCGGCTGATCGACCTCGGCCTGCACGATGCGGTGTCGCTGCGCCTGCAGCTCGCGCATGCGCGGGAACAGGGTTTCACGGCAAGCCACGGCGCGGCGGCGCATTACGGCGCGAGCCATTTCCCGGGAATCGGCGGCGTGGCGGTGCCGATCCTCGACCGTCAGGGATACGCGCTCGCCTCGCTGAGCATCAGCACGCTGGCGGAACGGCTCGACCCGCCCCGCCTCGGCATGGTGGTGGACATCCTGCGGCGCGAGGCGCAGGACATCGCCTCGCGGATCGATCCCTTCGATCCGACGCTGCGCCGGCCGGTGCCGGGCGGCGGCAACGGCGAACGCGCACGCGGGCGGTAATGCGGGTGCCGGCTTCGGATCCGGACCCGCGTTGCCGGCTCGGGTGGCCGGCTCGGGTGGCCGGCTCGGGTGGCCGGCTCGGTCAGCGACCTGGAACGCCGGACCGGGTCCCCGTTCAGGGCGACGGCAGCATCGGCGGATGGTAGGTCAGCGTGCCCGCCAGAACCCACAGCATGAAGATCACCAGCGGCAGATGCACGAGGAACTGGGTGAAGGTGAAGCCCACCACGTCGCGGGCGCGCACCCCCAATACTCCCAGCAGGGGCAGCATCCAGAACGGGTTGATCAGATTCGGCAGCGCCTCGGCGGCATTGTAGACCGTCACCGCCCAGCCCAGGTGCACCTGCAGCGTTTTCGCGGCCGCCATCACATACGGCGCCTCGATGATCCATTTGCCGCCGCCCGAGGGCACGAAGAAACCCAGTACCGCGGAGTACACCCCCATCAGCGCCGGGAACGATGCATGCGAGGACACCGACACGAAGAACTGCGCAAGATGGTCCGCCAGCGCGTGCCCGGAGGGTCCCGCAGCCTTCGTCAGGATGAACGCGATGCCGCCGTAGAGCGGAAACTGGATCAGCACGCCCGTGGCGGACGGCACCGCCTTCGCGATCGCATCGAGAAAGCGGCGCGGGCGCCAGTTGAACAGCATGCCCAGCATCAGGAACACGAAGTTGTACGTATTGAGATTCGAGATCGCCAGGATCGGATTTTTCTGGGAAAACTCGTGCCAGATCCAGATCGCCCCCAGCAGCACGATCAGGATCGTCACCAGCGGGCTTTGCTCCAGCCAGTCGCCGGGACGGCGCACACCGTCGGCGGCGCCCGCCGTGGCGGTGCGGTCCCCCAGGTCGTCGAGCGACACGCCGAGATCCGCGGCGGTGCGCGCGCGGGCGCTGCCCGGCGCGGAAAAATAGGCGATCGCGCACGACACGACGGTCAGCACGACCAGCATCAGCATCGACTGCGGCAGGAAGATGGTCTCGGCGAACGGAATCACGCCGGTGATCGCCAGCAACGACTTGGGCAGACTGGCCGCGTTCGCCTGCAGTTGCGCCGCCGACGAACTCAGACCCAGCGCCCAGGTCGCGCCCATGCCGAGATAGGCGGCGGCCCCGCCGGCACGATAATCCATGCGCAGGTCCGTGCGCCGCGCCACCGCTCGCACCAGCAGACCGCTGAAGATCAGGCTGACGGCCCAGTTCAGCAGGGACACGGCGATGCTGACCAGCGCGATGAAGGCGATCGCGGAGCGCCCGTTCGACGGCCAGCGCGCGAGCCACGCGATCAGGCGCGCCGCGGGCGGCGACACGGCCAGCACGTAACCGGAGATCGCGACAATGGCCATCTGCATCGTGAACGGAATGAGGCTCCAGAAGCCGTCGCCGAACGCCACGCCGACCTGCTGCACCGACGCGCCGGCCAGCAGCGCGCCCACCGCCACGACGATCACCGCGATGGCGGCGAAGATATAGGCGTCCGGGAACCAATGTTGCGACCAGCGCGTCATGCCCGCGGCGACGCGTTCGAGCGCGCCCGGCGTCTCGACTGTTGAATCGACCTGCATGGTGTCTCCCCACTTTTTATGGAAATCGTTCAGGTTTTCTATGACTGCCTGTTTTTCTGCCCGACACCGCATCGTAAGAGAAAAATACGAGCGGGCCAACCTCTCTCGGAGTGCCTATCATGTCCCACCACGATGACGCCGTGATTCTCGTGCTCAACGCCGGTTCGTCGAGCATCAAGTACGCGATCTTCGCGGCGCACGCGCAACCGCTGCCGCGTACGCCGCTGTGGGACGGCGAGATACACGATATCGGTGGCGACCCGCATGGCGACACGCCCGCCGACGGGCACGGCAGCCACCCCGGTGACACGCCCGGCGGCAGGCCCGGCGACCACGGCCCCTACCACGCGGCGCTCGAACAGATTCGCGACCGTGTGCGCCGGCATCTCGGCGACCGCCCGCTGGCCGCCGTCGCGCACCGGGTCGTGCATGGCGGCACGAAATACGTCTCCCCGACGCGGATCGACGCGGCGGTGCTCGCCGATCTGCGCAGTTACATCCCGCTCGCGCCACTGCATCAGCCCTTCGCCCTCGACGCGATCGGGATCTTTCTGCAGCACACCCCCGACGTGCCGCAGATCGCCTGCTTCGATACGGGTTTTCACCATACGATGCCCGCGGTGGAAACCCTGCTGGCGCTGCCCCACGCGCTGTCGGAAAGCGGCGTGCGACGCTTCGGTTTTCACGGGCTGTCGTACGAGTACCAGTCGATCGTGCTGGCCGAACGCTATGGCGAGACCGCGCGGGGCCGGGTCGTCGTCGCGCATCTGGGCGGCGGCGCGAGCCTGTGCGGCATGCACGGGTTGCACAGCGTCGCGACCACGATGGGATTTTCGGCGCTGGACGGCCTGATGATGGGCACCCGCTGCGGCAGTCTCGACGCCGGCGCGCTGCTCTATCTGATGGAGGTACGCAAGCTGACCTCGCAGCAGCTGGGCGAGATGCTGTACCACGAGTCGGGCCTGCTCGGCGTCTCCGGCATCTCCGCGGACTCGCGCGTGCTGCTCCGGAAGGAAGCCACCGACGCGCGGGCGGCCACCGCGCTGGCGCTGTATTGCCGCCGTTTCGTGCACGAATTCGGCGCCATCGTGGCCGCCCTCGGCGGCATCGACATGCTCGTCTTCACCGGCGGCATCGGCGAGAACAGCGCGGAAATGCGCCGGCGCCTCAGTGCGCCGCTCGCTTTCTTCGGCATCGAGATCGACCCGGACGCGAATGCCGGCCTCGTGAACGGCGACGCGGCCCGACCAAGCGCGGCCCGACCGAACGCGGCCCGACCGAACGCGGCCCGACCGAACGCGGCCCGTATCATTTCCCCACCCGCGAGCCGCGTGCGGGTCGTCGTCGAGCCGACCAACGAGGAATGGATAGTGGCGCGGCATGCGCAATCCCTGCTGGCGGCATAAGGTCGCTGCACGACGGGCAGGACACCGGCCTTGGGCTAGGAATTATCCTAATGGCTGGGCTGGCGCCAACCCGCCGCCAGGATTTGTCTTATCCTCGACGCTGGCGGCCGGTCCGGATACGAGCGTCGACGCGTGCCGCGCCCGATGCCGGCGCGGACCCACGCACGGCGTATCCGCCACCGCAGCGCCGGGAAAAATTGCAAAGGAGACCCAACGATGAAGAGGATGCACAGGCACTATCGGCAGGCCCTGGCCCGGGGACGGCGCACGGTCCGCGGCGCGCTCGTGGTGGCGTTATGCTGCACGACGCCCGCCCTGCTCGGCACCGTCGCGGCCCACGCCGCCGATGCCGCCACGGCCCCATCCGGCGGCAACGTCACGCCGACCGACCCGACGTCGCCCGTGGGCATCTGGCGCACGGTCGACGATCACACGCATGAGGCCAAGGCGCTCATCGAGATCACGCGCGAGTCTTCGGGAGCGCTCACCGGCCGGATCCTGACCGGCCTGGGCCGCAACCACCATCCCGACAGCCGCTGCACCGCGTGCACCGACGAACGCAAGGACCAGCCGATGCAGGGTCTGACCATCATCCGCCACTTGCAGCAAAACGGCGACATATGGGACGGGGGCGAAATCCTCGATCCTGAAAACGGCAAGACCTATCATTGCCGTCTGCAGCTCGCCGACCAGGGCAGACAACTGATCGTGCGCGGCTATCTGGGCGTCCCGCTGCTCGGCCGCTCGCAAACCTGGACCCGGGAACGCCGGACGCCGGATCAGGCCGCCGTGCGCTGAGCGGCCCGGCTCATCCGGCCTGCTCCGCCGCCGGCGCACCGGCCTCCCCGTCCCTGGAGGGGAGACAGCTCAGGAATCAGCGCGTCAGGCGGATCCCGTCATTTCCTGCGAACGGCTCCTGCCGGATGCGCGCCCCGCCTTGCGCCCCGACAGCGGCTCGTCCGACATGTCGCGCGGCGTCCGCTTCGCCGACAGTACGCCCTCCTCCGCAGCGGCGCGTGCGGCGCCTGTCCGGACAGGGGCCGTCCGGGCGGGCGCGGTGCGCGCGCGGCTCGCACCGCCGCGGTCCGCGCCCGCCGATCCTTGCGCCGCCGCAGTCTTGCGAACGGCGGGCTCGCAAACGGCGGGCTTGCCGGCAAGGGCCTTACGGTCAAGGACTTTACGATCGAGGGCCTTACGGTCGAGGGCCTTACGGTCAGGGACTTTACGGTCAAGGGTTTCATGAGGCGCCGCCTTCCCGGCGGACAGCACCTGCGCGGCGAGCGTTCGCGCGCCGTTCGCCCGTTTCCCGGACGCACAGACCTTGTCCGCCACCGTGATCTTCTTGCGGCGATTCCCACGCACGCCCGATGCGGCCTTCCGGCCCGACGGCGGCTTGCCCGTTGCCGCGGCACCGGCCGCCGCGGCCGCGTTCAGCGCCTGACGCGCCTTCGTGCCGCTGCGGATGCGCGCCGACACGACCTCGAGAAAGTTATGCGCGGCAGCGCCGAACAGCGTGTGGGCGATTCGATGCAGCACGCCGGCGTCGTACCAGGCCTTGAAGCTGCGGTGACAGGTCTGGTACGACGGATAGCGACGCGGCAGGTTCTGCCAGGAAGCGCCGCTATACATCACCCAGATCGTCGCGTTCAGGCAATCGCGCCGGCTCGTCATCGGCCGGCCACGCGGGTCCCGCGTCGGGTTGTACTTGAGCTCCGGGATCAGCGGTTCGACACGCGCCCATTCTTCATCCGTCACCTGTCGGTAAGGTTGCATCACTTTCTCCTGCTGGCTGAACGATCCGGCCTGAGCATGGGCAGCCGCCACGGCGGGTTGCCGGGAAGCCTTTCAGATCGTAAGGAGAAAGTTATCGGTGACGCAAATATTTAGAAATAGGATACGTCGGAATTTCTAGATAATGGACGCCGAAACATTCATGCTTTCACGAATGTCGGCGCGGGTCCGTTCAGGTCAGCGACGTATCGACCAGTCTTCGTTCGGACTCCAGATATTCCCGGGACTGCATCTCGGTAATCCGCGACACGGTCCGGGTGAACTCGTTCGCCATCGAGCCTTCCGGGTACAGCGCGTCGGCGGCGACCTCCGCCGACATGATCAGCTTGACCTTGTGATCGTAGAGCACGTCGATCAACCAGGTGAAACGGCGCGCCTCGGACGCCATGCGCGGCGACATCTGCGGCACGTCCGACAGAAAAATGGTATGAAAGCGGCTCGCCAGTTCGAGATAATCGTTCTGCGAGCGCGGGCCGCCGCACAGCGTCGCGAAGTTGAACCAGACGACGCCGTCGGCCCGTCGCAGCGCATGCAGTTCCCGCTTCTCGATATTCAGGATCGGACTTTCGTCGGGCACCGCGGCCAGTTCCCGGAACGCCTGCCGCATCGACTCGTCGGCGGCGGCGCCGGCCGGCGTGTGGTACGCGGTGACCTGCGACAGCGTGCGCCGGCGGTAATCGATGCCGGCGTCCACGTTCAACACGGTCAGATGCGTCTTGATCAATGCGATCGCGGGCAACAGCCGGTCGCGGTGCAGCCCGTCCGGATAGAGCGTGTCGGGCGCGTAGTTGGACGTCATCACGAACTGCACGCCGTTGCGAAACAGCGGGTCGAGCAGGCGGTACAGCATCATCGCGTCGGCGATGTCGGAGACGTGGAATTCGTCGAAGCAGATCAGCCGGAACCGTTTGGAAATCCGCAGTCCCAGCTCTTCCAGCGGGTCCGCGCGTCCCTTCAGTCCCTCGAGCTCGCGATGCACCTCGCGCATGAACTCATGGAAGTGCAGACGCGTCTTGCGGGTCAGCGGCACGACCGAATAGAAACTGTCCATCAGGAAGCTCTTGCCGCGCCCCACGCCGCCCCACATGTACACGCCCTTGGGCAGGGCCGGACGGCTCACCAGGCGCCGGAACACGTTCGAACGCTGCCCCTTGTAGGTCACCCACTCGTCGTAGCACTGCTGCAGCCGCGCCACCGCCGCGCGCTGCGCGTCGTCGGACTGGTAGCCGCGCGTGACAAGTTCCTTCTCGTAGTATTCGCTGACATTCATGCTGTACGCCCGCCATGGCTGCTTGAGCCCGATTGCATCCGATTGCATCCGATTGCGCCTGACAGCGTCCGCCGGCGCCCGGAAATGAAAAAGGCGACCCGTGGGTCGCCTTCGCTGGTCACGCCCGCGGTCACCTGTGCGATTGTGACACGTGCGGCGTTACATGTTCAGCGCGCGCTTGTCGACCGCCAGCGCCGCCTCGCGCATCACCTCGGACAGCGACGGGTGCGGGTGGCAGATCCGGCCGATGTCTTCCGACGCCGCCTTGAACTCCATCGCCACCACCGCCTCGGCGATCAGATCCGACGCGTTCGGACCGACGATGTGCACGCCGAGGATCTCGTCGGTCTTCGCATCGGCGATGACCTTGACGAAACCGTCCGACGAGCCGATGCCCAGCGCGCGACCGTTCGCCATGAACGGGAACTGCCCGGCCTTCGTCTCGCGGCCCGCTTCCTTCAACTGCTGCTCGGTCTGACCCACCCAGGCGATTTCCGGCGACGTGTAGATCACCCACGGAATGCAGTTGTAGTCGATATGCGGCTTCTGACCGTCGATGATCTCGGCCACCAGCACGCCCTCGTCCTCGGCCTTGTGCGCGAGCATCGGCCCGCGCACCACGTCGCCGATCGCGTACAGGTTCGGCAGCGTGGTGCGGCACGACGCGTCGACGTCGATGAAACCGCGCTCGTTCGGCGCGAGGCCGATGTTCTCGAGTCCCAGACCGTCGGTGTTCGGCACGCGGCCCACCGAGACGATCAGGCGGTCCGCCTGCAGCGTCTGCGCCTGGCCGTCCTTGTCCGTGTACTGGATCGACACGCCGGCATCGCTTGCGCTGACTTCGCCGATCTTCGCGCCCACGTGGATCTTCAGGCCCTGCTTGGTCAGCTGCTTCTGCGCTTCCTTCGCGACCGACGCGTCCACCGCGCCGAGGAACGTCGGCAGCGCTTCGAGCACCGTGACGTCCGCGCCCAGACGACGCCAGACCGAACCGAGTTCCAGCCCGATCACGCCGGCGCCGATCACCGCCAGTTTCTGCGGCACCGAATCGAAGGCCAACGCGCCCTCGTTGTCGGACACGATCCGGTTGTCCACCGGCAGGTCCGGCAGATGACGCGCCTTCGAGCCGGTGGCGATGATCACGCTGCGGCCCGTGACGGTCTGCGCATCGCCTTCGCCGCTGACCTGGATCTGATAACCCGCGTCGCTTTTCGAGACGAAGCCGCCCTGCCCCTTGAGCCAGGTGATCTTGTTCTTGCGGAACAGGAACTCGATCCCCTTGGTCATCTTCGAGACGATGCCGTCCTTGCGCGCCTGGAGCCTGGCCAGATCCAGTTCCACGCCCGACACGTTGATGCCGTGATCGGCCAGGTGATGCTGGACCTTCTCATATTCCTCCGACGAGGCCAGCAGGGCCTTCGACGGAATGCAGCCGACGTTCAGGCAGGTACCGCCGAGCTTCATCTCGCCCTGCGGGTTCTTCCACTTCTCGATGCACGCAACCGACTTGCCGAGCTGCGCCGCGCGAATCGCGGCGATGTAGCCGCCGGGGCCGCCGCCGATGACGACGACGTCAAATTCTTGTGACATGACCTTTCCTTAGATATCGAGCAGCAGACGCGCCGGATCCTCGAGCGCTTCCTTGATCGCGACCAGCGCGAGCACGGCTTCGCGACCGTCGATGATGCGGTGGTCATACGACATCGCCAGATAGTTCATCGGACGCACCACGACCTGGCCGTTCTCGACGACCGCGCGGTCCTTCGTCGCGTGCACGCCGAGGATCGCCGACTGCGGCGGGTTGATGATCGGCGTCGAGAGCATCGAGCCGAACACGCCGCCGTTGGAGATCGAGAAGGTGCCGCCGGTCAGTTCCTCGAGCGAGAGCTTGCCGTCCTTCGCCTTCTGGCCGAATTCGGCGATCTTCTTCTCGATATCGACCATGTTCAACTGGTCGGCGTTGCGCAGGATCGGCACCACCAGGCCGCGCGGCGAACCCACCGCGATGCCGATATCGAAATAGCCGTGGTACACGATGTCGTTGCCGTCGACCGACGCGTTGACGACCGGGTACTTCTTCAATGCATGCACGACCGCCTTGACGAAGAACGACATGAAGCCCAGCTTGACGCCGTGCTCCTTCTCGAAACGGTCCTTGTAGCGGGCGCGCAGATCCAGCACCGGCTGCATGTTGACTTCGTTGAACGTGGTGAGGATCGCGTTCATCTGCTGCGACTGCAGCAAACGCTCGGCCACGCGCGCACGCAGGCGCGACATCGGCACGCGCTGCTCCGGACGGCCGTCGAGCCATTGCTCGCCGCTCGCCGGCGCCTTGACCTGCGCGAGCGACGGCGCGGCAGCGGCCGGCGCGGCGGGCTTCGACGTGGCGCTCAGCGCATCGCCCTTGGTGACGCGGCCGTCGCGGCCGTTGCCCGGCACTTCATTGACGCTCAGGCCCTTCTCGGACAGGATCTTCGCGGCGGACGGCGAGGCGGTGCTCGACGTGGGCGTGGCGGCGGCCACGGCGACGTCGGCCTGCGACGCGGCGGTGGGCTGCGCGGTCGGCGCGGCGGCCGGTGCCGGCGCCGGCGCCGCGGCGGCGGGTGCCGGTGCCGCAGCGGCGGGTGCGCCGGCGGCGGCGGCCTTGCCTTCGGTATCGATGCGGGCGATTACCTGGTCGGCGCCGACGATGGCGCCGTTCTGCTCGACCAGTTCGACCAGCACGCCGGCGGACGGCGCCGGCACTTCCATCACGACCTTGTCGGTTTCGACTTCGATCAGGATCTCATCCTGGCCGATCGGGTCGCCGATCTTTTTCTTCCACTCGATCAGTGTCGCTTCGGCGACGGATTCCGACAGCTGGGGGACCTTGACTTCAACGATAGCCATGTTTCTTCCTGGGCAGAAATTGCAAAATGGGGGTGGGG
>JBPBQT010000403.1:0-19393 GCA_050955065.1 Janthinobacterium lividum | reverse complement strand
GTGACCAGCAGCATCGCCTTGCGCCCGATGCGGTCGCCGAAATGTCCGAACACGATGCCGCCCATCGGCCGGCCGATGAAGCCCACGCCGTAGGTCGCGAACGCGGCCAGCGTGCCGAGGATCGGATCGAGCGTCGGGAAGAAGATCTTGTTGAAGACCAGCGCGGCGGCGGTGCCGTACAGAAAGAAGTCGTACCACTCGATGGTCGTGCCCGCCATGCTGGCCCAACCCGCCAATAAATAATCCTTCGCGCTTTTGGGGGGCGGCGTCCGCAGGGCGGCAGTGCCGATCGTCGGTTTGCTGTGCATGTCGTCTCCATTCTTTTAAGACGCCTTAGTATTAACCCTAGGCGTCGTCTCCCGCCGTTGCTCCGACGATTTGCTGGAGAGTATAGTCACTCCACTTTCGATAACGTAGAGGCGAAGTCGCCCAACCGACATGCAAAATCGCACAACGGATACTCTCGGAAAGCTGAACTGGGATGATCTGCGTTTTTTTCTGGAGGTGGTGCGCACACGCACGGCGAGCGGCGCGGCCAAGCGCCTGAACGTCGACCACACGACGGTGGCGCGGCGCATCCGGGAACTGGAATCCGCCTTGCATACGGTGTTGTTCGACAAGTCCCGCGCCGGCGGCTTCGTGCTGACCGCCGAGGGCCGGCGCCTGCTCGCGCACGCGGACCCGATCGAGGCGGCGGTGCACATGGCGCGCGAACAGTTCAGCGGCGGCGAGGAATCGCTGGCCGGGCACGTCCGCGTGGGATCGACCGAAGGCTTCGGCTGCTTTTTCCTCGCGCCCCAGATCGCGGCATTGACGGAAAGACATCCGGCCCTGTCGGTCGACCTGCTGCCGGTGCCGCATTTCGTCAGCCTGTCGAAACGGGAGGCCGACGTCGCCATCGTGCTCGAACGCCCGCAGCGGGGCCAGTACCTTTCGACCCGGCTGTGCGACTACCGGCTGAAGCTCTACGGCACGCGCGCGTATCTCGACCGGCATGCGCCGATCAGGACGGCGGCGGACCTGCGCGAGCATGCCTTCATCAGCTATGTGGACGACCTGGCCTTCAGCATCGAGTTACTCTATCTGGAGCGCACGGTGCCCGGCGCGGCGGCGCATCTGCGCAGCACGAGCGTCATCGCGCAGTATTTCGCGACGCTGCAGGGCCGGGCGCTGGCGATCCTGCCGTGTTTCATGGCCGAGCAGAATCCGCTGCTGGTGCCGGTGCTGGGCAACGAGGTCATGGTGACGCGGCAGTTCTGGCTGTCGTGCCGGGAGGATCTGCGCAACCTGCGCCGCATCGCCTTCCTGTGGGATTATCTGCGCACGGTGGCGGAAGCGAACCAGGCGTTGCTGATGGGGGAATCCCCGGAGATGATCTATGTGGACGGGACGTAGATATCAGTCCTTCTTTTGCGACGTGCCGCGCGTGCCCCATTCGCCCACGTCGAAGGTTGCGATCGCGATCACGGTGAGGAAGAACGCGTCGACGGCATACCAGACACCGAGGAAACCGGTCAGGAGCGGATTGATGCACTGTGTCGGATCCCGTTTGCGCATGTACATATTGGCAACGACGCCCATCATGACGTGAATGCCGAAAAAGAGCGGCACCATGGCCAAAAAATAGTCGCCGAGCAGGCCCGATGCGATCGCCTGAATGTACATCGCAGGCTCCAGAAGAAACAGCACTCTCGCCAGTAGATAGCCTGTGAGAATGAATGGATTCTGAAATTTCACGTTTTGCTGAAAGTTGCGTATCGTCCAGAAGAAGTCGCGCATGGCGCTGCGTCGCCACCGGAGCTGCTGCATGAAAAGTTGCTTGAAACGATCCGGCGCCGCCGTCCAGCAAATGGCGTCGATATTCATATATGTCTTCAGTCCTTCGAGCAGCAGAAGATGGGTCATATAGGCATCTTCCCCCTCTTTTATGCCGATGCCGAACCAATTGCGGGCTTGCACCCGTTGCGCAATGGCGTCGAAATGGCGGCATCTGACGGCAAAGATGCAACCCGAGATGCAGGTCACGTTTCTGGCCCAATTCTGGGGCATCTTTCCTAGCCGGAAGACGTAGTGGTACATCAGCGTCTGACCCTGCGTGAAGATGTTTTTGCGCGCGTTGCTGATCGCGACGCGGCCGCCCACGGCGCCGATATTTTCGTCGACGAAACAGGCGGTCAATTCGCGAATCGCCTGTTTATCGAAAATGCTGTCTGAATCGATGCAGATCAGTATCTCGCCAGTCGCATGGGCACGAGCACGAAACACCGTGTGATGCTTGCCGATGTTCTTTTCGTTGTGCAGCACAACGATCATCGGCCATTGCTGCGCGGCTTTCTGCAGCCAGGCGAACGTGTCGTCCGCCGAGCAATCGTCCACGGCAATCAGTTCGATTTTGTGCAGGGGATAGTTCGAGTGAATGATGCTCTCGATCGTTTTGATGACATGTTCGCCTTCGTTGAAGCATGGCAACAGTATGCTTACCGTGGGCTCCAACGCGTAGTTCTTCCGCGGGGACGTCGAGCGCGCGCACAGCGCGAACAACGACGCGAGGCCGAAGTGATTGAGGGTGACGAGCAACGGTAGCGCGAAGATCACATAAGTCAGTGCATCCATCATTCGAATGTCAGTGATTTGATGACAAACTCGACGTCCTTTCGGTCCTCGGGGGCGACCTGGCGAAAGAGCCAGAGGTTCAGACTCAGCGTTTGCGGCTGATCGGCGACATCGTCGCGAAAACCAAAGTGCTTGCCCGGGTGCAGTGATGAAGTCCAATCGACCAGGCCGTCCTGCCATTCCAGCGTGAATGTGGCATGGTCCGTGTTGTCGGCCACGGGGACGCGGGACGACCGGCTGCCTTTCCGGCTGCGATACCAGACGGTGTAATTCACTTGCGGACCGGCGGGATGCCCCCATCTCGCCACTTCGATGTCGATCTCGTTCGTCCCGTCCAGTCCGACGTCCTGCGTCGGATAAAGAAAGAGCCCAAGCACCACGTTTTTGTCGATTTCACCGATCGGCCCCGTCACGTCGAACGTATAGCGGCCGAACCCGAAGCGCTTCGCCGACCTGAGTTCGACGCAGGCGAACGAGCCCGAGGGCAGCTTGCGCAATGCCAGGTGCAGCCAGCCGCGTGTGTCGACCCATGCACCATGTTCGTTCCATATGGACGTCGCGCACGGCGGTCCGTGTCCCGTGCGCACTTCCCACGTGATACCGGCCCAATCGAGCTGCGCTGCATTCGAATTGGCAAAGAATCCGCATAGAAGGAGCGGCACGAGGGCGATCAAGCGCCGCATCGTCCGCCGAACGCCGCGCCAGCACCGTGGCAGGCTGGAGATCCCGGGCGGGTTCGGCGTCATGGCCGTATCAATCGCACATCGTGCGGAATGTCCGCACGACTCAGTACGCCTTTGATGTCCGTTACCACCACGATGGAATCCCGCTGCGCATGTGCCAGGATGCCGGACCAGCCACCGCGCATGAACGCAGCATGAGGAACCGCGAGCACCAGCACATTCGCCTTCTCGTATGCGTCATGCGGCGTGAGTTCGATGCCGTGCTCCCTTCGCACGGCATCCGGATCGGCCAGCGGATCGACGACCTGCACGGCGAGTCCCCAACTCTTAAATTCCCTTATCAGTTCCACTGTCCTTGAATTGCGGATGTCGCGCACATTTTCCTTGAATGTGATGCCGAGCACCGTGACCCGCGCATCGGCTGACAAACCGCAGCGGTGCATGGCCTTCACGGTTTTCTGCGCGGTCAACACCGGCATCTCGTCGTTGATGTCGCGTGCCGTCAGAATGAGCGAAGGAATGTAGCCGAGTTGCGTCGAGCGGTACGTCAGGTAATACGGATCAACGGCTATGCAATGTCCGCCGACGAACCCGGGAACATACTTGTGGAAATTCCATTTGGAACCGGCTGCCTCTATCACGTCATGCGTGTCGATATCGAGGCGGGCGCAAATATGGGAAAACTCGTTCACCAATGCGATATTGACGTCTCGCTGCGTATTTTCGATGACCTTCGCGGCCTCCGCGACCTTGATGCTGGGCGCGCGATAGGTATGGGTGATACATGAATAGATACGTTCGACGAGGTCGAGGGTTTCTGGCGTATCTCCCGCCACCACCTTGGTGGTGTTGGTGATCGTGTGGGTGCCATCGCCGGGATTGATGCGTTCCGGCGAGTACGCCACCCAAAATTCGCGCCGATGCTCGCGCGTTGTACGCCCGGGTACGGCGTGACACTGCGAAAGAATCGGGACGCAGAGCTGCTCCGTGACGCCCGGATAGACCGTGCTTTCGTAAACAACCGTCGTTCCGGTCTTCATGTGGTCCGAAATCTTGCGGGTTGCCTGGATGAGCAGACTCAGATCGGGGACGTTGGCATCGGTGACTGCCGCCGCTCGCTGTCGGAGCACAAGACCATGCGCGGCGTCAGTGAACGGAGACCGATGGCATGACCCGGCGTCATCGATCGCGAGATACGACCGGTCGGGAACGAGAACTTGGCGCCTGTCACGCGTCCGATACGAACCTGCGATAATGCCGCTCAGATAACCGCCGATGCCGATGATGCCGTGTCCTTTTTCGGCTTCCGGATGGGTCGGCAGTTTCTTGCTCGCGGGTTGCCGATACAGAGGCGCGGATCGTGTCACATAGGACATCGGGCTCGAAGATCTCGAACATCGACTATCCCCAGCCCGAAGCGCAGGCCGCCTGCACCATGCCGATGGCCTTGCGACCCCGCGGTCGGAGGGATTCACCGACGAGCATCGCGCCCGCGATCCACGCGCCGCCGACACCCAGGGTCATCAAGCCGCGTACCCATGACGATCGGCCGACGTCCTGCGCGGGCGCACGGGGCAGGGTGAAGGCCGCAGCCCATACGCGGGTGACCAGGTCGTCGCGCCACGGGTCGCCCGAATCACTGACTGCCTCCATTTTCCCGCCATGCCGATATCGGCAGGACGCGGCAACGTCGCGTCGCGAATTCGGATCTGCGCCTAGCGCCAGTACGTGCCAGTGGCCCGGTTCGCTCACGGCGAAAGGCGGGCACGGTATCGGATTCCGAAAACGGCATCGCGGGAAGGCATGGCAACATGCCCGGGCATGTTGCCATGCCTGACCTGGGAAAAATTTTCGCAACAGCCTGCAATAGAGCTAGTTATCGCACGCTCGCGTATTTGTACAGACGACAAAATCCATATGGCGAAATGGTAAGAAAAAGAAAGAAATTCATTGTGGCTGGCGTTACAAGTGGATGGGTGTTCTCGATTCTCGGCTTTGATAGACAAAAAATTTTTGGCGAGTAAGTAATTTGCTCAGTTTTAATTAAGCTATTATTAACGCCCCAGAAGGAGGGAGCTTGAATGAACACACGCTTCATCGAAACTTTCCTGACACTGGCCAGACTTGGCAGCTTTCGTGCGACAGCACGTGAGATGCATGCGACGCCGGCAGCCATCTCCCTACGTATCAAGGCGCTGGAAACCGAATTGGGTATTTCCCTGATCGATCGCGCCGCTGCGCCCTTTCGGTTGACCGATCAGGGCGAGCGCATCCTGATTCATGCGCGCACGGTCGTGGACGCAGCCCGCTCGCTGGAGCTTTCCGCGCAGGACGATACGCAGATTTCGGCGCGCCTTCGGCTGGGGGTCATCGAGACGATCGTTCACAGCTGGCTACCGGATTTCATCCGCAAATTGAACAACGATTTTCCCAATATCGTCATCGATCTGACGGTGGAGGCCAGCGCCGCGCTTGGCGCGCGGCTGAGTGCCAATGAGCTGGATCTGGTGATTCAGGTGGAGGGCAGTAAGGATCCGTTAGTTGTCTCCACCGCGCTGGCTAGCTATCCGGTACGCTGGATCGTTCAGCGCGATCTGCTGCCGTCCGACGCTCCGTCTCTCGTGCACGCGATGTTGCAGTGCCCCGTGCTGACCTTTGGCAAGGGGACCGCACCGCAGATCGCCGTGGACGCGATCGTGACCGGCCTGGCCGCCCACAACAACGTGCCGTTGTCCGAAACGCGCGTTACCTGCATACCGTCGGTGGCGGCGATGATCCACCTGCTCAGGGACGGGTATGGCGTCGCTGCCGTGCCGAGTCTGTTTGTCGCCCCCTTTCTCGAAAACGGTGAATTGATGGCGTTGACGGATCTGCCCGCGCCGCCGTCGCTCGTCGTTGCGCTGTGCCGGCGGTCAGATGCCGGGGTCGCCACGCTGGCAGCGGCAAGAGCCGCGCGCGATGTCTGCGATCATTTCTGTCTGACGCAGGGCAAGACGTTGATCGAAACGCTGTGACCGCTGCGCTGTGCGCCTGCCGGCGGGACTGCTCACCGGCGGTGAATGCATTTCGCCCGGGTCGCACGGGATCGTCCAAACTGGTGAACAATGGACGTGCCGTGGCAGCCGCTTTATCGGCTGCGTTCCATCGGCTGCGTTCCCATTGTCCAGACATCACCACGACAGGATGACAACATGATTATCGAAATGCGGATCTACCACTGCGCGCCAGGACGTCTGCCGGCCCTGCTGGAGCGCTTCACCAGCACCACCCTGGCATTCTTCGAGAAGTATGGCATCGAGCAGGTAGGTTTCTGGACCACGCTGATCGGCCCGAGCAACCATGCGCTGACCTACATGCTGAAATGGGACAGCCTCGCCGATCGCGAAGCCAAATGGGGCGCGTTCCAGTCGGACCCGGAGTGGATTGCAAAGCGCGCCGAGAGCGAAGCCGTGAAGGTCATCGTCGAGCGCATCGAGAATCATTTTCTCGCGCCCACCGCGTTTTCCGCCCTCAAGTAGGACAGCCCGTGCCCGCGGCCCGCGCTGCCATGCGACGACGCCTGGCGCGGGCACGGGATTACACCACGATCCCGTCGATCAAGCCGATCAACTTCTGCAGCGGGCTGCCTTTCTGGCAGTAGCCGTCGAACCCGCACAGATGGGCGCGGGTCTCGATCTCGATATCCGACAACGCGGTGAACGCGATGATGCCGAGGTTACGGGTGGCCGTGAGGCGTCGCATGACGCTGGCGGTTTCGAAACCGTCGTGCTCGGGCATGTTGATGTCCAGCACGATCACATGCGGTACCCACGCGCCGATGGTGCCCAGCGCCTCGACGCCACTGAACGCGAAGCGCGTGTCGAAGCCCTCGTAGCCGAGCGCCGTCGCCAGCGCCTCGGCGGCCGGCTCGTAGTCGTCGACGACCAGCACGCGTGTCGTCGATTCGAGATTTCTTACTTGTCGGTTGCTCCAGGTGCGGCAAATTTGCGGGGCCGCTTTATTCAAACGGCTGCTGAAATAATGTGCAGTATTCAAAGCGAATTCGCCTTTGCAATCGGCGACCTTCTTCAGTTTCATCCTGAAATTGCAACCCGTTGCCGTTCGATTTCCGGCGGATTGCACCCCGCCATTGACTACCCGAGTCGTCTCGCGGTACGCGACGGTGGGGTCGGCCCGCATCTGGCCATCACGGGGCTCACCCTGTATAACGGTTGTACCGCGGGATAGCTTTAGGTCATTTTGCACCGAATCGGAAACCATTTTCGCCTCCTGACACCACTGCGCCCAGCAATACTACCGCGGCGTGAAAAGAGGATTCTCATCAAACGTTTGTTCACAGGCGACGCGGGGCCGACCCATCTGCGCATCATGCCGGCGAGCGCGATACCCGTTATGCTGTGAGGGAAATCATCCATCACAGGGAAGCGTTCCATGACACATAAACTTCATGCGGAACTGCCGGAAAGCGAGCGCGACGCGTTCGCCGCGGTATGCCGGGAATACCAACGTCCGGTGGACGATTTCGAGGTGACCTGGGAGGAGCAGTATCCGGATCACGGCAAGGTCGACCATATCGAGCGGGTGGTGACCGTACGGGCGCCCGGCATGCCGAGCGAACCGGTCACCTACGACGCGGGGCCCGGTACGCACTGGATCGACGGTTTCACCGCGGACCTGGCCTCCGGGACCTTCGATCCGCTCGGGCTCGAATAGCGTCGCACGTTTCGTAGCGTGCCCGGGCGTCGTCAACGCGCGGTTGCGGGAGGGGCGGGCAGGGCGGAGGCGTCGGACGCCGCCGTGAGATCGATCAGGCAGCTCAGTTCCCGACCCTCCTCCGCCGCCCCGATGCTCGCCAGCGTCGTCTCTGCGATCGCCGCCAGGGCCTCGGCGGTGAAGAAGGCCTGATGGCCGGTCACCAGCACGTTCGGAAAGGTCAGCAGGCGCTGAAACACATCGTCCTGGATGATTTCGGCGGACAGATCCTCGAAGAACAGGTCGGCCTCCTGCTCGTAGACGTCGAGCGCGACCCCGCCCAGATGCCCGGACTTCAGCGCCGCGATCAGCGCGGGTGTATCGACCAGACCGCCGCGGCTGGTGTTGATCAGCAGCAGGCCGGGCTTGCTGGCCGCCAGCAGTTCGGCATTGATGATGTGCTGCGAGGCGGCCGTCAACGGGCAGTGCAGACTGATGATGTCCGCCGCGCCAACCAGTTCGTCGAGTGGCACGTACCGCACGCCGATCGCGCGGAGCGCGTCGTTCGGCGCGACGTCGCAGGCGAGGACCTCGCAACCGAACCCCAGCTTGAAGGTGCGGGCGACCAGCGCGCCGATGCGGCCGGTGCCCAGGATGCCGACGGTGCGGCCATGCAGATCGTGCCCGAGCAGACCGTCGAGCGAAAAATTGTCCTCGCGCACCCGCGCCCATGCCCGGTGGATCTTGCGGTCCAGCGACAGCAGCAGGCCGACGGTGAATTCGGCGATCGAGTACGGGGAATAGGCGGGCACCCGCACCACCCGCATGCCGTGCCGGGCCGCCGCCGCCAGATCGACGTTGTTGAACCCGGCGCTGCGCATCGCGATCAGGCGCGTGCCCCCGGCGGCGAGCTGCGCGATGACCGCCGCATCCAGCCGGTCGTTGACGAACGCGCACACCGCCGGGAAGCCGCTCGCCAGCTGCGCCGTGGTGGCGTCGAGCGTATGGTTGAAATAGCGCAATACGTGCCGGCCGGCGTGGTTCGCCGCGTCGAAGGCATTGCGATCGTAGGGTTTGGTGCTGAATACAGCGACTTGCATGACGTTCCTTGAGGCGGAAGGCGCCGACATCACCTGTGCCACGCCTTCCCTGCGCAGCTTACGTCTTTCACGGCGGCGCCCGTTGATTCAGGTCAAGGTAACGGCTCTTTCTTGCGCTGCTCCAGGCTGCGGATCCGGCTCATCGCGGCGTGATTCGCGGTGGCGGCCCGGTACATCGCCGCGAGGTCCGCCTTCAGCGCGGTGCGCGAATCGCCGTCGAGATAGATCATGTGCCCCGACGGATAGTAGCGGATCGTCAGGTTTTCGCGGATCGTCGGCGAGAGCAGCGGCATGTCGGCCAGATCGAGGGTCGTCTGATGGAACGGCGTCACCGCATCGTAATAGCCGTTCGCCGACAGCACCTTGAGGTCGACGTTCAGGCTCATCGTCGCGGCCAGGTCGCCGGCCGTGTAGAGCACGACGTTGCCCTTCGCATCGATCCCCTTCTCGGCGCCGGTCGGGTCGATATGGTGAAAGTCCCAGTACTGGAAGGCCTGGTCGTTCAGATCGGTGAAGGCCGAATTCGACGTGAATTTGAGATCGTCGTTCAGGTAGGTGTTCCACATCGCCGTGTAGACGCCGTTGACCGCGGTCATCGTCGGATCGTTGCCGCCCGAGTTCGGATCGATGTCGGCGGCGATGCCGGTATCGATCGCCGTGACGCGGCCGTCGTACGAGCCGAGCGACAACCCCTGGTCGTGCAGCAGCGAGATCAGGAACAGCGTGTTGCCCCGGCTGTTCTGGGCGGCCACGTCGAGACCCCAGCTTTTCAACGTCGCGGGGTCGATGCCGGTGTCGTCGCTCAGCGTCGCGAGCGTCTGCGCGTCGACCTGCGGGAACTGCGCGAGCGCTTTCGCGTAATCGCCGTCGGCGAACGCCGAGACCGTTTCGGCGAACGCCGCGAGCGACGGGGGACGGGGGAGAAGCCTGAGCCTGTCGTGATACCAGGCATCGGCGGCGCAGGTGGGGAGCAGACCGACCGGGTTGCCCGCCTTGGAATAGTCGAGGATCGACGATTGCAGGGTCACGCCGTTCAGATCGACGCCATCCTCGTGCAGCATGTAGGACAACACGGCGCTGCGCGCGGTGCCGTAGGATTCGCCGAACAGGAATTTCGGCGAGTTCCAGCGGTCGTGCGCGGTCAGATAGCGCTTGATGAACTGGGCGAGCGAGTGCGCGTCCTGATCGACGCCCCAGAAATCCCGGTTGCGATGCGGGGCGACCGCCGCCGAATAGCCGGTGCCCACCGGGTTGATGAAGACCAGATCGCTTTCGTCCAGTAGGCTGTCGGGATTGTCCTCCATCGTGTACGGCGCGGGCGGCGTGAAGCCCGGCATCGAGGTCCGGATCCGCTTCGGCGCGAACGAACCCAGCAGAACGTAGACGGACGAGGACCCGGGACCGCCATTGTAGAAAAAGGTGACCGGGCGCGTCTCGGGCGCGGCGCCATCGAGCGTGAACGCCACGTGGAACAGCTTGGCTTCCGGCTGCGAGCTGCTGGGGTCGACGATGACCAGATGCCCGGCGCTCGCCGTGTAGGCCAGCGTCTTGCCGCCGAGCGTCATCGTGTGATGCGTGATGGCGGCGGTTTCGGTGATGTCGGTGACCGAGTCGTCGGGACCGTTGCCGTAGGCGACCGGATCGAAAAACGCGTGGTCGGCGCCCGCGGGGGCCTTGGGGGCCTTGGGAACCTTGGGCGCTTTCTTGGCGATCGGCGTATCGGTCGTCTTGCCGGGTGGGGACCCGCTTGGGGCCGCGGGATTCGCTGTCTTCTTCTTGTCGGGCATGACACGCTCCAGTCGTTTCGGCGCGTCGCGCCGAGGGGCGGAACATCGGAAATGGAACGGGCCGGCATCGCGGTGAAACGGGCGGCCGGGGTGGGGCCGCCGTGCATTGCACCGGATGCCGGTGGTTTCGCTACAGGCCGGCGAGTTTCCCGCCGTCCGGGCTGCCGAGCCCGGTGCAGGCATCCCACCCGGGCGCCGCGTGAAACGTGCCGTTGTTGCCCTGCACGATGTCACGGCACAGGCCCGGCTGGGCGTACAGGCGGGGATTCAGATACCCCAGCGGTGCGGTGCGGCCCGCATTGATTCGCGCGATCAGTCCCGCCCACAACGGCGCCACGGCGCTGGTGCCGCCCACGACCTGCTGCTGGCCGTGCACCAGGATCCGATAGCCGCTTTCCGGATCGGCGTCGCCGGCGACGTCGGGCACGCCGCGCATGCCGAGCGGGCTGGACTTCGCGCCGCTGCGCGTCACGTGCAGACCCTGCTGCCAGACCGGCAGCGGGAAGTGGGCGCTCACGCCGCCGCCGCCCGCGCCGCCGCGCGCGCCGTCGTTCCAGACCGTCTCCGTCTTGATCGTCGCGTTGCCGCTCAGGCGCGTGCCGCCGCAGCCGAGGGCGAACGGGCTCGATGCCGGGAAATCGACGTGATCGGCGTGGTCGGCGACGCCGTCCGAGGAACCGCTGTCGCCCGAGGCGACGCAAACGGTGATGCCCAGCGTCGCGGCGCTTTGCAGTACGTCGTCGAGCGCGCCGATCGACTGTACGGTCCAGCTGGATTCGGGACTGCCCCAGCTGAGCGAGATGACCGACGGGCGGTTCACCGTGTCGTGGATCGCGGCGTTCAACGCGGCGACGAAGCCCGCGTCGCTGTTCGGCGCGAAGTAGACCGCGAGCGTGGCCTGCGGGGCGATCGCGCCGGCGATCTCGATGTCGAGCGCGACCTCGCCGTCGGGGCCGTTCGGATCGTCCGACGGCGCATTGCCGGTGCCGTCGACGGAGACCGTGACGACTTTCGGCAGCGCCAGGCCGAGACCCGTGAAATACGTGTTCAGGTCGCTCGCGAGATAACCGCCACCCAGTTCGATGATGCCGATGCACTGACCGCTGCCGTCGCCGGCGGGGAAGTCGTAGAGCGCGGCGAGTTCGAGCGGCGTGTACGAACGTTCCTGCGGCGTGCTGAGCGCGGGTTTGATGGGAGGACGGGCGGGAACCGGATTGCCCGGTGGGATGTCGGGGGTATCATGCGCGGCGCCGCCGGCTGCATCCGCGGCGGGTACGGCATCGGACACCCCGGCCACGCCGCTGGCCGGGCGCAGCAGGCGGTGGGCACGGGCCTGCGGACGATTGTCGAGGCCGAGCACCGCCGTGACCACGTCGCTCAGTTCCGCCGGCAGATGGATCACGCCGGTGCGGCCCCGGAAATCGCCGGCGTCGTGCCGGTAGTGCTGCAACGCGACATCGAACGCGGCGTTGCATTGCGCGACCGTGCCCGCGAGCACGACGGTGCGGCTGCAGGCGTCTTCACGGACCACGTCGAGATGTTCGCGCGCGGCGAAGGCGCGCACCGTTTCCAGGTCCGCCGGCGCGGCGCCGTACTGGTCGCGATACGCCTCGCGCGACAACACGCGCGGGGCCTCCGCGGGGCTGCCCGCGTCCACCACGGCCGTCGGCTCGCTGACACTTGCCAGATGGGCGTGGAACCCCTTCTTGTCGGCGCGCCGCAGAATCAGGCTGACCCGCAGTCTTTCGTTTTCGTCGGCGGGGCCGACATGCCGCGCGCCCGGTAGCGCGGTCCGCTCACTGCCTGCCAATACATGTTTTGCCATCGTCACCGCTCCAGCCCCGACGTGGAGAGACCCGGGCGGACGGCGGGGCGCTACCGTCCGGCATCTTCATCTTACGCCGGGCGGAAAGGCGACGCTGACGCCGGAAATCGTCCACGCCGCACGGGCGGGCGGATCACGCCGCGGCGATGGCCTGCGCGCGCGCGCGTTCCAATGCCTGCTGACGGCCCCGGAACGCCAGCGCGAACTCGACCGACTGCTGCGCGAGCGTCGCCAGCTGGGCGTCGACTTTCGGGTCCGGGACGGTATCGCCGTCGAAGCGCGTCTCGAGCGAATTGATCGTCGCGCCGAACGGGGTCGGCCAGCCGCGCAACGCATGCACGATCGAGCGCAGCGAGGTCAGCACGACGCCGGCGCCCTGCCAGCCGTAGGCGGTGACGATGCATCCGACCGCGCGCGTATCGAGGTAGGGGCGCGCGTCGCCGCGCAATTCCTCCAGCGTATCGAGTGCGTTTTTCACCAGCCCCGACACGCCGCCGTGATAGCCGGGCGTGGCGATGATCAGCGCGTCGGCCTCGCGCACCGCGTCGACGAAGACGCGTTGCGCCTCGGTGCGCTCCGGGTCTTCCGGTGCGTAATGCGGCAGGCTGTGCAGGAAGGCGCCGCCGAAGAGACGGGTGCGCGCGCCGCCGTCCTCGGCATGGCGCAACGCGACGCGCAGGGCGCTTTCGGTCGAGGAGGCGGCGCGCGTCGTGCCGCCGATGCCGACGACGAGCGGGCGGCGAGGTTCTGGACTGGTCAAAGGGAAACTCCGGCAGGGATCAATCGAAAGAGGGGCCGGCCGGAATGGTCCGGCGCTTGAAAGAGGGGCCGCCCGGAAGATCCGGCGCTTCGGGGGATCATAGCGGTGCCCACGCGAAGGCCGGAACCAAGATTTGCTCGCATCGATATGCGCCGCGCGGGATAACGCGCAGCGGGGACGCGTACGACCGGGCGCTCCGCGCCCGAACATGCGAGCGACGCTCAGAAAGCCGGCACGATCGCGCCGTTGAACTGCTTCAGGATATACGCGCGGACTTCCGGCGCATGATAGGCCGCGACCAGCTTGCGGGCCCACGGCTGATCCTTGTCCTTGACGCGCACCGCGATCAGATTCGCGTAGGGCCCATGCACGTCTTCCCGGGCGATCGCGTCGCGCATCGGCGACAGGCCGGCCTTGACCGCGTAGTCGGTGTTGATCGACGCGACGCTCAGGTCGTCCAGCGAGCGCGGCAGTTGCGCCGCATCGAGTTCGACCAGCTTGATGTGCTTCGGATTGTCCACGACGTCCAGCGGCGTCGCGTTCGTGCCGGCGACGCCGGCGCCCTTGCGCAACGTGACGACATGGTTGGCCTGCAGCAGCAGCAGCGCGCGGTTGCCGTTCGACGGGTCGTTCTGGATGCCCACCTTCGCGTTCTCGGGCAGGTCCTTGAGCGACTTGATCTTCTTCGAGTAGAAACCGAGCGGCATGGTGTAGGTCAGGCCCACGGGGACGATCTTGTAGCCGCGCTGCTGGATCTGGCTGTCGAGGAAGGGCTGATGCTGGAAGCTGTTCGCATCGAGGTCGCCGGCGTCGAGCGCGGCGTTCGGCTGCACGTAGTCGTTGAACTCGACGACCTTGACCTCCAGTCCCTGTATCTTCGCGGCCTGCTTCACCACGTTCCAGATATCCGCGTCCGGACCGCTCATCGTGCCCACGCGAATCACCTGCGGCGTACCGCCGTCGGCCGCGTGCGCGACGCTTCCCATGAGAATACCGGTCGCCAGCGCGAGGCTGCCGGCAATGAGGTTGCGACGCTTCATAGTACTTTCCGTTTGTTCACTGTAGACGCCGGATCCTCGCACAAGCCGGCGCAAACGGAAAATAGCCATTTCTTATTTGCATATGGTGCGCGCGGCGGCGCTCACCCGCCATCGGTGAGCAGATCGCTGATGCGCTCGGCCAGCACGTCGATCGCGAAGGGCTTGGTCAGCAGATGCATGCCCGGCTCCATGTCGCCGTCGCCGACCGTCGCATTCTCCGCGTAGCCGGTGATGAACAGCACCTTCAGGCCCGGACGGACCACGCGCGCGGCGTCGGCGAGCTGACGGCCGTTCAGGCCGCCCGGCAGGCCGACGTCGGTAACGAGCAGGTCGACGCGCGCGCCGGACGCGATCACCTGCAGGCCGGAGGGACCGTCGGCCGCCTCGATCGCGGTATAGCCGAGGTCCTCGAGCACCTCGATGACCAGCATCCGGACCGTCGCCTCGTCGTCGACCACCAGGACCGTCTCGCCCTGCTCGGCGCGCGGCGCCCGGACCTGCTCCTGCGGATGCGCGGCGTCGCCGCCCGGCACGGGCTGGCGTTCATGATGGCGCGCGAGATACAGGCAGACGGAGGCCCCTGCGCCGGGGCGGGACCGGATCACGACCTGACCGCCGGACTGCCGCGCGAAACCGTAGATCATCGACAGGCCGAGCCCCGTGCCCTGACCGATCGGCTTGGTCGTGAAGAACGGATCGAACGCGCGGGCGATCACCTCCGGCGTCATGCCCATGCCGGTATCGGTCACGCACAGCATCAGGTAAGGGCCGGGCGCCAGATCCTTCTCGTGAGCGGCGCGTTCGTCCAGCCAGTGATTCGACGTCTCGATGGTGATCCGTCCGCCGTCGGGCATCGCGTCGCGGGCGTTGATGCACAGGTTCAGCAGCGCGTTCTCGAGCTGATTCTGGTCGATCAGCGTGGCCCAGGGGTGCGGCGCGGCGATCACGTCGATGCCGATGGCGGGGCCGACGGTGCGGCGGATCAGTTCCTCCAGGTTGGCGACCAGCCGGTCGATGTCGGTGGGAACCGGGTCGAGTGTCTGGCGGCGCGAGAACGCGAGCAGCCGGTGCGTCAACGCGGCGGCGCGCTTGGCGGCGCCCTGCGCGGCGCCGATATAGCGGTCGAGACCGCTGACGCGGCCCTGGGCGACGCGCATGTGCAGCAGTTCCAGACTGCCGCTGATGCCGGTGAGCAGATTGTTGAAGTCATGCGCGAGGCCGCCGGTGAGCTGGCCGACCGCCTCCATTTTCTGGGACTGGCGCAGCTGGGCTTCGAGCAGGTCGCGCGCCGCGGCCTGTTCGCGTTCGTGCGTGACGTCGCGGGCCACGCAGTAGCGCAGACCCTCGACCTGCACCGCGGTCCAGGAAAACCACCGGTAGTCGCCTTCCCGGGTGCGAAAACGCGTGTCCATGCGCATCGCCGGTTGCGCGTTGGACAGCAGCGACACGAGCAGCGACACGCCGTCGTCCAGGCCGGCGCGGTCGTCCGGATGCTCGATCCATGCGGAGGTGCGGCCCAGCAGTTCCGCTTCGGACCAGCCGAGCAGTTCGGTCCATGCCGGGTTCACGCGCAGCCAGCGCCCGTGCGCATCGGTGATCAGGAAGGGGTCGCGGGACAACTGCCAGAGGCGGTCGCGTTCGCGGGTGCGGGATTCGACCAGTTGTTCGAGCGAGGCCGCGAGTTCGCGCAGATCGCGTTCCGCGCGCCGCCGCTCCACCGCCGAGCGCGTGCGCGCCGCGACGTTGCGCATGAAGTCGATTTCTTCGGGAATCCATTGGCGCGGCGCGCTGCTGCTGACAAAGAAGAACGCGACCAGATAATGCTGCTCGATGATCGGCAGCTTGACCAGCGCCTGCACGCTTTCCGCGAGGTAACGCTCGCACGTGGACGCGGTGCGCGGGTCGCGCGCGATGTCGTTGATGATGACCGTCTCGCCACGGCGCAGATCCGCGGTGTGCGGTCCGTATTCGTCCACCGGGTACCGGCTGGGGACATGGGTGGCGCCATCCGCGGTCCAGTGGTATTCGACGAACACCTCGGTCCCCTCGCGATTGACCGAGCCATAGCCCGCGCGATCGACGTGGAGCGCGCGGCCGATGATTTCCGCCGCGGCGAACGCCATGTCGCTGGGATCGTCGGCGTCGTCGAGCTCGCGCAGCCGCTGATCCAGTTCGAGCAGGGCGAGGCGGCGGGCGTCGCGTTGCCTGAGTTCGGTCACCTCCACGAAGAAGGTCGCGAAACGCTCGCCGGTCAGCGGGTAGCTGCGGCCCTCGTACCAGTGGCCGTTGTTGCCGCTGCGCGTGAAGGAGCGCGATTCGCGTTGCGTCACCACCTCGGCCGCCTCGTCGATCCATGCCTGCTCGATCTCGGGGAACAACTCGCGCACGGTATGCCCCACCGCCGTGGCGCGCGAGGCACCCGTCAGATTGGCCCACGCGAGATTGAAATCGAGCATGCGCCAGTCGGTGGCCTCGCCGCCGGGCGCGCGCACCAGCTCGCCGATGATCACGCCCTCCTGCAGTTTTTCGAACAGACCGCGCCAGTGCGCCTCGCTGGCGCGCAATGCCTGCTCCGCGAGATGCATCGCGGTGATGTCGCGCGACACGGCGAGGAGCTTCTCGGGACGGCCGTGCGCATCGCGGATCGCGGTGATCTGGACGTCCCACCACCGCGGGTTGCCGGCCATCGTGTCCGCTCCCCCGAGGAAATGGCCGGTTCCTCCGGCCTTCGCCACGTCGATGGCGGCCAGGGCGTCGCCGAAATGCTCGCCGTGCCAGAAGTCGGGCCAGGGGCAGCCGTAGAGGGCGTCGAAGTCGGTGACTTCCATCACGCGCTTGCCGCCTTCGTTCATGAAAAGCAGCCGGGCGTCGAGGTCGAGCACCTTGAGGCAGTCCCCCGAGGCGGCGAGAATGCTCTCCAGGAACGCCGCGTCGGCGCGGATTTTCTCGGCGGCATGACGCTGTTCGGTGCGATCGCGCAGGACCTTGCTGAAGCCGATCAACGTACCGTCGTCGTCGCGCAGCGACGTGATCCTGCCGCTGGCCCAGAAGGTGTCGCCGTTGTTCTTGCGGTACCAGCGCTCGTCCGTGCCCTCGCCCGTGCGCAGGGCCTCCTGCATCTCCGCTTCCGGCACGCCGCGCGCGTCGTCCTCCGGGGTGAACAGGCAATGCGTCGTTCGGCCCAGCATCGATGCCGCGTCCCGGCCGAACACGCAGCTCGCGCCCTCGCTCCAGAGCGTGACCCGTCCGTCGAGATCGGTGGCGACGATCGCATAGTCGATCGCGCTGTCCAGGATCTGTTTGCTGCGCGCCTCGGTCAGCCGTTCGCGCGCCAGTGCGCGATCCCGGGCGCGGAGGGCCTTGCGTTGCTCGAGCCGCGCCATGACGGCCCGGGCGAGGGCGCGCAGGATGAAAACCTGTTCCGCGCTCAGCGCACGGGGTGTGCGGTCCATGATGCACAGCACGCCGATCGGCAAACCTTCCGGCGTCTTCAGCGGCACGCCGGCATAGAAGCGGGCGTAGGGCGGGCCGATCACCAGCGCATGTTCGGCGAAACGCGGGTCGGCGCCCAGGTCGGGCACCAGCAGCATGTCCGGCTCGCCCAGCGCGAAGGTACAGAACGACGGCGCGAGCGGCATTTCACGGATGCCGAGGCCGAGTTCGGCCTTGAACCACTGGCGGTGTCCGTCGATCAGGTTCAGCAGCGAGATCGGTGCGTCGCAGGCCTGCGCCGCCATCTGCGCGATGTCGTCGAACTCCTGTTCGCGCGGCGTGTCGAGGAAGTCATACGCCTGCAGCGCGGCGAGTCGGTCCGCTTCGCTCCACGTCCGGCCGGAGGGTGTGTTCGGTTCGGACGGATCATGCATGGGGCGACACCGCTACCCGACGCGGCATGGCGCCGTTGCACGTTCGCTCGGTGGGGAACGGCGCGTTCGCCGAAGCGTTCGACCGGACGTGGATCGCGGTGGGAAAGAGGGAGCGTGCGGATCGATGCAACATGGAGGGGGCAGCCAGCGATGCGGGACGTGGCATATTTTGCCACACCCGGCGTGAATGCTCGGGCCGATCGCCTTTTCGATGGCGTTCCCGGTTGTCGCGTCGGAAGGCGCCGCATGGCCTTCCCCCGTGCGAACGGCAACCGCGTGGCGGGCGCGTCCGCCTAGACCGCGGCGCCGGCGCGCGCCAGCAGCAGCTGGTTGCGCGCCGACAGGTGCAGCAGGCGCACCTGCTTGCCGGCCCGGCGATAGCGCTCGTGCAGCGCCTCCAGCGCCGCGATCGCCGAGTGATCCGCCAGATGCAGATGGCGGCAGTCGACGACGATGCGCTGCGGGTCCCGCGCCGGATCGAACAGTTCCTGGAAACGGGTCGTCGACGCGAAGAACAGCGTGCCATGCGCGACGTAGGTCTTCTCGTCCGGCGCGCCGGCCTGGGTTTCGGATTTTGAATCGGCTTCCGACCTGGCTTCGGACCTGGCTTCGGACCCGGATTCGGACCCGGATTCGGATTCGGATTCGGACTCGACCCGGATGTCGCGCGCGTGCTGCCAGGCGAAATTCAGCGCGGCGATGACGATGCCGCACAGCACGGCGATGGCCAGATCGGTGAAGACCGTGACGACCGTGACCGCGACGATCACCAGCGCATCGCTGCGCGGCACCTTGCCGAGCACCCGCAGCGACCCCCACGCGAAGGTCTGCTGCGCGACGACGAACATTACGCCGACGAGCGCCGCGAGCGGAATGCGCTCGATCAGCGGCGACAGAAACAGGATGAACAGCAGGATCATCACGCCGCTGGTCGCGCCCGACAGGCGCGAGCGTCCGCCGGAGCCCAGATTGATCATCGTCTGGCCGATCATCGCGCAGCCCCCCATGCCGCCGAACAGCCCGGATA
>JBPBQT010000402.1:0-21393 GCA_050955065.1 Janthinobacterium lividum | reverse complement strand
GGCGAGATGGACGCGTTCCTGAACGTCCATTCGCTGATCCTGCGCGATGCGATGCTGAGCGAGGCCACCGCGGAGCTGATCCGCACCCGGCGCTACAACGCCGAGTGGGCGTTATCCGAGCAGCTCGCGATGCTGGTCGGCCATTTCGACGAAATCGACGACCCCTATCTGCGCGAACGCCGCGCCGATGTCGAGCAGGTCGCCGAGCGGGTGCTGAAGGTGCTCGCCGGCCAGCCTTCGGCCGCGGCGCTGGTCGCCGACCGCACCCGCGACGATGACGACATGGACATGATCGTGGTCGCGCACGACATCGCGCCCGCCGACATGCTGCAGTTCAAGACGCAGAATTTCGGCGGTTTCGTCACCGACCTGGGCGGCCGGACCTCGCATACCGCCATCGTCGCGCGCAGTTTCGGCATTCCCGCGGCGGTGGGCGTGCAGCAGGCCAGCGCGCTGATCCGTTCGGACGACGTCATCATCGTCGATGGCGAACGCGGCGTCGTCATCGTCGCGCCCACCCGGGCGGTGCTCGAGGAATACAGCTACCGGCAAAGCGAGCGGGCGCTGGAGCAGCGCAAGCTGCAGATGCTGCGCTCGGCGACCACCCAGACGCTGGACGGCACGCCGATCACGCTGTGCGCGAATATCGAACTGCCCGCCGACGGCGTCGCGGCATGCGCCGCGGGCGCCGCCGGCGTGGGGCTGTTCCGCACCGAGTTCCTGTTCATGAACCGGCGCCACGGCCTGCCGGATGAAGAGGAGCAGGTCGCGCAGTATCGCGGCGCGATCGAGGCGATGGGCGGACTGCCGGTGACGATCCGCACCATCGACATCGGCGCCGACAAGCCGCTCGACTCGCGCGGCGGAGGGGGCGGTGGAGGAGGCGGCGACGGTTTCGAGGCCGAAATGAATCCCGCGCTGGGCCTGCGCGCGATCCGCTGGTGCCTGTCCGAGCCGCAGATGTTCCTCACGCAGCTGCGGGCGATCCTGCGCGCGTCGGCGTTCGGTCGGGTGCGCATCCTCATCCCGATGCTCGCGCATGCGAGCGAGATCGACCAGACGCTGGACCTGATCGACGAGGCGCGGCGCCAGTGCGACGCCGCGGGCCTGGCCTATGACCGGAATCTGAAGATCGGCGCGATGATCGAGATTCCGGCGGCCGTGCTGGCCTTGCCGCTGTTTCTCAAGCGCTTCGATTTCCTGTCGGTCGGGACCAACGACCTGATCCAGTACGCGCTGGCGATCGATCGGGCCGACAACGCGGTCGCGCATCTGTACGATCCGCTGCACCCGGCGATCCTCATGCTGATCTCGATGACGATCCGCGAGGCGACGCGCGCGCGCGTGCCGGTGGCCGTCTGCGGCGAGATGGCCGGCGACCCGGCGATGACGCGCCTGTTGCTGGGCATGGGTCTGCGCGAATTCTCGATGCACCCGAGCCAGTTGCTCGTGGTCAAGCGGGAAGTGCTGCGCGCCGATCTGGCGGCGCTCGAACGGGGCGTGGCCGACCTGGTGGCGATGGTCGAGCCGCTCGAGATCAAGGCGGCGTTCGAACGCCTCGGCCAGCACTAGGGCGATTCCCGGGGACGGGCGAGGCGATGCCGCGACGATGTCGCGGACGTCACGGTTGCCGTGCGTCGCCCGGCGCCGCGTCATGGCCGCAGACCAGACAATCGGTCTGCCGGCCGACGCGGATCTCGTTCCACGTCATGCGCAGACTGTCGAGCATCATCAGGCGTCGGGTGAGGGTGTCGCCCACGCCCGCCACCAGCTTCAACGCCTCCGCAGCCTGGATCGCGCCGATCATTCCCACCGTCGGTGAAAACACCCCCATCGTGGAACACGCGGTTTCCTCCGGCGCGACGTCGGGCGGAAAGATGCAGGCGTAACAGGGCGAATCGTCGCGGCGGAAGTCGAAACTCGTCACCTGGCCGTCGAAGCGCAGCGCGGCGCCCGATACCAGCGGCACCCGGTGCCGCACGCACGCCCGATTGATCCGCTGCCGTATCTCGAAATGATCGGTGCAGTCCAGGACGACGTCGGCGTCCCGCACCAGCGTATCGAGCAGCGCGGCGTCGGCCTGCCGGGCGATGGCCGTGACCTGGATGTCGGGGTTGAGCCGGCCGATGCCGTCGCGCAACGACGCCACCTTCGGCGCATCCAGGCTGGCCATCGTGTGCGCGATCTGGCGTTGCAGATTCGTCAGGTCGACCCGGTCGCCGTCGACGAGCGTCATCCGGCCCATGCCTGCCGCCGCGAGGTACAGCGCCGCCGGGCACCCGAGACCGCCCGCGCCGATGATCAGCGCATGCGCGCCCAGCACCTTCTGCTGCGCCTCGATGCCCCATTCGTCCAGCAGGATATGGCGCGAGTAGCGCAGTAGTTGCTCGTCGTTCATGGCGATCCTCTTGGCGGCGTGCGTCCTGTGCGGGCCCCGCGTTACCGCGTTACCGCATTATGGCGCCCAATTGAAAACAGCCCGTTGCCGGGCTGTCGGGTCCTGCGCTTGCGGCCCCTCGTCGGAGCCGTTCGCTTACTTTGCGGCCGGTGCCGATACCGCAGCCGGCGCGGATGCCGCGGTGGCGCTGGCGGCGGCCGGCGACGATGCCGACGGGACCGCCGGCAGGGCCGGGCGCGACGTGACCACCGGAGCCGACGCGTCACGCGGCGGCTTGGCGCTCGACAGCGTGCGCTCCGACGCCGACTTCGAAAGCTGGACCGGCTGACCCTTGAACTGGTTCACGGCCTGCTTCAGCATGAAGTCGTCGGCGCTGCCCAGCTCGGGCGGCACGCGGTTGCGCTCCTTCTGGCGTTGTTCCGGCGTCAGCTTGTCGTTGCGTTCCTCGAGCAGGCGCAGCTGCTCCATGCGGTCCGCCTCGCGTGCCTCGGCTTCCTTCTTCTCGTTCGGATCCTGCGTGTTCGCCAGGTGATTCGTGTAGTCCACCTCGCGCGTCACCAGGGCATCGTCCGGATCACCCTCGGCATACTGGTCGACGGTCACGTCCGGGCGGATGCCCTTGTTCTGGATCGACCGGCCGGTCGGCGTGTAGTAATAAGCGGTCGTCAGACGCAGCGCGGTGTCCGTGGTCAGCGGTCGCACGGTCTGCACCGAGCCCTTGCCGAACGTCGCCTTGCCCATGATCGTCACGCGGTGATGATCCTGCAGCGCGCCGGCGACGATTTCCGAGGCCGATGCCGAGTAGGCGTTCACCAGCACGATCATCGGCACCGTCTTGAAGATCTGCGGCAGATCCTGCAGCGGATCGCCGCTCATCGACGGCAGCCGGTAATTGTCGTAGGTATCGCGATAGGTCTGCTTCGCATCGGCGATCTGGCCGTTGGTCGAGACCACCAGCGCGTTCGCCGGCAGGAAGGCGCCCGCGACGCCGACCGCGCTCTGCAGCAGGCCGCCGCCGTTGTTGCGCAGATCGAGCACCAGGCCCTTCAGGTTCGGCTGCTGACGGGCGATGTCACGCAGTTTCGCGGCCAGATCCGGCACGGTCTGTTCCTGGAAGCTGGTGATGCGCACGAATGCGTAACCCG
Organism: Janthinobacterium lividum; assembly: GCA_050955065.1. GTDB lineage: Bacteria > Pseudomonadota > Gammaproteobacteria > Burkholderiales > Burkholderiaceae > Robbsia. The sequence continues at coordinate 17,850 of JBPBQT010000402.1, read as the reverse complement.
GCTCGATGACCTTCGCCTTGACGCTCTGCACGCGGATCTCGGCGCGCGTCACCGTCAGCGGGAACGTCCGCTGGTCGGACTTGCGGTAGATCGTCAGCGTGACCTTGGTGCCCGGCGCGCCGCGCATCTGCTTGACCGACTGGTCGAGCGTCATGCCGCGTACCGGCTTGTCCTCGATCCGGGTGATCAGGTCGCCCGGACGGATGCCGGCGCGAAACGCCGGCGTGTCCTCGATCGGCGAGATGACCTTGATCAGGCCGTCCTCCGACGTGATTTCGATGCCCAGTCCGGCGAACCGGCCCTGCGTCTGCTCCTGGAGTTCCTGGTAGTCGGTCTTGTCGAGATACGACGAGTGCGGGTCCAGGCTCGACACCATCCCCTTGATCGCGGCGGTCAACAGTTTCTTGTCGTCCACCGGTTCGACATATTCATGCTTGATCTGCCCGAACACTTCCGCCAGCAGCCGCAATTGATCGAGCGGCAGTGGCGCGGCCGTGGCTGCGGCCGCGGTGCTTGCATTGCTTTGTGCGGCAGCGGAAATCTGCAGCGTTGCCAGCACTCCGGTCGTCAGGCCGGCGACAATCAGAACCACGTGTTTCAGGTGTTTGCGCATAACGGGGGAGGGGGATTGGACACGGGTGTCCGTCAAAGCGGACATGGCAGTATAACTGGTTTGGCGCCCGGCCTTGCGGCGCGGACGCGGTGCGGCAGACCGAAGCGGCCATGGCGGCCAAAGCGGCCGCCATGGACATCCGCTATTTCGCCTTGCCCTGGCTGGCCACGGCCGCCTGCGCCTGGGCGATCGCTTCCGCATCGCCGAGATAATAGTGCTTCAGCGGTTTCAGATTCTCGTCGAGTTCGTACACCAGCGGAATGCCGTTCGGGATGTTCAGGCCGACGATCTCGCTATCCGGGATGTCGTCGAGGTATTTGACCAGCGCGCGAATCGAATTGCCGTGCGCGGCGATCACGAGCCGCTTGCCGGCCTTCAGCGCCGGCGCGATCGATTCGTTCCAGAGCGGCATCACGCGAGCGACGGTGTCCTTCAGGCATTCGGTCAGCGGCAGCTGCTCGCGCGGCACGCGGGCGTAGCGGGGGTCGGCGAACGAGGTGCGTTCGTCGGCCGGATCCAGCGCCGGGGGCGGGGTGTCGTAGCTGCGCCGCCACACCAGCACCTGCTCGTCGCCGTACTTCTTCGCCGTCTCGGCCTTGTTCAGCCCGGCGAGCGCGCCATAGTGGCGCTCGTTCAGCCGCCACGAGTGCACCACCGGAATCCACATCAGGTCCATTTCGTCCTGGACATGCCACAGCGTGCGGATCGCGCGCTTGAGCACCGAGGTGTAGGCAATATCGAATGCGAAGCCGGCCTCGGCGAGCAGCCGTCCCGCCTGGCGTGCCTCGGTCGCGCCCTTTTCGGTCAGGTCGACGTCGACCCAGCCGGTGAAGCGGTTTTCCTGGTTCCAGGTGGATTCGCCGTGGCGGATCAGAACGAGTTTGTACATGGCGTCGGTAGTGAGTGAAGGATTCTGCGTGGGCCCCGGGCGGGCGTCGTCGCCGGCCCGGGCCGGCGGCAACGGGCGGCTGCGACGCGACGTCGCGCGCGACGGGGTCTCGATACCGACATTTTAGAGGCTCTTCTGTGCTTGCACGCCTTGCATGCGTGAAAAATCCGCGACTCCCTCTATAATGCGCGAATTCCCTTTTTCCGGCGGTTGCCTGTGAAGTTCTTCTCCGACTACACCAATCTTATCCTGATCGCCATCGCGATCATTTCGGGAGCGCTTCTTGCGTGGCCTGTCATGATGCGCCGCGGCCGGGGTCTCTCGTCCCAGGACGCCACGCAACTGATCAACCGGCGCAATGCGGTCGTCGTCGACATTCGCGGCGCCGATGCGTTCGCCGCCGGACATCTGCCGCAAGCCCGGCATCTGGCGTTCGCCGACCTGGCAGGCAAGGCGGCCCAGGTCGCGAAGAACAAGAACACGCCGGTCATCGTGGTCTGCCAATCCGGCGTCCAGTCGGCCAAGGCCGAAGCGCTTCTGAAGACGGCGGGCTATGCTGAGGTCTATACCCTCGATGGCGGCCTCGACGGCTGGCAGAAGGCCGGCATGCCCGTCGTCAAACAAGGAGTGGCGAAATGAACAAGGTCGTGATGTACAGCACGCAGGTCTGCCCCTATTGCCAGATGGCCGAACGCCTGCTGAAGCAACGCGGCGTCGAGCATGTCGAGAAGATCCTGATCGACAAGGATCCGGCGCAGCGCGCGGACATGATGGCGCGCACCGGGCGCCGGACCGTGCCGCAGATCTACATCGGCGAGACGCACGTGGGCGGGTACGACGACCTGTCGGCGCTCGACCGTTCGGGCGGCCTGTTGCCGCTGCTCGGCGCGCAATAAGATCCGCCGCACGGCAACCCAGTCATCGGGCACCGGCGGCCCAGTCCGCCGCCCGTTTCTTCGCGGAGGCCGTATCGTCCATATGGTGTCTGCCCCATCCATCATCCGAGGAATCTCATGAGCGAACAAAACGACCAGCCCTTTTTCAACATTCAGCGCGTCTATCTGAAGGACATGTCGCTCGAGCAGCCGAATTCGCCCTCCATCTTCCTCGAACAGGACATGCCGCAGGTCGAAGTCGAGATCAACGTCAAGGAATCGCAGCTGCAGGAAAATGTCTTCGAATGCACGGTGACGGGTACCGTGACGGCGAAAGTCGGCGAGAAGGTGGCGTTCCTGATCGAAGCGACGCAGGCCGGCATCTTCGATATCCGCAATCTGCCGCAGGACCAGCTCCAGCCGGTGCTGAACATCGCCTGCCCGCAGATCATCTTCCCGTATCTGCGTTCGAACATCGCCGACGCCGTGACGCGTGCGGGTTTCCCGCCGATTCATCTGGCGGAGATCAACTTCCAGGCGCTGTACGAGCAGCGTTTCGCGCAGGCCACCGTCGGCGGGTCGGACAGCGACATCCAGATCGCGCAGAGCGCGCCGCCGCAGACCCACTGATCGCGGCATGTCCCGGAGAGACAGGATGAACGTTTCCGTATTGGGAGCGGGCGCCTGGGGCACGGCCGTCGCGGTCCACCTGGCCGCCCGGCATGACGTGATGCTGTGGGCGCGGGATCCGGCACTCGTCGCCGGCATGGTCGCGTCCCGGGAGAACCGTGTCTATCTCGCCGGTTGCGCATTGCCGCCGGCGCTACGGTTCGATGCCGACCTGACGCGCGCGACGGATCATGCGCGCGACCCGGCGTCGCTGACCGTGCTGGCGACGCCGGTGGCCGGCCTGCGGCCCCTGTTGACGACGTTGCGCGCCAACAATCACGTGCCGGCCCATTTCGTCTGGCTGTGCAAGGGGTTCGAGGCCGACACGGGACTGTTGCCGCATCAGATCGTCGCCGACGTGCTGGGCGGGGACGTTTCCTGTGGCGCGGTGACCGGTCCCAGCTTCGCCCGGGAAGTCGCCCAGGGCCTGCCGGTCGCCCTCACCGCGGCGAGCCGGACGGCGCCCTGCCGGTTGCGCGCGCAGCAGGTCTTCCATCACGCGGCGATGCGCATTTATACCAGCGACGACATCGTCGGCGTCGAGGTCGGCGGCGCGGTCAAGAACGTGCTGGCGATCGCGACCGGCATTGCCGACGGCATGGGCCTGGGCCTGAACGCGCGTGCCGCGCTGGTCACCCGCGGTCTGGCCGAGATGACCCGTCTGGGCGTCGCGCTGGGGGCGCGCGGCGACACCTTCACCGGCTTGTCGGGCGTCGGCGACCTGATCCTGACGGCCACCGGCGACCTGTCGCGCAACCGCACGGTGGGCATCCGGCTCGCGTCCGGGCAGCCGCTGACCCGCATCCTCGACGAACTGGGTCATGTCGCCGAAGGCGTGCGCTGCGCGGGCGCGGTGCGAAACCTCGCACTGCGCGAGCGCGTCGACATGCCGTTGACCCAGGCGGTGTGCCGCATTCTTTTCGAGGAGGCCGCGCCGCGCGAGGTGCTGGCGTCCCTGCTGCGGCGCGATGCGAAGACCGAAGGCGGGGACCGGCAGGTCCGGTAGGTCCGTCAGGCCCGTCAGGCACCGCCCGCGTAACCCGATTGCCGCCAGGCCTCGAACACCGTCACCGCGACGGCGTTCGACAGATTGAGGCTGCGGTTGTGCGGACGCATCGGCAGGCGCAGGCGATGCGCCGCGTCGAACGCTTCCAGAAAGTCCGGCGACAGACCGCGCGTTTCCGGACCGAACACGAACCAGTCGCCCGGCGTCAGCGTCCGGCCCCCGAACGGCGTCGCGGCGTGCGTGGTCATCGCGAACATGCGCGCCGGATCGGGCGTTTCGGCGGTCAGAAACGCTTCCCAGTCGCGATGTACCTTCATCTGCGCATATTCGTGGTAATCCAGGCCGGCGCGGCGCATCCGCGCGTCATCGAGCGGAAACCCCAGCGGTTCGACCAGATGCAGCGCCGCGCCGGTGTTCGCGCACAGGCGGATCACGTTGCCGGTGTTGGGCGGAATCTCGGGTTCTACGAGTACGACATTGAACATGGCTGACGAAGGTTGTGCACGGTTGCAGGCCCGCGTACAGGCGACGCGGGTGGGGAAGAAGGGGGAGGCGAGCGCCCGCCGCGTCTCAGGCGGTGCGGAACACCACGAAATTGCTGACGCGGCGCGCGCCCGCCGTCTTCAGCACGCGGGCCAGCGCGTCCAGTGTCGCGCCGGTCGTCATCACGTCGTCGACGACGCCGACATGGGCGCCGGCGATGCGTGACGCGGCATGGGGGGCGAGGCGGATCGCGCGGCGCATGTTGCGCCGGCGCGCGGCGAGGCTCAGGTCGGATTGCGCCGCCGTATGCTGACGCAGCAGGAGCGTGGGATCGGCGGGGATGCCGGTCCGGCGCGCGAACCGATGCGTCAGTTCCCATGCTTGATTGTAACCGCGCCGCACGAGCCGGCGCCGGGATAGCGGCGCGGGCAGCAGCAGGTCGGGCACGATGTCGGGTGTGCCCGGGAGCGTGCCGTCCCCGGTTTCGCGGGCGGCGAGAACGCGTGCGATCCGGTCCGCGAAGCCGGCGGCCAGCCGGTCCGCGAGATCGTGTGCCAGCGCGGGACGTCCGCGGAACTTGAGCGTGATCGCGAGAATGTCGAGCGGCGGCCGGTAGTCGGCAAGCGCCAGCGTCGCGTCGAACGCGGGCGGCGCCAGCTGGCAGGGCGCGCAGCGCGGCAGGTCCGCACAGGCGGCGGCGCTTCCGGAAAGCAGGCGGATGCCGCATTGCGCGCAACGCGCGATCGCGGTCGTGCCCGGCCAATACGCGCGGGCGCAGCGCGCACAGAGCGCGTCGCCGGCGGCGTCGCCACAGACCAGACACCGGCCCGGCAGGCAGGCCGTCAGGACGCGCAGCAGCGCGGCGCGCGGAAGCGGCGGCGCGGTCATCGTGGCCTCCACCGGAATACGGGAAGGACCGAGTATACTTCGCAGCCTACCGGTGTCGAGCGTCGCGCATGCCTATCCCAATCGCCTCCCCCTTTCAGCGCGCCGTGCAACCGGTGCGCCGCCGCGTCTTCGACCGCCGTGCCGCGGCCTTCGAAAAAGTCGCTTTTCTGCCGCGCGAAATCGCCGCGCGCATGCGCGAGCGCCTGGATTACATCAAGACGGCGCCGACGCATATCCTCGACGCGGGCTGCGGCACGGGCGCCGATCTGCTCGCGCTGGGCGCGCGCTATCCGGCCGCGCAGGTGACGGGCATCGACGGCGCGCATGCGATGCTGGTGCAGGCAGGCCGTGCGGCCCACCGCGCGCCGGACGGCCTGTTCGACACCCGGCGTTGGCTGCCCGACGCGCTGCGGCGGGTACTCGGGCCCAAGCTCGGGCACCGGCAGGCATGGCGGGTGCAATCCGATTTTTCGGCGATGCCGTTCGCCGACGGCGCCTTCGACATGCTGTGGTCCAATCTGGCGCTGCAATGGCACCCGCGGCCCGACGTCGTGTTTCCCGAGTGGCAACGGGTGCTGGCCACGGGCGGCCTGCTGATGTTCTCGACCCTCGGCCCCGACACGCTCAAGGAATTGCGCGCCGCGTGGCGCGAGGCGGAGACGGGCCGCGCGGGGCGCCGGCCGCCGATACTCGATTTCGTCGACATGCACGACTTCGGCGACATGCTGGTGGCGAGCGGTTTCGAACTGCCGGTGATGGACATGGAAACCCTGAGCGTGACCTACCGGGATCCGCTCGCGCTGCTCGCCGACGTGCGTGCCTGGGGCGCGGTCGCCGGACGCGGCACGGCCCGCGACGGTGCCGGGGCGGCCGACGCCTGTGAGACGATGGCGTCGCCGGGATTGACGGGACGTCTGGCACACCGCCGGCTGCTCGACGCCATCGAGCGGCAGCGCAACGCGGACGGCCTGATCGTGCTGACGTTCGAGATCGTCTACGGCCATGCATGGAAAGCGCAACCCAGGACGGGAGCCGACGGGCAGGCCATCGTGCGGGTGGAGGACATCGGCGGCCGGCGCAACCCGCGCGGGACGGGCTAGAGCGTGTCCCGCTCCTGTTCGCGGGCCTGTAAAAGGGCATGCTCCCCTCCAGGGCCGGCGCTTCGTTTGGCCGTTGCCGGACCAGGCGGACGCGGAAACACGGCGCACTGCACGAGGCGCGTGGCTTGTGGTGGCACCAGGAAGCGCTATAATGCGACGGTTTATCGCATGGTTTCGGGCGCTTGCAACGGGGGCACCTGGCCGGCGGCGCACCGGGCAGGACCGTGTCGGGCGCCGCAATCGGACGCGCCGGGGCGGCGCGTGGGAGCGCGGAATGGACGCGACGGTGAAGACGCAGGCAGCGCAGGGGAAGCCGCCCGCGGCGGTGGCGTGCGCGGACCCGGCCCTCAAGGAGTGGTTGCTGAAACGGAACTGTGCCCTGTCCCCACGGCAGTTCGTCGGGTTGTTTGTTTCGCTCTGCTCGGTATCGTTGACGATCGCGGTCGTATTCCTGCTGCGGGGCGCGTGGCTGATCCTGCCGTTCACCGTGCTGGAACTGAGCGCGTTGCTGGCGGCGTGCGTGGTGCATGCGCGGCATGCGATCGACTATGAACACATCCGTCTGTTCCCGAACCGGCTCGTGGTCGAGCGGATGCACGCTTTTCGTATCACCCGCACCGAATTCAACCCGCTGTGGGTGCGGGTCGAACCCGGCGCGACGCCGCGCGAACCGATGACCCTGCGTTCGGCGGGGAAGTCCTTACGCATCGGCCGGTACCTGATGGCGGATGCCCGCGAGCCGTTCGCAACCGAGTTGCGTGTCTGGCTTCGTCGATGTGGATGAGGGACCCGCCGCGACGCGCGCGATCGGGCGCGCAATCGGGCACGAAGCGGCAACGGCGCCATCGGGCGAGGCCGATGCCGTCATGGCAATTTTGGGTAAGGAATCTATGAAAGCAGCAATCAAGCGAGCGCTCACCGGCCTGTCGGCGGCGAGCGGACTGCTGACGGCGGGCGTGGCTCGGGCGGTCGGTGCGGCGCCCGGCGGTCCCGAGGTCAACGAGCTGAATTTACAGACGCCGGTCACCAGCATTGCCCGCGAGGTGTACAGCCTGCATACCCTGCTGCTGGTCATCTGCCTGGCGATCTTCGTCGGCGTGTTCGGCATCATGCTGTATTCGATCATCATGCATCGCAAGTCTCGCGGCCACAAGGCGGCGAACTTTCACGAAAGCACGACCGTCGAGATCATGTGGACCATCGTGCCGTTCCTCATCATCATCGGCATGGCGATCCCGGCGACGAAGACGGTCATCGCGATGAAGGACACGTCCAACGCCGACCTGACGATCAAGGTCACCGGGTATCAGTGGAAATGGGGCTACGACTACCTGAAGGGCCCCGGCGAGGGCATCAGCCTGATCTCCACGCTGGCGACGCCGCGCGAGCAGATCGCCGGCGCGGCGCCGAAGACCGATACCTATCTCCAGGAAGTCGACCATCCGCTGGTCGTGCCGGTCAACCGCAAGATCCGCATCGTCACGACGGCCGCCGACGTGATCCATTCCTGGTATGTCCCGGCCTTCGGCGTCAAGCAGGATGCGTTTCCCGGGTTCACGCGCGACACGTGGTTCACGGCTGAAAAAGTGGGCATCTACCGGGGGTTCTGCACGGAACTCTGCGGCAAGGAGCACGCGTTCATGCCGGTGGTGGTCAACGTCGTCTCCGAGCCCGACTATCTGAAATGGGTCGACGCGCAGCGCAGCCGCGCGGCGCTGGCGGCCGACGACCCGGACAAGACCTACACGCTCGCCGAACTGACGCAGCGCGGCGAGAAGGTGTTCACCGCCAACTGCGCGGTCTGCCATCAGGCCAGCGGCAAGGGTGTCGGGCCGTTTCCCGCGCTCGACGGCTCGGCGCTGCTCAAAGGCGCGGCCAGGCCGGTGGTCGATCTCGTCCTGCATGGCCGGGGCCAGATGCCCGCGTGGAAGAACGCGATGAACGATGTGGAAATTGCGTCGGTCGTGACCTATTCGCGCAATGCGTGGGGCAACCACGCCGGCGACGTCGTACAACCCGTACAGGTGCGTGCGGCACGGGAAGGTGTCGTGGGGACGGGTGCCGCGGACGGCGCTGCGCCCGCGCCTGCGCCATCCGCAGCCCAGCGTACGCAGCCGCAGGTCAACAGCGAATTGAGCAAGCACCCGGCTGCCTGAGGCGGGGGGTCTTCGAGGAAGGAGTGAGATATGACGTCGATCGTTCATGATCCCGCGGCAGGGCACGATCACTCGCACGATGTGCCGGTGGGCTGGCGCCGCTGGCTGCTGGCCACCAACCACAAGGACATCGGGACGCTGTACCTGATCTTCTCGTTCACGATGTTCATGGTGGGCGGGGTGATGGCGTTGATGATCCGCACCGAGCTCTTCGAGCCCGGTTTGCAGATCATGCGGCCCGAATTCTTCAATCAGCTGACCACCAGCCACGGCCTCTACATGATCTTCGGCGCGATCATGCCGGCGTTCGTCGGTTTCGCGAACTGGATGATCCCGCTGCAGATCGGCGCGTCGGACATGGCGTTCGCGCGGATGAACAATCTGAGCTTCTGGCTGCTGCCGGTAGCGTCGCTGCTGCTGATCGGCTCGTACTTCGTGCCGGGCGGCGCGACCGCCGCGGGCTGGACGCTGTACGCGCCGCTGTCGGTGCAGATGGGTCCGGGCATGGACATGGCGATCTTCGCGATCCACCTGATGGGCGCGTCGTCGATCATGGGCGGCATCAACATCATCGTCACCATCCTGAATCTGCGTGCCCCCGGCATGACGCTGATGAAGATGCCGATGTTCGTCTGGACCTGGCTGATCACCGCCTTCCTGCTGATCGCGGTGATGCCGGTGCTCGCCGGCGCGATCACGATGCTGCTGTTCGACCGCCACTTCGGCACGGCGTTCTTCAACGCCGCGGGCGGCGGCGACCCGGTGCTGTACCAGCACATCTTCTGGTTCTTCGGGCACCCCGAGGTGTACATCATGATCCTGCCGGCGTTCGGCATGATCTCGGAGGTGATACCGGCCTTCGCGCGCAAGCCGCTGTTCGGCTACAGCTCGATGGTCTACGCGACCGCGTCGATCGCGATCCTGTCGTTCACGGTCTGGGCGCACCACATGTTCGCCACCGGCATGCCGGTCACCGGGCAGCTGTTCTTCATGTACGCGACGATGCTGATCGCGGTGCCCACCGGCGTGAAGGTCTTCAACTGGACCGCGACGATGTGGCGGGGCTCGATGACGTTCGAGACGCCGATGCTGTTCGCGATCGGCTTCCTGTTCGTGTTCACGATCGGCGGCTTCACCGGCATCATCCTGGCGATCGCCCCGATCGACATCGCCGTGCACGGCACCTACTACGTGGTCGCGCACTTCCACTACGTGCTGGTCGCCGGCTCGCTGTTCGCGCTGTTCGCCGCGTGGTACTACTGGTCGCCGAAGTGGACCGGCCGGATGTACAACGAGACGCGCGGCAAGATCCATTTCTGGATCTCGATGATCAGCTTCAACGTCACCTTCTTCCCGATGCACTTCCTGGGCCTGGCGGGCATGCCGCGCCGGTACGCGGATTACCCGGCGCAGTTCACCGATTTCAACCAGATCGCGACGATCGGCGCGTTCGCGTTCGGGTTGATCCAGGTGTATTTCCTGTTCCTGGTCGCGCTGCCGATCTACCGCAAGGGCGACGACACGACCGAAGTGATCGCGAGCAACCCCTGGGAAGGCGCGCAGGGACTGGAATGGACGGTTCCGACGCCGGCACCGTTCCACACGTTCGAGAACCCGCCCACCGTCGAGTGACGCGGGAATGCAACCGGTAGCGAGGGACCGGGCGGCGCTACGCCCGGCAAGGATGAACCGATCGTGACGCTTCGCGACAAGGCCGCGCAGAAGGCGGCCAATCTGCGCCTGGCGATGGTGCTCGCGGGCATCGTCGCCATCTTCTTTTTCGGCGCGATGGTCCAGCACATGCTGGGGGATTGACGATGGACGAACCGGCGCACACGGCCTGGTTCACGGGGGTCCGCCGATCGGTGGCGGCGGTCCTGTGGTCCTTTCTCGGCATTCGCAAGGGGCGCGACCAGGCGCGGGATTTCGCCCAGCTCAACCCGGTGCACGTGGCGATCGCGGCCGTGGGTTGCGTGGCGGTCCTGATCGCGGGCCTGATCGTCCTGGTCCGCGTCGTGACATCCTGAAGCGGCAACGCGTCGGCCCGTGCAGCGCCCGACGTCACGTATGAATGAAACTGGAAGAAGGGGAGAATCCGCAATGCGTGGTCCGAGTCATCAGCTGCCGTATTACTTCGTGCCGCATCCGTCGCGGCACCCGCTCGCGGCGGCGTTGAGCCTGCTGGTGATGATGGGATCGCTGGCGACCTGGATCAATGGCGAATCCTGGGCGAAGTACACGTTCTTCGTCGGCCTGTTCAGTCTGTTCTGGGTGGTCTACCACTGGTTCGGGGACGCGATCCGCGAATCCGAGACCGGCCACTACGGCAAGCGGGTCGATCTGTCGTTTCGCTGGAGCATGAGCTGGTTCATCTTCTCCGAGGTGATGTTCTTCCTGGGTTTCTTCGGTGCGCTGTTCTACGCCCGCGAATTCGCGCTGCCGGACCTCGGCAGCCTGAACGGCCGTCTGCTGTGGCCGGACTTCACCGCCGTGTGGCCGAACAACGGGCCGGCCGACCTCGTCACGCACTTCCGTTCGATGACGCCCTGGCCGCTGCCGACGGTCAACACCGCGCTGTTGCTCTCGTCGGGCGTGACGCTGACGATCGCCCACCATGCGCTGCGTGCCAACCACCGCAGGAAGACCGCGATCTGGCTGGCGGCGACGGTCGGGCTGGGCGTGATATTCCTGTTCTGCCAGGGGTTCGAATACTTCCACGCGTATCACGAACTGAACCTGAAGCTCACCTCCGGCGCGTACGGCTCGACCTTCTTCCTGCTCACGGGATTCCACGGTTTTCACGTGATGCTGGGGGCGACCATGCTGTCGGTGGTGCTGTACCGCATCATTCGCGGCGATTTCACCCCGGAAAAGCATTTCGGTTTCGAGGGCGCCGCCTGGTACTGGCACTTCGTGGACGTCGTCTGGCTCGGGCTGTATATCGTCGTCTACTGGCTCTAGGGGGCCTTCGTCGCGTCGCCGAGCGCCGCCTGCGGGCGGCGCTTTGCTTTCGGCGCACGTCCCGGCTGGCAAGGCAACGCGGCAGACTGGTGCGGTGGACCGCTGCAGCGGTCCGCTGCCGTGAACTAGTACAAGGTGCCCGTGCTGTGGATCCAGCCCATCCAGTTCGCGAACAGGATGAAGAGAAAGAGGGCGACCGAGAAGCCGACGCGCAGCGTCAGCGAATAGGCCATGCGCTTCGTCGTGCCGCGGTCGCGCATCATGAAGAACAGCGCCGAGCCCAAACTGGCCAGGATCAACAAAAAGGCAATCGCGATGAAGATGCGCATGATGTCATCGAAACGGGGAAGTGACGCATTATCGCATTTCCACGCCGGCGTTCCGGCATCGTGCCTGCCGGCGGGCCGGTGGCTGCCGCGCCAAGGGGGAGACCGCCAAGGGTGGCCCCGCCAAGGGTGGCCCCGCCAAGGGTGGCCCCGCCGGTCGGCGCCATGAGGCACCCGCGCATCCGTTTCTGGCCCGCGCTGGCGTTGAGCGTCGTGATGGCCGTGACGATCGCGCTGGGTTTCTGGCAACGCGGCCGCGCGCATCAGAAGGAGGCACGGCAGCACGCCATCGTCGCCTATGAGAACCTGCCTGCGCGCCGGCTCGGCGCGGCGCTCGTGCCGCTCGCGGCCATCGAGTATCATCGGGTCGTGCTGCGCGGGCATTTCCTGGCCGACCGGGTGGTCTATCTGGACAATCGCCCGCACCAGGACCAGCCGGGCTTGCATGTGCTGATGCCGTTCGCCGTCGCCGGCGGCGCGCCGGTGCTGGTCAACCGGGGCTGGCTGCCGCGTGACGCCGCCGAGCGCACGCGCATCGCGCCGTATCGCACGCCGGCGGGAGAGATCGAGATCACGGGTCTCGCCCGTGCGGATGCCGGCCGGACCCTGGCGTTGTCCGGCCGGACGCCCGAGGCCGGGCAGCCCATCCGGCAGAACCTGGAGGTCGCCGACTACGCACGCGAAACCGGTCTCGCGCTGCAGCCCTTCGTGCTCGTGCAGGACGCCGACGGCCCCGGCGACGCGGACGGCCTGCTGCGTGACTGGCCCCGGCCGACGGCGGATGTCGCGCGCAACTACGGTTATATGGTGCAGTGGTGGGCAATGGCCGCCGCGGCGCTGGGATTCGGTCTGTACCTCGCGTTCCGGCGCGCAGGAGATTTTGAAAAGGAATGACGGTGATAAACCATGACCATGGCCGATGACCGCCGGTCAGCCGGCAAGACCGCCGCCGACCGCACGGGCGACGGCGACAGGCGCGCGGTCGCGCCGAAGGCGCGCAGCCGTTGGACACTGGTGCTGTTGCTGGCGGTATGCATCGCCCCGGTGCTGGCGTCCTATTTCACGTATTACGTGATCAAGCCGGCCGGCGGGTCGACGAATTACGGCACGCTGATCGCGCCGCAGCGTCCGCTGCCGTCGACGCTGGCGTTGCGCAACGACGCGGGCCAGGTGGTGGCGATGCCGACGCTGAAGGGCAAATGGCTGATGCTGTCGGTGGACGCGAGCGCGTGCGACGGACGCTGCCTGCAGAAGCTGTACTACATGCGTCAGGTGCGCCTCACGCAGAACACCGATCGCGACCGGGTGCAGGTGGTGTGGCTGCGCACCGATGACCGGCCGGTGCCGCAGAAAATCCGCGACGCCTATGGCGACGCGCAGTTCTATGTCGCCGATGCGGCGGCGCTGGGCGCATGGCTGCAGCCCGCGCAAGGCGACAGCATCGAACGGCATATCTATCTGATCGATCCGAACGGCAACCTGATGATGCAGTTTCCCGACCATCCCGACCCCAGCCGGATCAAGCAGGATCTGACCCGGCTGCTGAAATGGTCGGGCATCGGGTAGCCGCCGGCTGGACAGCGGCCGAAAGACGGCCGAAAGACGGTCGACAGCGGCTGACGGCCGCTGACGGCGGCTGACGGCGGCTGGTGAACGAAACAAGCGCCCGCCAAGCCGGCTGGGCGAATCAAACGGTTCTGGCGCATGCCCCGCGCCCGGATGCGGAAGTGAACCGACGGGCGGCGTCACCCACCATGCCGCGCGCCCGTCGTACTGGATGACTTCGATGTTCGTATTGCAACTGGCTTTGATCGGGCTGTGCGTCGCGTTGTTCCCGCTGTCCTATGTGCTGGTCAAGGGCGACGCGGCGAAGTTTCGCAAACTGCTCTGGGTGACCACGTTCATCACGCTCGACCTGGTGATGTTCGGCAGCTTCACGCGCCTGACCGATTCCGGCCTGGGCTGTCCCGACTGGCCCGGTTGCTACGGCACCGCGTCGCCGTTCGTCGCGCACCACGCGATCCGTCTGGCCGAGGCGGCGATGCCGACCGGTCCGGTCACGATGACCAAGGCATGGATCGAGATGACGCACCGCTATGTGGCGATGGCGGTCGGCGTGCTGATCATCGCGCAGTTGCTGATCGTCGTGTTGCGCCGCCGTCAGTTGCGCGTGTCCTGGATCTGGCCGGCCGGTCTGCTGGCGCTGATCTGCGTGCAGGGGGCGTTCGGCGCGTGGACCGTCACGCTGAAGTTGCAGCCGGTCATCGTGACGATCCATCTGCTGCTCGGGCTGGCGCTGCTGGCCGGGTTGGGCTGGTTCGCCGCAAGCCAGACGCCGCAACCGGCATGCGAGCCGGCGCTGGCGCCGGTGATGCGCCGCTGGCGGACCGCCGCCGTCGCGGGTCTGTGCCTGCTGATCGCGCAGATCGCATTGGGCGGGTGGGTCAGCACCAATTACGCGGTGCTCGCCTGTACCGATTTTCCGACCTGCAACGGCCAGTGGCTGCCGCCGATGGACTTCGCGCAGGGCTTCCATCTGTGGCGCAAACTCGGTCTGGCCGGGAACGGCGAGGTCATCACGCAGGACGCGCTGGTGGCCATCCACTGGACGCACCGGACCTTCGCGGTGATCGTCATCGCCTATCTGGCCTGGCTGGGCATCCGCCTGAAACGGTTCGCGGCATTGCGGGGTCCCGCGCGGCTGTTGCTGTTGATGACCGCCGTACAATTGCTCAGCGGCCTGTCGAATATCGTCCTGAAATGGCCTTTGTTGATCGCCGTCATGCACAATGGTGGTGCGGCTGTGATGCTGCTGTGTCTCGTTATGCTAAACTACCGCATCGTTTCAGACCAATCCGGCCGATCCGACCAGTCGGGCCCGTCTGCAGGATCAGGCCGCGCTGGCGAATCCGACCCCGCCGCCGGCAAGGTGACCCGCACCGCCGTCACGCTGTGACCGAGCCATGGATAGCACAACTCTTTCCTCCCCCTCCGGCAGTCGTCTTTCCCAGTACATCGCTCTCACGAAGCCGCGTGTCACGCAACTGGCGGTATTCTGCGCAGTCATCGGGATGTTTCTGTCGACGCGCGGCATGGTGCCCTGGTCGGTCCTGATCGGCGGCGGCGCCGGTATCTGGCTGACCGCGGGCGCCGCGTTCGCGATCAATTGCCTGGTCGAGCAGAAGGTCGATGCATTGATGCGCCGCACCGCGTGGCGGCCGTCGGCGCGCGGCGAGATCGGCAGCCGGCAGATCCTCACGTTCTCGGCGGTGATCGGCGCGATCGGCGTGTGGCTGCTCCACGCCTTCACCAACCCGCTGACGATGTGGCTGACGATCGCGACCTTCGTCGGCTACGCGATCATCTACACGATCATCCTGAAGCCCTCGACACCGCAGAACATCGTCATCGGCGGGGCGTCCGGCGCGATGCCGCCGGCGCTCGGCTGGGCCGCGGTCACGGGCGCGGTACCCGGCGACGCATGGCTGCTGGTGCTGATCATCTTCATCTGGACGCCGCCGCATTTCTGGGCGCTGGCGCTGTACCGGCGCAAGGACTACTTGAATTCGGGTCTGCCGATGCTGCCGAACACGCATGGCGAACAGCTGACGCGGCTGCATATCCTGCTGTACACCGTGGCGCTGTTCGCGGTGACGATGATGCCGTTCGCGTCGCGGATGAGCGGCTATCTGTATCTTGTCAGCGCCATCGTGCTGGGCGGCATGTTCCTGCGCTATTCCTGGCAGATCTGGCGCAACTACTCGGACGATCTGGCGCGGCGCACGTTCCGCTTCTCGATCCTCTATCTGTCGCTCCTGTTCATCGCGCTGATGGTCGATCATTATGCGCAGATGCTTTTCGGCAATGGCGTATGACGCGCCGCCAGGTTCTGCAATGGCTGGGCGCGGGCGCCGCGGGTGCATTCATCCTGCCCCTGCTGAGCGCCTGTGGCAGGAAGCCACCGTCGTTCGACAATCTCGACATCACCGACAACGGCAATTTCAACACGGTTTTCTCGTTGCCGGATACGCATGGCGCCGCCCGTACGCTGGCGGACTTCCGCGGCAAGGTAGTCGTGCTCTTCTTCGGTTATACGCAGTGTCCGGATGTCTGCCCGACCTCGATGGCCGAGCTCGCCGAGGCGCGAAAACAACTGGGTAGCGACGGACAGCGTTTGCAGGTGATATTCGTCACCGTCGATCCGGTGCGCGACACTCCCGCGATCCTCGACCAGTACGTGGCGGCATTCGATCCCTCGTTCATCGCGCTGCGTCCCGCCACCGATGCCGACGTGAGCACCGTCACGAAGCAGTTCCACATCTACGCGGCGAAGAGCGTGGCTCCCGGAGCGGGCGCCAGCGCGGGCGCAAGCGGTGGGAGCACGAACGCGAGCAGTGCCGCCGCGCCGCCGTCATACACGATCGACCATACCGCCGCGAGCTTCGTCTTCGATCCGAGCGGCAAGCTGCGCCTGTACGCGCGGGATGGCCAGGGCGTGGCGCGCTGGGTGCACGACGTCAGGATTCTGCTGCAGGCCTGAGCAGGAGGAGGGCCGTTACGTCCGGCAGGCAGCATTTGGCCATATGCGGAGCGGCTTGGCAAAAGACGATGCGTTTCCAAATGGCGTGCAGATGAAAAAACCCCCGGGCGACATGACGTCATCCGGGGGTTTTTCACACGGGCAACCGGGACGCGGGCATTCCGACCCGCGCCGTGGTGCCGGGGCTTACGCGTATTCGGTCAACGCGCCGCGCATTTTCTTCATCGCACTGGCTTCGATCTGACGGATACGTTCCGCGGAGACGCCGAACTCGCCGGCGAGCTCATGCAGGGTCGAGCCGCCCGAGCCGTCGTCCTCGACGTTCAACCAGCGCGCCTGGATGATGCGACGGCTGCGCGAGTCCAGCGATTCAAGCGCGGTCGACAGGCCGTCCGACTGCAGACGGTCGAACTGCCGCGTCGCCAGCACCTCGCTGGGCTCCTGCCGGGTGTCGGCCAGATAGGCGATCGGCGCATACGACTCCTCGCCGTCATCCACCTGGCCTTCCAGCGCGATATCGCCGCCCGACATCCGCCGCTCCATCTCGGCGACATCCTCGCGCTTCACCGACAGCTCTTTCGCCAGTCCGGCGATCTCGTCCGGCGTGAACGCGTGCAGGCCCTGCTTGTGGCTGCGCAGGTTGAAGAACAGCTTGCGCTGCGCCTTCGTGGTCGCCACCTTCACCGTACGCCAGTTGCGCAGGATGTACTCATGGATCTCGGCCTTGATCCAGTGCATCGCGTACGAGACGAGTCGCACGTTCTGCGCCGGATCGAAGCGCTTCACCGCCTTCATCAGGCCGATATTGCCTTCCTGGATCAGGTCGGCGTGCGCGAGCCCGTAGCCGAGATAATGGCGCGCGATCGACACGACCAGACGCAGGTGCGACAGCACCAGATGGCGCGCCGCATCGAGGTTGTTCTGTTCGCGATAATCCCGCGCGAAACCTTGTTCCTCTGACAGCGTCAGCAGGGGAATCCGGTTCACGGCCTGGATATAAGCATCGATATTGCCGATGTGCCCGGTCAGCAGCGACTTCGGCGTCAGCGCGAGCGCGCCATCGCGCGCAGGCGCTGCAGAGAGGGTGGGGGACATGGCTGTGCTCACGCGAACTCCTTTGTTGGCGGTCTACAAGAGATATTTTAGCACTCACTGCACATGAGTGCTAAGACTTCGGCCGGGGCGCAACACACTGCGTGCATCGGGTTTTCCCGCCCCGGACGATTTACTCAATCTATTAGAGCCTATGTTTGATAGTACGCCGTGTCTGGCAACAACGTCCAGTAATGTCAACCTGCAAATTTGTTACGGGACAACACGGTAAATCTCAAAAACGTGCTTAAA
>JBPBQT010000401.1:0-24975 GCA_050955065.1 Janthinobacterium lividum | reverse complement strand
CACGTTCATCTGCTGCATCGACGTGATGATGGCGCCGCCATCGCGATCGGACAGGTTGCTGAACAGGACCTTGTAATCGGGTTGGCGGCTCCACATCACCAGCACGATCAGCGCGGCCACCGCGGCGGCCGCCGCCAGCATCAGCGGCAGGCGCGGGTTCGCCCGCAGGCGCTCGGCGAGCGGGACCTTGACGTCCACCGTCTGGCCCGGGCGCGTCGAGGCGGCAAGCGCGCTCGCCTGCAACGCACCCTGCTGCGCGGTGGCCGGAGGGGTGCTCATCGTGTCCTGACACCGACGTCATGCGTCGGCTGCGGCAGGGTGTGACGGGACGTATGCAAAGCCATGGGAACCAGGATCGGGTGGTCGAGCAGTGGGGCGTTTGCGCCGGACACGCCCGCCAGCGCGGCGGGACCGTTCGGAAGCATTGGCATGGTGCGGATTATTGCGTGCCGGGCGCTTCCGTTATCGGTCGATAAGCGGGGCTTTTCCGCGTCAGTTGGAGCGATCGCTTCACGCGGCGGTGCCGTACGATGTCATTCATGGGCCGGATGCCCCGCTCGATGGTCCCGACCCGGGATCCTGAAGCGTGCGGCCCCGAGAGGCGTTTTCGCCGGGAGAGAACGACGTATGAATACATCGGCTCCAGCCATGTCCGGGGCGCTCGACCAACTGCGTTCGATGGCGGCCCAGGCCGCCGGAAAACCGGCGCCGGCGGCGACCGATGCCACCTCGGCGGCCGACGGCGACAGTTTCGCGAGCATGCTCAAGGCCTCGCTCGACAAGGTCAGCACCAGCCAGACCCATGCGCTGAGTCAGGCGCACGCGTTCGAATCGGGCTCGTCCGACGCCAGCCTGAGCGACGTCATGATCGACATGCAGAAAGCGAACATCCAGTTCCAGACCGCGGTCCAGGTGCGCAACAAGCTCGTCAGCGCGTACAACGACATCATGCAGATGCAGGTCTAGCGGAGAACGGGAAAGGCGCGCGGGCGGGGCAGGCGCGGCCGTCGTGCGCCTAGTTGCCCGCTCCCGGGTAGGAACCCCGTTTCGGCGGCGGCGCGCCGGCGCGGGATTCGAGGCTGTACAGCCAGCCGAGCAGTTCCGCGATGGCCTGGTACAGCGCCGGCGGTATCTCCCGGTCGAGCGCGACATGCGACAGCATCGCGACCATTTCCGGCGCGTCGTGCACGTACAGGCCCTCGGCGCGCGCGCGTTCGAGGATCGAGTCCGCGATCAGCCCGTATCCCTTGGCCACCACCTTCGGCGCGCCGGTGCCCGACTTGTCGTAGGACAGGGCGATGGCGGTGCGGCGGGGGTCCGGGCCTTCCGCTCCCGCGCCGAATGCCAGCGTCTGCGCGTCGTCGAGCACGTTCGGGTGGCCGTTCATGATGCGTGCTCCCGGCCGGCGTCCGGCATTTCCCTGACCGCGAGGCTTTTCAGCTCCAGCCCGGTGCCGGCGAGGCGCCGGCGCAGGTCGTCGCTGTCGTGCAGCAGCGACGCGGCGCTGTCCGGTTGTGCTTTCAGGCGCGCGATCAGGCGCGAGCCCGCGAGTTGCAGTTCCGCGTCCACCGCGCCGAGGTGCGGCAGGTTCAGGCTGACCTGCATGCGCCAGGCGGGTTCCGCGGGTGCCTCGTCCGCGTTCCAGGCCGACCCGTCCTCGCGCCGTTCGTCGCGGCGTTCGATCTCCCAGTCCATCCGCGTGCCGGGCCAGGCTTCGCCGCTCCAGCGCAATACCGGATTCTGCAGCAGTTCCATCTGCTGGCGGACGGTCGACACGATCTCCGGATGGATCGCGTCGACCAGCCGTGCCGCGCTGTCGGCGGCGTGCTCGGCGCCGCCAGGTACGCCGGTCGCGCCGGGTGCGTCCTCGGCCGCGCCGGCGCGGCCGAACAGGTTCGTCAGCGAGGAGGCCACGGTGTCGCCGCTCGAAAAATCCAGCCCGTTGGCCCGCGCGTAGTGCAGCGCATTCTGCAGCGCGCTGTGCAGAACGTTCGGCAGCGCGTTGTGCAGCGCGTGATTCAGGACCTGCGGCAGGGAGCCCGGCGCGTCCTCCGGCGTGTCGCCGGCCGTGTCCGGCGCCGCGGGGTTGTCCGGCGGCGTGAGGTGCGATTGCGGCTCGCGGTCGAGGTCGGCGATCGGCCGCTGGCCGCTGGCCCATTGCACGAGGTGCGATTCGTAGAACAGGCCGCTGTTTTCCAGGGTCTGTTGCAGCGCGCGGGCCAGCAGGGCGGTGAATGCGCCGCTGGTGCCGGGCGCTGCACTCACTGTGCCGGCGGTGCCGACGGCACTGGCCGCACCGGTCGCGCCCGCGGCATTTCCCGCCTGCGCCACGCCGGTCCCGGCCGATGCCGGGCGCGTGCCCGCGCCGCTCGCGCCGTTGCCGGGTGTTTTCTGCGCGCCCGCGGCGGCATCGCGCGGCGGCACCGGACACAGCGGCTTGCCGGCCTGGATCAACGGCAACTCGCCGGGCAGGCGCGACAGCGCGTCGAGCACCTGGGCGTCGAGGCTGACCGTCGCCAGCGTCGATGCCGCCGGCAGCGCGCGCGGCGGCGCCAGGAAGACGTTCGCATCGGGCGAGCCGCTCAGCGTCCCGGGTTGTTGCGAGATACTGCCGCCGTCGGCTCCCGCCGTGCGCGCGCCCATCCCCGCCCCGACGCCCGACAACATCGTGTCGAGCCGCAGCGGCATCAGGTTCATTCCAATCTTGTCGAGCGCGTTCATGTGGCGGCCTCTCCAGTGAGTGGCGTGGGGTGACCGGGCGTTCGGCGCAGATGCGCCGCGCGTTCGGCGCCACCCCGTCGCCGCTATTCCATTGCTACACCATAGGCGCCGTGCAGCGCCCGGGTCTGACGGCCGCTCGCCAGCAGCGCCGACAGGCGCGCGAGGCGGGGGTCGACACGGTCCCGTATCTTCGCATCGTCGTCGAGGATGCGGCGGATGACATCGAGCTTGCGGGCCCGCTGTTGTTCGCTGAGCGGTATGTCTACATCGCTGGGCCGGAGCACTTCGACCAGGCTGACATAGGCCTCCTGCATCGACAGCAATCCTTCCCAGTTTTCCTGAACGGCGGCTTCACGCATCTGCTGCGTGACCGAAGCGATGGCTTCGTAACGCTCGATCAGCTGTTCGAAACCGCTCATCTTACGCTCCCACCGCTTGCGCGGTCGCCGCGGCCGCTCCGGCACCCGCCGCGACCGGCGCATTGCGCCATGCGTCCTCCAGCGCCTTGAGCATCTGGTCGACTTCGTCGAACAGCGATTCGTCGTTGCGCAGGTTCGCGCGGGTCAGCATCTCGAGCATCGCGTCGTAGTGGCCGGCCAGCCGCGTCGCCACGACGCCGCCATTGTCCATGTCCAGACTTTCCTTGAGGCCGCCGCCGATGATCATGACGGCCTTGGACACGGCGGCGCCTTTCTCGGCCATGCGGCCGGCCCGCATATGCATGCGGGACTGCACGATGGCGGCGCGGCTGGCCTCGAACATCATGATCGCCAATCGCTGGGGACTGGCGCCGAAGGTGGCGGTCTGCGCACCCACGCGGGCGTAGGCATTGGCACCGAACTGGCTGGGCGAAAACATCCTCTTCTCCTTCAAATTCCTGGACTGCACTTGCGTTGCCGCGGCGGTGCCGCGGGTGTCGTGAAGCGATGCTTGCTCGACTGACTGCGTGCTGCGTTCGACTGCGCCGTGTAATGGGCAATACCCGCTTGCATCAATTCTTCGAGGTATTGTTGAACTGCGCGTTCAACACGGTCGACGCGGTTTTCATCTTCGTCGACAGCGTATTCAATGCGGAGAACTGCGTCTGGTAATTCGCCTGCACCTGCGACAGGTGCGACTGGAAACTGGTGATCTGCTTGCCGATCGACGACACGCGCGTGTCCAGCGTCTTCGTCGCGTTCGCGATCGCGCCGGTGGTGCCGGTCGCGTTGTCGACATAGCCGAACAACTGCGCCGCGAAGCCCACCGAATACGATACGCTGCCGCGCGGGCCGGTCGCATCGCCGCCGGCCTGCACCGACAATCCCGCCACCGCGGTGCCGGACTGGCCGAGCAGCGTCTGGCCCGAGCCCGTGCCGGCGAACCCGCCGATCGAACCCTTCACGTCCACGCCCGCGCTGCCCTTGAGCGACGTTTCGCCAAACAGCGTCTTCGCGCCGTTGCCCGCCACGCTCACGCGCGACGCGGCCCCGTAGGATGTCGACGTCAGGCTCAGCGTGCCCTGATCGTCCGCGCTGACGTTGACGCTCGCGCCGCTCGCGGTGAACGCCGCATTGCCGTTGACCGCGTTCTGCAGCGCGGCCGCGGCGGCGCCGGCGCTCGCATAGGCTTTCTGCGGCAGCGCGATGTTCTGGGTCGTGCCGTCCACCGTGACCGTCAGGCTCAGGGGAGCCGCGGAGGCTTTTTCGAGATCCGCGGCAGCGCTGCCGGTCAGCGCGCCCTGGGTCGCGGCCTGCGTGATGCGCACGTCGTACTTGCCGGCCTGCGTGCCGCTGCCGGCGTTCAGATAGGTGATGCCGGTGTCGGTGGTGGTGCCGTTCGTGCCGAACAGCGACGCCACGCCCGTCAGATTGTCCTGCAGCGCCGACTTCAGCGTCGGCTCGTCCACCGCCAGCGTGCCGTCGTTGCTGAACCCGATGCCGACGTCGGCGAGCGTGTTCAGCCCGTTGCCGCCGTCGATCGAACTCGTGACGATGCGCTGCAGCGCGCTCTTGATGTCGCGCGTGGTGGAGTCGCCCAGCAGGATCCCGTTCTTCGACGAATCGTTCGCGTCGTAATTGGTCAGGCTCGACAGGGAGTCGGCCAGCGTGTTGTACGAATCGACGAACGACTCGACGTTCGACTCGACCGTGGAGGTATCGTTGACCACCGACAGCGTGGTCGCGCCGACCTTGCTCAACGCCAGCGTGAAGCCGCTCAGCGCCGACGACACCGTGTTCGACGGGCTATTCAGCGAGATGCCGTTGACCGAGAGCTGCGCGTCCTGCGCCGTCGTCGTCTGCTTCATCGCCTGCTCGCCCGCCGGGTCGAAGCCGAGCAGGGCGCCCACCGCGTCGTCGCCTTTCGCGGTGATCTGCATCGCCTGCGCGGCGCCGGTCGCCGAATTCGTCAGCACCAGCCGGTACGGCGACGCGCCGCCGTCGTTGACGATGGACGCGGTGACGCCGATCGCGGCGCCGTTGATCGCATCGCGGATGCCGCCCAGCGTATTGTTGGTGCTGTTGATCTTGATCGTCTTGCTGGTGCCGCCCGGGGTGAACGTCGTGCCGTCGCTGTAATGACCCGAGGCGTCGGCCGTGCCGCCCGTGGTGGTGCTCGCGCCGCTTTCGTCCGTGGACGTGGTCGCGCCCACGGTGCCCAGATTGATCGCCAGGGTCGTGTCGCCCCCCGTGCCGATCGCGGTGTTCACGCTTTTCTGGCCCTCGGACACGAGGGTCTGGGCCTGCGCCAGCTGGCTGACGTTGACCGCGTAGTTGCCGGGTTGCGCGCCGGTGAAGACCTTGGCCGTCGCGACGCCGCTATCGCTCGACGTGGCGGCCAGGGCCTTGAAGTTCGCCGCCAGCGTCAGCGTGCTCAGCGACGACTGGAACGTGGAGAGGTCGGACTTGAGTTGTGCGTACGCCGAGATCTCGGTCTGCACGCTGCCTTGCTGGCGCTGGTAGGTCGTCAGCGGAATGCTGGCGACCTTCATCAGCCCCGTGAGCATGCTCCCCAGCGAGAGCGAACTGCCGCCCACGTTCATCGAGGAGATGATCGACGCCGCGCTGTCCGCGGCCGATTTGGAATTCGTGGCGTTGCCGGCGTTCGCGCCGTCGCCGTTGTTGCCGCCGCCGTTGCTGGCGTTGCTGGCGTTGTTGCCGTTGTTGCCGTTGTTGCCGTTGCCGACGTTACCGTTGCTGCCGTTGTTGCCCGCCGGACCCGTCTTGTTTCCATTGGTCGCGGCGGCGTTGCCAGCACCATTCGCCGATGTGGCGGGGGCGGGCTTGTTCGCGCTGCTGACCGAGGAAATCGAGACCATTGCTGTCGGATTCGTGGTGTGTGCCGAATGCGGTTGACATTGGACGCGGCCGAAACCGCGTCCCGTTTCCTGCGGCGCAGGCACCGCGCCGCAGGACCTTCATCCGCCGAGACGCCTTAGCCCGTGACGAGCTTCAGGATCTGGTTCGGAATCTGGTTCGCCTTGCTGACCATCGCGACGCCCGATTGCTGCAGCACGTCCGCGGTCGACAGCGTCGAGGCCACCGACGCGTAGTCCGCATCGGTGATCGCCGACTGGGCCGACTTCGCGTTCTGCGTGATCGCGTTCAGGTTCGAGATCGTCGAGTCGAAGCGGTTCTGGATCGCGCCGACCGCGCCTTGCAGCGTGCTGACGGTCGCCAGCGCCGAGTCGAGCGACTGGAGCGCCGCCGTGGACGACGCCGCGGTTTTCAGCGACAGGCTGGCCAGCGTCGTCTGCGTGTTCAGGCTGATGGTCGCCGACTTGCCGTTGCCGGCCACCGTGTTGCCGTTCGCCCCTTGGGAGAACAGATTCGCATCGCCCGCGCCGCTCAGCTTGATTTCCTTCGACGACGACAGCGACAGCGTGCCCTGCAGCACCGTGGCCTTGCCGCCCGAACCCGTCGCGCCGTTCGTCTCGACCGCCGAGTCCGCCGTGAACTGCGTCGCGCTCGCCGGGTCGGCGGCATTGCTCGAACCGCCTTGCAGCAGCTTGTAGTCGCCGTCGCCGCCGGCCGTCGTCTTCGACGTCTGCGAGATCGTGATGTTGCGGCCGTCGGTCGAGGCCAGCTTCAAGCTGCCGCCGTCGTCGAGCGATGCCGAGACGCCGGTCGTGCCCGCCACCGAGTTGATCTGGTTGACCAGGTCGCCGGTCGACACCGAGGTGCCCTTGGCGACGGTCATGCCGCCGTCGCCGAAGATCGACGTGCCGTTGATCTTCAGGTTGACGACGTTGTCGGCGGACGCCGACGGTTTTTCGTTCGCGGTCGTGAAGGTCTGGACGTTCGACGCGGTGGCGGTCAGGCCCGAGATGTTCGTGCCGTTGATCGCGGCCACGGCGGCGAAGGCGCTGTTCGCGTCCTGGCCGGCTTCGGAGCCCGCGACCGCCTGGCCGATCGTCTTGGCCGGACCATCGCCCAGCTGGACCGACAGGGCCTTCGAGGCGCTGGCGTTCGACAGGCCGTCGCCGGCGGTGGCCACGACGCCCTTGTTGACGCTCGCGAGGCTGAACGTCTGCGCGGCGGTCTGACCCATCTGCGACGTACGCACGCCCTGGCTCAGGTTGACGGTCGTCGACTGGCCCGCGTTCGCGCCGGTCTGGAACGTCGCCGAGCCGAAGCTGCCGTCGAGCAGCGTCTGGCCGTTGTACTGCGTCTGGTTGGCGATCGTGTTGACCTGCGAGAGCAGCTGCTGCGCCTGCTGGTTCAGCGACGCGCGGTCCGATGCGGAATAGGTGGAGTTCGCCGACTGCACGGCGAGCGTGCGGATCTGCTGCAGGTTCGACGTGATCTGCGAGAACGCGGAGTCGGCGGTCTGCGCGAGGGCGATGCCGTCGTTCGCGTTCGAGATGGCCTGCGTGTTGCCGTTGATCTGCGACTGCATGCGGCCCGAGATCGCCAGCGCGGCGGAGTTGTCCGCGGCGCTCGAAACCTTCTTGCCGGAAGACAACTGGTTGATGGCGGTCGAGTACGTCGACGAGGCCTTGTTCAGGTTGTTCTGCGCTACCAGCGATGCGGTGTTGTTGCTAATGATCTGGGCCATGAGGCGCTCCTGTATCCAAAATTGTTGCTTTCCGGCGGGATCGCCGCAACGGGAGGCAGTACCGGAATCACTGAGCCGATCGCCGCCGTTGTAATGGTTATCGGAACGGATCCGGAAAGCTTGAGGGTTCGCTTCAAATCTTTCCGGGAAGACCCGAAAACTGCTGCAACACGTGTCTCGCAATACGGACGGTGGAAACCGTCCGTACCGCCGGCAAAGCATTACCGTCAGCCGATGCAACACATCATAGTGGGCACGGGACCAGATCAATCCGCCGAACAAGGGGGGATGAGCGGTCTATTTAGCGCGGCACGACGAGAGCGCTTGCGGCGAAGGCCGCATCCGGCGCCGGGGCGGGGAGGGACGCCGCCGGGCGGGTGCCGGCGCGCGACGCACGCCTGGGCGGGCAGGACGAACGCACAGGGGGTGGGGAAGGGCTGCGGCAAGGCCGCGGGGGTGGCGACGGCGCGCCACCCGGCAATGGCCGCTCAGGCCGCGTTGCTGTGGTTGGCGCCCAGGTCCACCAGCTGGTTGCGCATCACGTAGTAGGTAAGCTCCGCGTTGTTCGCCAGACCGAGTTTTTCCAGCAGGCGCGAGCGGTAGACGCTGACGGTCTTGACCGACAGCGACAGCACGTTGGCGACGTCGGTGAGACGTTTGCCGGAGCCCAGCATGCACAGGGTCTGGTATTCGCGATTCGACAGCTTCTCGTGGGGAAGCTGGTCGACATCGGTCGAGATGTAATCCGCCAGCGCTTCGGCGAGCGAAGCGCTGACGTACTTGCGCCCCGCCGCGATCTGACTCATCGCCGTGGCGAGTTCCGCGGCGCTGGCGGTTTTCGACAGGTAGCCGGACGCGCCGGCCTTCAACGCACGTACCGCGTACTGGTCTTCGCGGTACATCGAAAACATCAGGACCGGCACCGTGGGCATGCGGCGCTTGATGCGGCGCAGCACCTCGACGCCGCTCATGTCGGGTAGCGAGATATCGAGCAGAACCATCGTCCAGTCGCCGCGTTCGATCTGCGCGAGCGCTTCCGCGCCGCTCGAGGCTTCCACCGCCTCGGCGAACAGGCCCCGGGCGACGAGCAACTGGGCAATGCCTTGCCGGATGGCGGCGTGGTCGTCGACCAATAGTATTCTTGACATCCCTGACTCCCCGTGGAGTATTCCAACGTTTTTTACCAGCTTGTTTTCGACGGTCTCGTGGCGGCGATGCCGCTACGGCGTATCCTGCGGTTCGGCGCGGACCGGCGTGCCGGCGTTGCGCGGCGCGGCGCGCTTCTCGACACGTCGCGCAACCCGTGCGGGTGAGGGGGGCAATCGCGCGGGATAGGGGAGGGAGGCCCGCAGTTCGACACCCTCGCCAGGCCGGCTCATGATCGCGAACTCGCCACCCAGGGCGTCGCAGCGTTCACGCATGCCTGCCAGCCCGAGCCCGTGCGACACCCGGCAGGCGCCGCGGGAACCGGACCCGCCACCGGTTCCCCGGGCCGCCTGCAGCGACCTGACCCTGACCTGATCGATGCCGCGGCCGTTATCGCGGATCACGAGCGTCGCACCGCTGGCCAGCAGGTTCAGGCGGACGGTAACGACGCTGGCCTGCGCATGCCGGGCGATGTTGTTCAGCCCTTCCTGCGTGATGCGCAGCAGGGCGAGCGCGCTGGCGCCGTCGAGCGGTCCCAGTGCCGGGTCCGCATGATAGTCGAAACTTGCGCTCAGCCCCACGCGGTCGGCGAACGATGCAATCCAGACGCGCAGTTCGGCGTCCAGTTCTCCCGGACGGGGCAGTACGCCGCGTTGCTGTATCAGGCGGTAACTCGCCGCGAAAGCCGCGTCGAGCGCGGCTTCGGCCGCCGCCAGCGCCGCGGTGCAGGCGCTGGCCGCTTCGTCGGGCACCGACACCACGACCCGCGCCAGCGCGTAGCGCAAGGCGGTCAATTCCGCGCCGAGTTCATCGTGAACCTCGCGGGCGAGCAGGCGTCGTTCCGCGTCTCGCGCGGCCACGCAGGCGGCGCTGAGCGCGACGGCGGCGCAGTCCCGATAGCGTGTCGGCGTAAATCCCCCTCCGGCGAGGCGGATTCGAAAGCCGGTGGTTTTTTCAAGAGACAAAATCAATGACGCTGGTCAAGGCGCAAAGCATGAAGAACGGGTTATTGGCTTCGATGCCAAGTGTAACGACGCGCATCACCTTCTCCGTCTGCCAGTTGCTTCGTGTAGGACAATTTCCGGATTCGTCCACGCGAACGTATCGAATCCGGGATGATCATAGCTGAATTTTAAGACAAACTTGGCGCATGCGACGGGCATTCATAATTGTTGTATCTCTCCTACAACCCTTAATACAAACGATCGTGTAAAACGTGCGCCTTGCCGTCGTCGCGTCTCTGTCCCGCGAAGCGACGAAGGGCCCGGCGAGCACGCGTGATTTACCACGTTTTCCGAGACGTTTTCGCCGGTTCCTCCTACGTACGACCGTGTGGCGGACGCAGCGCGCCGGCATGCTGCCGGCGTTCGGCGGTGCGGAACAAACGGATTCGACGAGGATTAGGCGTCGTTTCACCCCCTAGCTCGATGAAACGGCCGACGCGCCAGGCGCCGACAATAAGCGCATTTCAATCCTCTGCGCGTTTATGTCACCGGACCTGTGCGGCTTACCCTTTCCCTTGCCCGATGGCGATGCCGGGTCCGCGGCTTTCATGGAATTCTGTGAGGCGATGCGCGCGCACGGCGACGTGGCGGGCGACGGCGCCACGCCGCGCCTGCCCGAAGGCTTTTCATTGCCGACGCTGGCGACGTTGCGCCGGCTTGCGCACGAACGGGCCGTGCAGGGACGGGCCGAGGAAGCGTCGAGCCTTTTCAAGACCGTGCTTGCGTTCCTCGCGCCCGGCGAGGCGCTCGCGCTCATCAACGTCGAGCATGCCTGCGTGCTCGCGCATTTCGCGCTGCATGACGCGGCGCTTGCCGCTTTCGATGCAGCGCTCGATGCGCGTGTCCCGGACCCGACGCGTCCGACCGGCGACGCACGTCTGCGCGGCGGGGCGCCGGTGCCGCGCTGGCGCATCGCGGCGCTCGCAGGCAAGGCGATGTCGCTGGTGGCGGTGATGCGTGGCGAGGAGGCGCTGGCCTTGCTGAACCGGTGCGCCGATCTGCCGCGGAACGAACACGATGCCGGCGTGCTTGCTTCATGGGACCTCGCGCGCACCCACGTCCTGCTGGGCCTGCATCGCCCGCTGGAGGCGCTGGACGCGGTTCGGCAGGTCTTGCGGCGGGCACCGCGGCACACCGCCGCGCTATTGGCGCAGGCGACCATTCTGCTGCGCCTGCAGCAGCCAATGCAGGCGGTGGGCGTGTTGGAGCACGTGTTCGCGCGGGACCCGGATCATCCCGCGGCGCTCGTGCTGTTCGGTCAGGCGCTGGCGGCGCTGGGAGAGTTCGCGTTTGCCGTCGACCGCTTCGAACGCGCGTTGCAGGTCGCGCCGCGATATGCGCCCGCCTATCGATACATGGCGAGCGCGCTCTGCATGCAGCAGATGGACGATGCGGCGCTGGTGTGCCTGCGCGCCGCGCGGACGCTGCAACCGGACTGGCCGCTCGCCTGGCTCGACGAAGCGGGAATACGATTGCGCCGCGGCGAACTCACGCGGGGGTTCGCCGCGTACGAATGGCGCGCCAGCGCGCGTTGCGCCGCGCGGCAGGGCGGGCATTTCTGGAACGGCGACGAGGCGATCGAGCACCGCTCCCTCCTGGTGCTGGCCGAGCAGGGGCTGGGCGACACGCTGCAGTTCGTCCGCTATCTGCCGCACCTGGCGAAGCTCGCCCGCGACGTGGTGGTGGAAGTGCAGCCGCCGCTGCTGCGGCTCGTCGCGGCGCGGGCCGCGCAATGGGGCGTGCGGGTGATCGGGCAAGGCGATCCGCGCCCGGACACCGACCGTTTCACGCTGTTGATGTCGCTGCCGCATGCACTGCGCACGCGTCTGGACACGATTCCCGCCGAGATCCCGTATCTGGGGGCGCCTTCGCCGCTCCCTTGCCCGGCCGCGGCCGCGGCCCCGACCCTGACACCGGGTTCGCGCCCGCTGCGCGTGGGCATCGTGGCGTCGGGCAATGCGCACTTTGTCGACGATGCAATACGTTCGATGCCGCTTGCCGCGCTGGCATCCGTACTGGGTGTCGCGGGCGTGGACGTCGTGCTGCTGCAGCCCGCGGTCCGCGAGGCCGACCGTCAGTGGGCGCTGACGAACGCGCCGGGCCTGCGCATGCCGCTCGCGGTCGGGGATTTCGTCGACACCGCCGAGCATATCGCCTCGCTCGACCTGGTGATTTCGGTGGATACGGCGGTGGCGCATCTGGCCGGCGCACTCGGCAAACCGGTCTGGATCATGTTGCCGTACCTGGCGGACTGGCGCTGGATGCACGCGCGGCGCGACAGCCCGTGGTATCCGAGCGCCACGCTGTTCAGGCAGGCGGCGCCGCATGACTGGGCCGGCGTGGTCGAAGCGGCGCGGGTCGAGCTGGTCGGGCTGGTCGAGGCGCGCGGGAGCGTGCGCGCCCCGCCTCCGGGCCTGGCGGATTTGCGCCCGGCGGGCTAGCGGGCACGACGCGTTTCACGGACCCGTGAGCGTGCCTGGCGCGCTTCGGTCCGCGCCGCCCGCATCGGCGGCGCGTCCTTCGCTCATCGCCTCCGACGCGCCGTCGGCCGGCGGGTTCCGACCGGGGCGGGCGCGCATGATCGCCACGACCAGATAGATGACGTTGATCGCCAGCCACGCTGCTATCCATACCCAGAATTGCATGAAATCCTCTTCACCGTCGAGACAGGACATCGGCTCGGCTGAATCACTCGGCAGAGGCGACATCGTATCAAGTCTGAGTAACCGCGCCTGTCGGAAAAGTCCTTCACTTCGCTTCACCGGACGCTTTTTGCTGTCGGGATTTGTAGGGCTTGTTCTTCAGCAACAGCGCGACCAGACTGGTCCACCCGGTCTGATGCGACGCGCCCAGTCCCCGCCCGTTGTCTCCATGGAAATATTCATGGAACAGCACGAGATCCGCCGAACGCGGATCGACGGCGAGCAGCGGATAGGCCGCCATGACCGGCCGCAAGCCGTTCTTGTCCTTGCGAAACAACGCGCAGAGTCGCTCGGACAGGGCGTCGGCGATTTCGCTCAATGACAGCATGGTGCCCGACCCGGTCGGGTATTCGACGCGGAAATCGTCGCCGTAATAGCGGTGGAATTCCTGCAGCGACTCGATCAGCAGATAGTTTACCGGCATCCAGATCGGGCCGCGCCAGTTCGAGTTGCCGCCGAAGGTGCGCGAGATGGACTCGGCGGGCGTGTACTCGATGCCGAAGCTCTCGCCGTTGTGATCGAGCTTGAACGGCGAATGATCGTGATAGCGCGACAGGGACCGCACGCCGTAGTCGGACAGGAATTCGGTCTCGTCGAGCATGCGCGTGAGCAGGCGCTTCATCCGGTGGCCGCGCAGCAGCGACAGCAGCATCGTGTTGCCCTTGCCGGGCTCGTACCAGCGCGACACCAGCTGCGCGAGGTCGGGCCGGTGGCGCAGGAACCAGCGCAGCCTTTCCTCCAGCCGCGGCAGCTTGCCCACCGCGGCGCTGTCCAGCACATGCACGGCGAACAGCGGGCTCAGGCCGACGATCGAGCGCACTTTCAACGGCACGGACGTGCCGTCGGGCAGTTTCAGCGCATCGTAGAAGAACTCGTCCTGCTCGTCCCAGAGGCTCGCGCCGGCTTCGTCCGCACCGTTGATCGCGCCGGAAATATACAGGAAATGCTCGAAGAACTTCACCGAGATATCGACATACGCCTCGTTTTCCGCCGCGAGCTCCAGGCCGATGCTCATCAGGTCGAGCGCATAGGCCGCCATCCACGCGGTGCCGTCGGACTGGTCGATGCGCCCGCCCGTGGGCAGCGGCGCGGAGCGGTCGAAGATCTGGATATTGTCCAGTCCCAGAAACCCGCCCTGGAACAGGTTGCGGCCCTCGGCGTCCTTGCGGTTGACCCACCAGCCGAAATTCAGCAGCAGTTTGTGGAAGGCCCGCTCCAGGAACACGCGGTCGAACTTGCCGGTGATCTTCGCGTCCATCTGATACACCTGCCAGACCGCCCACGCGTGCACCGGCGGGTTCGCATCGCCGAACGCCCATTCGTAGGCCGGCAATTGCCCGTTCGGGTGCATGAAGCGGTCCTGCGTCAACAGGATCAGCTGCCGCTTCGCGAAGTCCGGATCGATCAGCGCGAAGGCGACCGCCTGGAAGGCGAGGTCCCAGGACGCGTACCACGGATACTCCCAGGTATCGGGCATCGAGATGATGTCGGCGTTCGACAGGTGCCGCCAGTCCGCGTTGCGGCCATGCAGGCGCGACGCCGGCGGCACGGGTTGCGCGGCGTCGCCGTTCAGCCAGCGCTTGACGTCGAAATGATAGAACTGCTTGGACCACAGCATGCCGGCCAGCGCCTGACGCTGGATCAGACGCGAATCGTCGTCGTCGAGATCGTATTGCAGGGCGGCGTAGTACTCGTCGGCCTCGGCCCGCCGTTTCGTGAAGACCGCGTCGAAATCCTCGGCGGGACGGGCGTCCTGGGTCACGCGGCGCAGGCGCATGCCGATCGTGCGCTGCCCGCCGCCGGGCATCTCCAGACGCCAGTGCGCCCCCGCCTTGCTGCCCTTGTCGTGCCGGATGGCGTCCGGCTTGCCGTCCACCAGGTAATCGTTGAAGCCGTCCTTGTACGGGCCAGCGCCTTTCGAGCCGAAGAGCCGCTCGATATTCGTCTCGTTCTCGCAGAACAGCCATTCCTGCGGCCCCTCGCCTTGCGCGCTCCAGCGGTACTGGTGGGGCAGCTCCGGGTTGCGCGCGACCACGGCGCCGTCGACGAGGCGCAACTCCGGTTTGCTGCGGCTGGTGTCCCAGGACCACGTGTTGCGCGCCCAGAATTGCGGCAGCAGATGCAGCAACGCGGGATGCGGGCTGCGATTCTCCACCGTGATCCGCATCAGCAGGTCGTCGGACCCCGCTTTCGCGTATTCGATCGTTATGTCGAAATAGGCGTCGTCGTCGAACACGCCGGTGTCGAGGATCTCGTACTCGGGGAGTTCATTCGAGCGGCGGTGGTTCTCGTCGACCAGGTCCGCGTACGGGAAGGCGGCGTGCGGATACTTGTAGAGCATGCGCATGTACGAGTGGGTGGGCGTGCCGTCGAGGAAGAAATACAGTTCCTTGACATCCTCGCCATGGTTGCCCTGCTCGTTGGTCAGGCCGAACAGCCGTTCCTTCAGGATATGGTCCTTGCCGTTCCAGAGGGCCAGGCTGAGGCACCAATGCAGGTGCTCGTCGCCGAAGCCGGCGATGCCGTCCTCGCCCCAGCGGTAGGCGCGGCTGCGCGCGTGTTCGTGCGGAAAGCTGTCCCAGGCGGTGCCGCCCGGGCTGTAGTCCTCCCGCACCGTACCCCATTGCCGTTCGCTCAGGTACGGGCCCCAGCGCCGCCACGGGCTGGGAGAGGCGGCATGCAGACGACGGCCTTCAGCCGTGTCGAGGACGTTTTGCGAAGGCGCGGACATCTTTACTCCTGAAATGGCGGATTCGGGCGGCATTCCGGTCAAACGGCGCACGTCGAAGTGCGCACGGCGCAGCCGGAAAGCCGCAAAGGGGACGTCAAAGCAGCATGTCGATGCGCAGCCGCTCGGCGAGCGACCATGCCTGGAACGGCGCGCCGCGCGGGGTATGCGGGGCGTCGCCGTCGGCGATCTCCGACAGATGCCCGAGCCCGGCTTCGCGCAGATGCGCGTCCAGCGGCGCGACGAAACGCGCGCGTGCGGCGTCGCGCGCCGCGCCGGCTTCCGCGCCGCGGGCGTGCACGCGCAGCCATGCCTCGATGAACGGGCCGGCGAGCCACAGCCAGGCGGTGCCCTGATGATAGGCGTTGTCGCGGGACTCGGACGGGCCGGTGTAGCGGCCGATGTACCGTGGATCCGCGCGGGCGAGCGTGCGCAGTCCCAGCGGCGTCCAGAGCTCGCGCTCGACCAGCGCGACCACGGCGCGCGCGGTGGCGTCGTCGACCACCTGGAACGGCAGGCCGCCCACCGCCAGGATCTGGTTCGGGCGCACGCTGCGATCGATGGCGCCCGGCACGCCGTCGGCATCCACCACATCGTGGAGCGCGCCGCTCGCCGGGTCGACGAACCGGCTCGCGAACGCCGCCTGGGCCCGCGCGGCGAGCGGTTCCCAGCGCGGGTCCCAGGTCGCGCCGATGCGCAGCGCGTTGATCCAGAGCGCCTGGATCTCGACAGGCTTGCCGATGCGCGGGGTGACCGGGACGAGGCCGACGCGCGCATCCATCCAGGTCAACTGCGAGCCGGGTTCCCCGGCGCGCAGCAGACCGTCCGCGTCCGCGCCGATGCCGAAGCGCGTGCCGGCGCGGTAGCCTTCGAGGATACGGTCCGCGGCGCCTTGCAGGGTATCGCGGATGGCGGGCGTCGCGTGTCCGGTGAGCAGGTACGCATGCAACGCCACGATGAACCAGAGCGAGGCGTCCACCGAATTGTATTCCGGCGTGCTGCCCTGATCGGGGAAACGGTTCGGCAGCATGCCCTCGCTGACCGTCGTCGCCCATTCGCGCAGGATCGCGGCGGCCTGACGTTCACGTCCGGTCGCCAGCGCCAGGCCACGCAGCGAGATGAAGGTGTCGCGCCCCCAGTCGGTAAACCAGGGGAAACCGGCGAGGATCGTGGAACCCTGGCCGCGTTCCGCGAAATACTGGCCGGCCGCCCGGGACAGGGCGTCGAACGGGGTGCCGCGCGCCATCGGGGCCGGGGGTAGGGCAGCGCATGGCGTCGCGGCGTGAAGCGCGCGCGGTGCGGCTGGCGCCGGCGCCGCGGGCGCGCGCGGATCGGCGGTTTCCGCCCCTGAAGAGGGGTGCGCGTCGGCCGGCGCGCCGCGCCGTCGTCGCTCCTCCCGTTCGATCAGGGCGACACGTCGCGCGACGTGAACATCGCGGCTGTCCCCGGCGCGCAGGATCAGCAGCGCCGTGGACTGCCCCGCCTGCGCGTCGTCGCGGTCGCGATCGGAAACCGACGGCCCGGCGGCGACATCGAGGGCGAGATCGAAGGCAAACAGGCCGGGCGAGGCCAGGTCTTCCACGGCATCGAGCCCGCGTTCGCGCTCGTCGTCGTAGAGGAACCGCTCGAACCATTCGGGCGCGTGCCGGTACGCGCCATTGCTCAACGCCGAGACCGCGGGGCGATGCGGGTACGGGCGCCAGCTGATCCGGCCGTTCGCGCCGGCCGGGGCGAAGTCGAAGGCGTCATTGCGCCGGTGCAGCGCGTGGTAGTCCCGCACCGACAGCAGCGGCCGCACGAGCAGGCGCCCATGCGTGACGGCGGGATCATGGGCACCTCCGGTCTCGCCGGGACGATGCGCGACCGGCGGGAGCGGTTCACCCGCTGCCGCGCCCGCCGCACCCGCCGCACCCGCCGAAATGTCGGCTGCCGCCGCGACGAGCCGCCAGCGCAGGACGACATCGCCGCCGTCGCTCGCGGCAAACACTTCCTGGATCAGGACGACGCCGCCTGGCAGCGCGAAGCGCCAGGTCGGCCAGGGAACGGTATCGAACCCGACGAGGCGGTGCATGCCGTCCGGATGAAAGGTATCGGGGGCGTAATGATGCGTCGACAGGGCGACGGCGCCGCCGGGCCCTTCCCACCAGGCCTCCACGCCGTTGACGAGCACCATGCGCGCGCTGGGCGGGACGCTCGCATGCAGCAGCAGCGCGTGATACCGGCGCGACCGGATACCGTTTGCCGGACCCGAGGCGAAACCGCCCAGGCCGTCCGCCTCCAGCCATTCACCTGCGTAGCGTGCTGTCATGCGGCATCCATCCGGGGTGATGACGGGCGTACCGGGCACGCGCGGCACGCAGCCGACGTCGACAGGTTGGCGGTGGTCCGCGGCGCGGCCACGGTGTCCGATGAAACGGGACGTAGGGTGAGCCGTGCGATCATCATGCAATACTCCATCCTGCTGCGGCGTAAGCCATCGTTCAACGGTTGAACAAAGATACTATATCGGGGTGCGGAAAACCGTCGATGCCGCGTAATAACGACGCTGCGCCACGTCATCCCGGCGCGGTCGGCCATTGCAGCGTCATGGCCCGGGCCTGCGCCGAAGAATCTCGTCGGACAGTGCGCCTGTTCGATGCCTGGCGATTTACAATGCCTGCATGCTCCGGCCGGAAGGCGCAATGCGCTTTTACAGGACGGTGGCCCGGCATGCCGGTGTCCCGCGCTTCGGCGGGAATGCCGGCTGCGCCGGTCGATCCCGTGTCCGGTCCAGTCGATAGCCGATCCGATGCCTCATCGCACCCCTGGGTCACCGCCCCTACCGGCATCCGCGCTGCCGCCCGTGGACGAAAACACCCGCCTGGAGGCATTGGCCGAATACGGCTGGCTCGATACGCCGGCCGAGGAAGCGCTGGACCGCGTGACGCGTCTGGCCGCCCGGATCTTCGACACGCCGACCGCGCTCGTATCGCTGGTCGACCGCAATCGCCAGTTCTTCAAGGCGCGCCTCGGCTTCGCGTTGCCCGAGATCCCGCGCGATCTGTCTTTCTGCGCCCACGGACTGGGAACGGCCGCGTTGCTGGTCGTGCCGGATGCGCGTGCCGATCCGCGTTTCGCCGCCAATCCGCTGGTGGTGCAGGCGCCGGGCGTGCGCTTTTACGCCGGCGCCCCCCTGATCTCTCCCGCGGGCCGCAGCCTCGGCAGCCTGTGCGTGATCGACACCCACCCGCATCCCGCGCTGAGCGCGGTGCAGGAGGCCACCCTGCGCGACCTCGCGGCGCTGGTCATGGACCAGTTCGAGAGCCGGCGCCTGGGCCGGGCGCATCACGCCGGCATCGCGCACTTCCAGCGCATCGCCGCCGTGTCGCCCGATGCGGTGGTCTGCACCGACGCTTTCGGCATCCTGACGTTCTGGAATCCCGCGGCGCAGGCGCTGTTCGGCATTGCCGCCCGGGAAGCGCTGGGCAGGAATGTCACGACGCTGATGCCGGCGTCGTCGGTCGGGTCTTACCGGGAAGGCATGCGTCTCGCCGCGGACGGCGCGGGCCGGGCGGGGCGGATCGGCACGAGCGTTCAACTCGCCGGCGTGCATCGAAACGGCCAGCGCATGCTGCTGGAGGCGACAGTGTCCGGCTGGCCGGAACACGCCGGGATGGCCAAGGCGGCGTACGGCATCCGCTTCCGCGACCTGGCGCAACGCCGCGAGGTCGAGGCCCGGTTGTATCGTCTCGCGCGCCTGGACTGCCTGACCGGCATGGCGAACCGCGAGGCGTTCACCGCCCAGCTCGCGACCCTGGTCGACGCCCGCACGCCTCTCGACCTGTGCCTGATCGATCTCGACAATTTCAAGATCATCAACGAGACCTGGGGGCATGCCGCGGGTGACAGGGTCCTGGAGACGCTGGCGGCGCGCATCCGTGCCACCCTCGGCGACGGCGCGGCCGGCCCGCCGTCGGGTGGCGCCCGCCACGCGGACGGTTTTCTCGGCAGGCTGGGGGGCACGGCGTTTGGCGCCATCCTGCCGGGCAACGGCAGTCAGGCCGAACTGAGCGCCGTTTGCCGCCGACTCGGCGCGATCCTTGCCGAACCCGTCGAACTGGATGGTCAGCGCGTCTCGGTGGGCGTCTGCCTGGGCGTCGCCTCGTATCCCGCGGATGCGGACGATTCCCGTGATCTGCTCGGCAACGCGGATCTGGCGCTGTATCAGGCGAAGGGCGAGGGGCCGATGACCCATCGTTTCTTCGTGCCGGCGCTGCGGGATGCCGCGGTCGAACGGCGCAGTCTCGAGCAGGAGCTGCATGACGCGCTCGACGCCGGACAACTGGAGTTGTTCTACCAGCCGCAGGTCGACCTGGCAACGCGCCGGATACTCGGCGCCGAGGCGTTGCTGCGCTGGCGGCATCCCGCCCGTGGCCTGCTCGGGCCGCCGGATTTCATCGAGATGCTGGAAAGCAGTTCGCTGGCGGCCGTCGTGGGCAAACGGATCCTCGAAGTGGCATGCGCTCAGGCGGCGCGCTGGCGCAGGGCCGGCTTTGCCGACTTTCAGATGAGCATCAACCTGTTCGGCCGGCAGGTCGTCAGCGGCCAGCTCTTCGCCAGCGTGATGCAGCCGATCCGGCGGCACGGGCTGCCGCCGTCGGCGGTGGAGATCGAAATCACCGAAACGACCATTCTGCGCCGCGACGACGTCATTCTCGAACCGTTGCGCGCGCTGTGCAGAGCCGGCGTGCGAATCGCCTTCGACGACTACGGCACCGGTTATGCGTCGTTGAGCCTGTTGAAGAACTTTCCGCTGACCCGGCTGAAGATCGACAAGTCCTTCGTGACGAACCTGGTGGCCGACCCGAAGGATGGCGCGGTGATCCAGGCGATCATTTTCCTCGCGCACAATTTCGATCTGCGTGTGATCGCCGAGGGCGTGGAAACCGTCGAGCAGGCCGCCGCGTTGTTGCGGTGGGGATGTCTGGAGGCGCAAGGCTTTCTGTTTGGCAAGGCGGTACCCGCCGCGCAGTTCGAAGCCGCCCTGTTCCCCGCGGGGCTGGCCGACGCGCCCCTGGCGTCGGTGCTCTGACGGGTCTAACCCGCTTCGCCCACTGCATCGGGTGACGGCAGTTCGCCTTGCGCGTCCTGCGTCGGCACGGGGACTTTCGGTTTGTCCGATTTTCCCGCCTCGGAAGGCGGCTCGCTGCCGGGTTTGGAGGCGTCCGGAAACGCCTGCGACGCTGAGGGCTCGCTCGCGCCGCCGGATGACGCCGCGGGGTTCGCAGTGGACGGAGAATCCGACGTCGCCGGCGTGTCCGACACACCGGGTGCGGGTGCCGAGGGGGCAGGGTTCGGCGAGCGCGCATCGTTCGCGTCGCCGCTCAGGCCCGCGCCGGTGGTGGCCTGTTCGAGCGCCTGGGAATCTTTCGAGGATGCATTCATGGGATGGCTCCGGTCGGATCGGTGGCGGGGTTCGCCACCTGGGACACCTGCGACGGCGCAAGCCGCATGCCAGTCGCCGATACGCGCCATCGAAGCGGCCGCGGCGGGGAAACGCCGTCGTGGAACATGGCGGGCGATTGTCGCGAGATTTCCCGAAAAAGATGCCGGCCGGTCCTTTTCCGGATCGCCATACGGCACCGCTAACCGAAGTAAACAAACGTATGTACGATATACATGCCGGTGGGGTCGGGGTGTTTTACAGGATATCTCCGAATATAATCCTGTGCGTGGTCCGCACCCGATGCATCCGCCGATGCGCATTGAGAGGCTGGTCCACCGCCGTACACATGATTAGACGAACGACGGATCCGACCGGATCGCCCGTCACAGCCTCGACGAATCGCGCTTGCGGTGATCCAGCGTACCCTGCACCACGTACAAAGATCAAGGACATGAAAGTCGTGCGATTACCGCTTGGATGTGACATCACCGTTCCGGTGCCGGACGGCTGCCGGACGGGTGGCATGCGATGGGCGCCGGCGCAGCCGTATCCTGCCGTGGTCGTCGCGTTTGTCGGTGCCATGTGGTGATCGACGCCGACCGCGGCCCGGCCGACCAGCAGCATCACGCGCAATTGTTGCAACGGGTGGCGCAGCATGCGGATCGCGCGGCGTTCAGCGAATTGTTCACGTATTTCGCGCCGCGCCTGAAGGGCTTCCTCATCCGTGCCGGGGCGCCGCCGGAGCAGGCGGACGACCTGAGTCAGGAAGCCATGCTGCTGGTATGGCGCAAGGCGGCGCAGTTCGATGCGGCGAAGGCGGGTGCGGCAACCTGGATCTACACGATCGCGCGCAATCTGCGGATCGACGTCACCCGCCGGCGCGTGATCGATACGGTTGCAGACGATTCGTCCGATACGGGGGCCAGCGAAAGCGACGGCGAAAGCCGCGGCGTCGAGATGAGCGCGGAATGGCGCGCGTCGGCGCAGCAGCGCGCGGATCACGTGCAGCGTGCGCTTGGCCAGCTGCCGGACGAACAGTCGCGGGTGATTTTGCTGGCTTTTTTTCATGGCAAAGCGCATGCCGATGTGGCGCGGGAACTGGATCTGCCTTTGGGCACGGTGAAATCGCGCTTGCGGCTGGCGGCGCAGAAGTTACGGACTTTACTCGGAGAATGGTCGGAATGAGCATTGAGATCCCACAGGCGACGCGGCGCCAGGCCCCATTGCCCGTGTCGTTGCCTGTGTCGTGGCGCGAGCGGGCGGTCGGCCCGCGCGGCATGCCTGGCTGGCCGCAATGATCGTTCACCATCCGCACGACGACACGCTGCTGCGTTTCTCCACCGGCGATCTTCCCCCCGGACCGGCGCTCGTGGTCGCGTCCCATGTTTCGCGGTGTCCGTCATGCCGCCGCACGCTGCGTCTGATGGAAGGGGTAGGCGGCGCGCTGCTCGCCACCGCGGAACCCGTGGCGCTGAGCGCGGACCGGGAAGCTGGCGTGGCGGCCCTGCTGGCCGATCCCGAAAGCGCCGCGCGGCGCATGGATGCGCGCGCCGCAGGGGGAAACGGGGCGCGCATGCCCGCGGCGACGACGCCTGACACGGGTGCCGCGCCGCGCCGCATGCCGCCGTTACCGGCCGGCATGGCGGTTCCATCCCCGCTGACGGCCTTTCCGATCACCCCCTGGCGGCCGGTCTCGCCGGGCATTCGCTGGGCGAAGATCTCGTTCCCGGGCGACCCCGCGGCGAAGGTATTGCTATTGCGCGCGCAGCCTGGCGCGTCGCTGCCGCTCCATACCCATACCGGTCCCGAATACACCTGCGTGCTGTACGGCGCCCTTGACGACGAGGGCGCGATCCTGGGTCCCGGCGACCTGATCGAGTCCGACCAATCGCTGCGGCACCAGCCGCGCGTCGAGTCGCACGGCGAATGCATCTGCATGCTGGCCGTGGAAGGGCAGCTCGTGATGGGCAGCCTGCTCGCCCGCATCGCGCAACGGATCATCGGTCTGTGAGCGGCGCGACCGACCTCGCGTTGCGTCCGCCGCGCGTCGGCGTCGCGCGGCATCGCCGGCTGCTCGCGGTGCTGACGCTGGTGCTGTGCCCGTGGTTTGGCGGCTGCGTGGCGACGTTGAACCGGATGGCGGCGGGCCATGACGTGACGGTCGCACACAACATCGCCTATGGCGACGACGCCCGGCAGACGCTGGATGTGTATCGACCGGTCACTTCGGGGAAGGGGACCGATGCCGCGGCCGATGCCGCGATGTCCACCGGTCCCCGCGCCGGTGTTTCCGCCGCTACCGGCGCCGACATCGGCGCCGGCCCGCATGCCGGCGTCGCGCGCGGGTTGCCGGTCGTGGTGTTTCTATACGGTGGAAGCTGGCAGTCCGGCAACAAGGAGGCCTATGCCTTCGTCGCGGCGGCGCTGGCGCGGCACGGTTATCTGACGTTCCTGCCCGATTACCGGATCTACCCGCAGGTGACGTATCCCGCGTTCGTCCAGGATGCCGCGCGGGCGGTGGCCTTTGCCCGCGCGCATGCGGCGCAGTACGGCGGCGACCCGTCGCGCATCGTGCTGGTCGGTCATTCGGCGGGCGCGTATCTGGCGGCCATGCTCGCGCTCGACAGACGCTGGCTGGCGGCGGTCGGCATGGATCCGCAGCGCGACCTGCGCGCAGTCGTGGGACTCGCCGGACCGTACGACTTCCTGCCGCTGCACGACGACGCGCTGAAGGCGATCTTCACGACGCCCGCGGGGCTGGCGGACACCCAGCCGATCACGCATGTCGACGGCGCGTCGCCGCCGATGCTGTTGCTGGCCGGTCGCAACGACAAGACCGTCGACCCGGGCAACACGGTGCGGCTCGCGGCGGCGCTGCGTGCGCATGGCGCGCCGGTCGAGGACCGCCTGTACGCGCACGCGGCGCACCCGCAGATCATCGGCACCTTCGCGCCGATGTTGCGCTTCCTGTCGCCCAGCTTCGCAGATACCACGCGTTTCATCGACGCTCGGGTCGGACGGTGACAGTGGTGCGGGCCGGCATCGCGGGCCGCCTGACGCTCGCCTTCCTGTCCGCTATTCTGCCCGCCGTCCCGGCAGAGGGTGTATGGGCGCGCTTGCGGAAGTGCACGGCACCCTCTAGGTGCCGGCCTCCGGGAACAGCTGTGCGAGCACCGTCGAGGCGCGCGCTTCGACCTTCACGCCGAGCAAGGCGTCGGCGCGCGTGTGGCCGATGTTGATCGCCGCGATCGGCAGGCCGCGTTCGGCCGCGCCCAGTGCGAAGCGGTAGCCCGAATACACCATCAGCGACGAGCCGACGACCAGCATCGCATCGGACGCCGCCAGCGCGGCGAACGCCTGGTCGACCCGCTCGCGCGGCACCGGTTCGCCGAAGAACACCACATCCGGTTTCAGCATGCCGCCGCAACCGGCGTGCGTCGGCACGTCGAAGTCGGCGAACGCCGCATTTTCCAGATCCGCGTCGCCGTCCGGTCCGAGGCGCGCGTCGAGATCGACCCATGCGGGGTTGCGCCGCTCCAGTTCCGCCTGCATCGCGTCGCGTCCGAACCGCGCGTTGCATGCCAGGCAGCGCACCCGGTCGAGCCGCCCGTGCAGATCGACCACGTTGCGGCTGCCCGCGGCCTCGTGCAGGCCGTCGACGTTCTGCGTCACCAGCAGGGAAGGGAGCGA
Organism: Janthinobacterium lividum; assembly: GCA_050955065.1. Classification (GTDB taxonomy): domain Bacteria; phylum Pseudomonadota; class Gammaproteobacteria; order Burkholderiales; family Burkholderiaceae; genus Robbsia. The sequence goes on along the minus strand of JBPBQT010000401.1, from coordinate 522 downwards.
GCGGCCGTCGCCAGCGACGGCGTTCAGTTCCCAGCGTGCGAGCGCCGCATGCGCCGCGTTTGGTCGCGCGCGGCCGAACCCCCGCCAGCCGATCATGCCCCGGGCCCAGTAGCGGCCGCGCATCAGCGCGTCCTGGGTAAAAGCCTGGTAGGTGGTCGGCATCGGCCGCTTCCATTGGCCCTGCGCGTCGCGGTAGTCCTCGATGCCCGACTCGGTGCTGCAGCCGGCGCCGGTGAGCACGAACAGCCGCGGATGGCGATCGACGAACTCGGCCAGCCGATCCAGCGCGGCCGCCGCGTCGCCGGTATCGCGGGAGGGGAGCGCCGTCACGTCCGGCGAAGTCTCGTGCGGATCCGCGGAAGGGCGTTCATTCGGGCCTGCGCGGGGCGCGTCAGCCATTGCGCATCTGCGCCTGCGCGATGCTGCTGTTGGGCGGGACGCTGTAGGTCAGCCAGACATTGCCGCCTATCGTCGAGCCGCGGCCGATCGTGATCCGGCCGAGCACGGTCGCGCCGGCGTAGA